>NZ_VMNX01000019.1 GCF_009377235.1 Streptomyces acidicola
GCCGAACCCAGCCCTCCAGCGCAGCCCGTTCCTCATCCGACAGAATCAACTCGGCCTTCGGCCGCCCAGTACGCGCCACCCCGTAACCCTATACATCTGAACAGAATTCCCGACTCAGAAGACTAGGGCGTGTTTCGAAAGTCCCGCCTGCCCCGCGACGCCTGGCACGCACGCTCGCGGCGTTGGCCGAAACGCCCGAATAGCTCCGCTATTAGGGCGCTCCGGCGCCTTGCGATCGCACGCTCCCCCACGCTCGGCTTCGCTCGCGCGGGGGGACCCCCATCGCCGCCGCGGGGCCCGCCCTTCGGGCGGACGACGGGACTTTCGAAACACGCCCTAGCGCGCGGACCGCGTGTGGACGTAGTCGACGAGCCGGGTCAGGGCGTCGGGGTCCGTGGAGGGCATGACGCCGTGGCCCAGGTTGAAGATGTGGCCCTCAAGACCGGCAGCCGCGTCGAGTACCTCGCGGGTCTTGGTCTCCACCGCCTCCCGGGTGGCGAAGAGGACCGTGGGGTCGAGGTTGCCCTGGAGCGCCTTGCCGGGGCCGACGCGGCGGGCCGCCTCGTCGAGCGGGACGCGCCAGTCGACGCCGACGACGTCCGCGCCGGCCTCGCCCATGAGGCCGAGCAACTCGCCGGTGCCGACACCGAAGTGGATGCGCGGCACACCGTACGACGCGACCGCCTCGAAGACCTTGGCGGACGCGGGCATGACCGAGCGTCGGTAGTCGGCGGGTGCGAGGGCGCCCGCCCACGAGTCGAAGAGCTGGACGGCGCTGGCGCCCGCCTCGATCTGCACCTTCAGGAAGGTCGAGGTGATCTCGGCGAGCCGGTCGAGCAGGTCGGCCCACAGCTGCGGGTCCCCGTACATGATCGCCTTGGCGTTCTCGTACGTGCGGGACGGGCCGCCTTCGACGAGGTAGCTCGCGAGGGTGAAGGGCGCGCCCGCGAAACCGATGAGCGGGGTCTCACCGAGTTCGGCGGTGAGCAGCCCGATGGCCTCGGTGACGTAGTGGACGTCCTCCGGGGTCAGATCGCGCAGCTGGGCGAGGTCGGCGCGGGTGCGGATCGGGTTCTCCACGACCGGGCCGACGCCGGGCTTGATGTCGAGGGCGATGCCGATGGCCTTGAGCGGGACCACGATGTCGCTGAAGTAGATCGCCGCGTCCACGTTGTGCCGCCGCACCGGCTGGAGCGTGATCTCCGTGACCAGCTCCGGGCGCATGCAGGACTCCAGCATCGGGATGCCCTCGCGCACCTTCCGGTACTCGGGGAGGGACCGGCCGGCCTGCCGCATGAACCACACCGGCGTGTGCGGCACGGGCTCGCGCCTGCACGCCTTGAGGAAGGCTGAATCCTGGACCGCGTCACGCTGGGCGGTCGTAGCGGTCGGCTGGTGGCCCGAGGGGCCGGCGTTGGCACTCACGACGGAAAGTCTCGCACGCCCCGCGCCGCCCCCGACGCCGGGTAGGGCCGTCTCCGGGACCCCGCGAGGTAGCCGAAGGGGACGCGCGGAGGCGTGCGAAGGCCTGAAACGGGGCGCCCCTTTCGCTCAGCGCGATGCGACCGTGACCCGGTGCACGGGTGTCTCTCCCTGCGCTCGGGCTCCGTTCCCCTTAATCTTCCCCGCATGGCTGCGGCTCAGGGACGACTGTCGGACGGCGCTGGCGGAATGGACGACGCGACGGAGGGGGACCGGGAAGCGATGGAGACGGAGACGGCTCCGCTGCCCTTCCGCACGGCCGTCGACGCGCTGGGGGCCGCGACACCGCGGCCGGAGATCGAGATCGAGCCCACGCGCGCGCCGCAGCGGCTCGCCCCGTACGCGTACGCCCTGGAGGCGGCGGTCCTCGACGGCGACGAGGACCTGGCCGACGGTCGCCTCATCCTCCTCCACGACCCGGCGGGACACGAGGCCTGGCAGGGCTCGTTCCGTCTGGTCACCCTGATCCGCGCCGAGTTGGAGCCGGAGATGGCCGCCGACCCGCTGCTGCCCGACGTGTGCTGGTCGTGGCTGACGGGGGCGCTCCAGGCCCGCGGTCTGTCGTACGGCGAACCGAGCGGCACCGTCACACGGGCGAGCTCCCACTACTTCGGCGGCCTCAGTGCCCGCCCCGCCGCCTGCCAGATCGAGATCCGCGCCTCCTGGACGCCCCGTGAGGGCCTCGGGGGCGTGCCCGACACCGCTTCCCACCTCGCCTCCTGGTGCGACCTGCTCTCCCAGGTGGCCGGCCTGCCACCGGCGGTCCCGGGCGAGGCGTCCGTGGTCACCCTGCCCCAGCGCCGGGGACCGCAGCCTCGCTAGGCCCGCCGCACCATCCGGAGATCGCACACGGTCGCCGGGGGCGCCCGCCCTCGGCGACCAGGGCCTCGTCCACCGGGCGCCCTCGGCTCAGCAGGGCCCCGTTCAGCGGGAGCTTCCTCGTTCACCTGAGGCTCCCTCGGCATCTTCCACGGCGCTTTCGGCGTGATCATGCATCCCTGCTCCGCACATCACCCTTTCGCCGCTACCTCTTTGTCGATACGGCCACTTTCGGACCGGTATCGACGCAGAGCGAACCCGTTCGATCTTCGAATGATCGAAGGCGTGTCCGAATTGTACGGATTGTTACTCACCAAATCGTGATCATTCCCTAAAGGAGCACGCGTCGGGTGCCGAAGACGTGTGTGACCTTGAAAGCACGGTTCGTCCCGGCTTCACCCCCACGAGCCGGCCCCGTCCCGCACCCCAGGAGGCCTGGTGTCCGTTCTCCTAGAGCAGCCCGCAAGCCTGGTCGCCTACCGCCCGAACAAACCCACCGCGATGGTGGTCGTGGCCGACCCCCGCGTCCGCTCCACCGTCACCCGTCACCTCTGGGCGCTCGGTGTCCGCGATGTCATCGAGGCCTCGTCCATCGCGGAGGCCCGTCCCCGCGTCGGCAACCCCCGAGACATCTGCGTCGCCGACGTCCACCTGCCGGACGGCTCCGGCCTCACCCTCCTGTCCGAAACCCGCGCCGCGGGCTGGCCCAACGGCCTCGCCCTCTCCGCCGCCGACGACATCGGCGCCGTCCGCAACGCCCTGGCCGGCGGTGTGAAGGGCTACGTCGTCACCGGTACGCGGACGAACATCGGCCTCCCCACCCGCCCCGGAGCCGCCCCCATCGGCTCCGCGGCGGCCCGTATGCACCGCCGCCCCCCGGGTGCCCCGAGTCACCCGGGTGGCTACCGCGAGCTGTCGGGCCGTGAGGTCGAAGTGCTGCGCCTGGTCGCCGAAGGCCAGTCCAACAAGGCCATCGGCGTCTCGATGGGCCTCTCGGCACTCACCGTCAAGAGCCACCTCGCCCGCATCGCACGCAAGCTCGGCACGGGCGACCGCGCCGGGATGGTGGCGGTGGCCCTGCGCACCGGGATCATCCACTGACCACGGGACGGTGACCGACGATCGGTACCCCGTGTCCGGGACCGACGGCCCCGCGCCGGTCCCGGACACGGGATACCGATCGGTCCCGTGTACCAGGTGCGACGGACCGCGCACCGGACGCATTCACTGACACACATGTGGCGCGTGTGCCATGTGACTGGATTACGACCATCGAACGCCCGCCGACGGAACGTTCCGTCGGCGGGCGTTGTGCATACACAGATACCCTTGACAGGTGACCGACGCCCAAAAGACCGCAGCAGACAGCTCACTGCGAACCACCGGAGGCGCCCCTCCGGACGACGGCGGATCTTCTGCGACGGGGGCGCCGATTCCTTTGCTGGAGCCTCGGGACGGCATTCCATCCGTGATCGCCGACGATACCTCGCTCGCCAGGACGATCGCCGCGTTCGCCGCCGGCTCCGGTCCCGTCGCCGTGGACGCCGAACGCGCGTCCGGGTACCGGTACGGCCAGCGCGCCTATCTCGTCCAGCTGCGCCGTGAGGGCGCGGGCACCGCGCTGGTCGATCCCGTCGCCTGCCCCGATCTGTCGGGCCTCGGCGAGGCGATCTCCGGCGTGGAGTGGGTGCTGCACGCGGCCACCCAGGACCTGCCCTGCCTCCGTGAGATAGGCATGGTTCCCACGCGGATCTTCGACACCGAACTCGCCGGGCGCCTCGCCGGCTTCCCCCGGGTCGGCCTCGGCGCGATGGTCGAGGGTGTCCTCGGCTACGTCCTGGAGAAGGGACACTCCGCCGTCGACTGGTCCACGCGCCCGCTCCCCGAGCCATGGCTGCGGTACGCGGCGCTCGACGTCGAGCTCCTGGTCGACCTGCGGGACGCGCTGGAGAAGGAGCTCGACCGGCAGGGGAAGCTGGAGTGGGCCCGGCAGGAGTTCGACGCGATCGCGTCCGCGCCGCCGGCGGAGCCCCGCAAGGACCCCTGGCGCCGTACGTCCGGGATGCACAAGGTGCGGCGGCGACGCCAGATGGCCGTCGTACGGGAGCTGTGGGAGTCCCGCGACCTCATCGCGCAGCGCCGGGACGTCTCGCCCGGCAAGGTGCTCAGTGACGCGGCCATCGTCGAGGCCGCGCTGGGCCTGCCGGCCAACGTGCAGGCGCTCGCCTCGCTCAACGGCTTCGGGCACCGGATGGGCCGACGCCAGCTGGAGCAGTGGCAGGCCGCGGTCGATCGTGCGAAGGCTCTGCCGGATGCCCGGCTGCCGCAGCCGGGGCAGCCGGTGACCGGGCCTCCGCCGCCGCGTGCCTGGGCCGACAAGGACCCGGCGGCCGCGGCGCGGCTGTCCGCGGCGCGCGCCGCGGTCTCGGCGCTGGCCGAGCAGCTCAACATGCCGCAGGAGAACCTGATCACTCCGGACACCGTGCGGAGAGTGTGCTGGGAGCCGCCGGGCTCTGTGGGTGCCGAGTCGGTTGCGGCCGCGCTTGCCGGGTACGGAGCGCGGCCCTGGCAGGTTGAGCAGGTGACGCCCGTACTGGTGAGCGCGTTGTCAGAGGCGAAGGGTGCCTAGGGCCGTTTTTCGGCCCTAGGCACCGCGGGGCGTGCCTTCGTACGGCGGCTGCGGGTCGTCTGTGGTTGCTCGCGCCCACGCGGCGCAGCCGCACATCGACACAGCCCCGCGCCCCTGGGGGGCTACGCCCCCTGCGGGGCACGGCCCCCTACCTCGTCGCCCCCCTCATGAACCCGTTGTAGATGTACCGCTGCAGGAACAGGAACACGATCAGCGTCGGCAGGATCACGAGGACCGCTCCGGCCGAGATGACCTCCCAGTGCGCGTCGAAGGGGCCCTTGAAGCGGAACAGGGACGTCGAAATCACGCCAAGATCTTTGGACGGCATATAGAGGAAGGGGATGTAGAAATCGTTGTATACGGCGATCCCCTTCACGATCACCACCGTGGCGATCGCGGGCTTCAGCAGCGGGAAGATGATCTTCCGGTAGATGGTGAAGGCGTTGGCGCCGTCCAGGCGGGCCGACTCGTCGAGTGAGATCGGGATCGACCGTACGAACTGCAGGAAGATGTAGATCGACACGATGTCGGTGCCCGTGTAGAGCATGATCGGTGCCCAGCGGCTGTCGAACATGCCGAAGCTGTTGACGATCTGGAAGGTCGCCACCTGGGTGGTCACACCGGGGACCAGGGTCGCGAACAGGAACAGCGCGACGACGAGCTTACGGAAACGGAAGGTGAAGCGGTCGATCGCGTACGCCGCCATCGAGCCGATGATCACCGTGCCCGTGATGGCGAAGAGCAGGATGAAGGCCGTGTTGCCGATGGCCATGAGCATCCTGCCGTCCTGGAACGCCGTCACGTAGTTGTCCAGGTTCAGCAGGTCGCCGGGCAGGCTGAGCGCGCCGCTGTCGTCCGCCATCTCCTGAGAGGTCTTCAGCGACGTCAGGAAGACGACTGCCAGCGGCAGCAGTACCACCACGCTCGCCACGACCAGCGACAGATACGTGAACGTTCGGGCGACTCCCCTGCGGACCGCGGGCGTCGGGGCCATGAGCGTCATACGAGATCCACCTTGTCGTCGGGGACCAGTCGGCGCTGCACCCAGGTCACCGCCAGGATGATCAGCAACAGGACGACCGCGGCGGCCGACGCCAGCCCCGTCTTGTTGAACTGGAAGGCCAGCTTCACCGTCTGGATCACGAAGGTCTCGGTGCCGGTCGCCCCGCCGGTCATGATGTACGGGATCTCGAAGACCGCCAGCGAGCCGGAGATCGAGAGGATGACGGTCAGGCCGATCACCGGGCGGATGCCGGGCGCGATGATGTACCGAAACTGCTGCCGGCGGTTGGCGCCGTCCAGCTCGGCGGCCTCGTACAACTCGCCGGGAATCGACTGGATCGCGCCCAGGAACAGCACGAAGTTCAGGCCCATGTAGCGCCAGACCGACACGCCCGCGAGCGAGATGTTCGCCGACGTCGACGTGGACAGCCAGGCGCGGTCCGGGTCGTGGCCGAACAGACTCAGCACCGAGTCCAGTGTGCCGCCGTCCTGGAAGAAGTAGAGGAAGACGAAGCCGATCGCCACCCCGTTGATCAGGTACGGGAAGAAGAGCACACCCTTGAAGAAGTTCCGGAAGCGGACGTTGAAGCTGAGGATCGTGGCGAAATAGAGCGCGAGGCCGATCTGGACCGCCGAGGCGGCGAGGTAGTAGCCGCTGACCAGCAAGACCTGGAAGAGATCCGCTCTGGTGAAGATGTCGACGTAGTTCTCGACGCCGGTGTAGTGCAGTTCGGGGCTGACGCCGTCCCAGTCGGTGAAGCTGTACGCCACCATGTTGGCGACCGGCGCGTAGGTGAAGGTGACCAACAGCGCGAGCGGCACGGCCAGGAAGAGCCAGGGGGTCACTCGCCGCCACACCCGTACCTTCCGCGGAGGACGGGACGTCCCTGCCGCCGGTGGTGGCGCGGCGGCCTTCGGCCGCGCCGCCTTCTCCGTCTCCGTGGTGTGCGTCATCAGGACCCCAGGGACTCTTCCGCTTCGGTCCACCGCTTGCCGAGATCGGCGAGGAAGTCGTCGACGTCGCCGTCCTTCGCGCCGCGGGCGAGGTCGACCAGGTCCTGGCGGTAGTCGGGCGCGTAGATGCCGACCTCCGAGGTGTTGTCGATCTCCTTGACCAGTGCGCCCTCGCTGTCGTCGACCTCGATGACCTTCACACCGGCGTCCTCGTACGCCTTCAGCACGTCGGGCAGCGGAGCGTCCTTGAGCGGGGACATGGCCAGGTTGTCGGCCACGTACGTGGACTTCTCCGTGAACCAGTCGATCCAGGCGCGGGCGGCCTCCTTGTGCTGGGAGTGGACGTTCACCGCCTGGTTGTAGTCGGGGGCGGCGGTCGCGCAGAACCCTCCGTCCACCTGGGCGGGGAAGGGCATGAACCCGATGTCGTCGGGGTCGGCGCCGGCCTTCTCGGAGGCCTGCCGGAACTGGATGATCGCCCATGTGCCGAGCCACATCGTGCCGATCTCGCCCTTCGCGAGCCGGGGCTTGGACGCCTCCCAGTTGGTCGTCGCCGGGTCCTTCTCGATCAGGCCCTGGTTCACGATGTCGTACAGGAGCCGGTCACCGACGCGGAGGTCGGCGCGCTCGGCCCAGGGGTCGCCCTCGGTCAGCTTGGTGGTGGCCTGCGTGTCGCAGTGCACCGAGCCGTTGACATACGTCCACGAGGTCAGCGGCCACATGTCCTTGAAGTTCGTGTAGTACGGGACCGCGTCCGTCTTCGACTTGATGGCCTTCAGCGCGGTGAGGAACTCGGCCGGAGTGGTGGGCCAGTCGGTGACCCCGGCCTCCCGCCAGACCTTCTTGTTGTAGACGAAGCCGGGCATCACGCCGTTGGTGGTCTGCCCGTAGACCTTGCCGTCGACCGCGGTGAAGTCGGTGAAGCGGTACTTCTCGCCGCGCTCGGCCTCGGTACCCAGCGATGCGAAGAACTTGGGGTAGTCGTTCTTCTTGATGACGGCCGGGATCATGAGGACGTCGCCGTAGTTCTCCGTGTTCATACGGATCTTGACCTCGGCCTCGTAGCCGGTGATGGCCTCGAACTCCACCTTGACCTTCGGATAGGTCTTGTTGAATTCATCGGCGTACTTCTCCATCGTGCCGTCCTGCACGATGTC
The DNA here is from genome assembly GCF_009377235.1 of Streptomyces acidicola. Lineage (GTDB taxonomy): Bacteria > Actinomycetota > Actinomycetes > Streptomycetales > Streptomycetaceae > Streptomyces > Streptomyces acidicola. The sequence goes on from NZ_VMNX01000019.1 coordinate 8,044, forward strand.
GGTCCGGTGGGTGAGGACCTTGATGGTTCCGGACACCTTCGACGGGTCGTCAGGTGCCTTGGCGTCCGCGCCCTTCGACGTGCCGCCGCTGCCGGTGCAGCCCGCGGCCATGAGCGCGGCGGCCAGCAGCGTTCCGATGAGACTCCTGCGACGGTTCATGTGCACCAGCTCCGTTCGGGGACGGATGAGCACGAATGGGTTGGCTGGTTCGGCACTCTGACAGCCCGTACTGAACCGGTAAAGTCCCTATTTCGCCAAGGGTTCCGAAACATTTCGGGCAGTGTTCTCGGACGCTTGACTGGACCGGTTTAGGGAGTGCGCATGCTGGACGCGACACCGCTCACCGAGGGATGGAGCCTGCGGTACGACGGCCGCGCGCTGCCCGTCGCCGTACCGGGCTGTGTGCACACCGACCTGATGGCGGCGGGCGCGATCCCGGACCCTTTCCTCGGCCGGAACGAGACCGAGGTGGCGTGGGTGGGGCGAAGGGAGTGGGTGTACGAGACGGAACTGCCGGCCGCTTCGGGCTCGTTCGGCTCCTCCGGGCACGAGCAGACCGATCTCGTCTTCGAGGGCCTCGACACGGCCGCCGAGATCGTCCTGGACGGCCGGCTCCTGGGCCGGGTACGGAACATGCACCGCTCGTACCGCTTCGACGTGACCGGTATGAGCGGCCGGCTGGCGGTGCGCTTCGCCTCCGCGTACACGGAGGCCGAGGCGGTGCGGGACCGGCTCGGTGACCGGCCGAACGCCTATCCGGAGCCCTTCCCGTTCCTCCGCAAGATGGCCTGCTCCTTCGGCTGGGACTGGGGGCCCACCCTCGTCACGGCCGGGATCTGGCGGCCGGTGCGCCTGGAGCACTGGTCGACGGCCCGGATCGCGCGGGTGCGCCCGCTGGTGACCGTCGAAGACGGCGTGGGGCGCGTCGAGTTGGCCGTCGACGTCGAACGCACCCGCGTCGAGGCGGACCTCACACTTCAGGCCCGGATCGGTGCCGTACAGGTGAGCGCGGCGGTCGACGGGACCAGCGGGACCGTACGGCTCGAGGTGCCGGACGCAGCGCTGTGGTGGCCCCGGGGATACGGGGAACAACCGCTGTACGACGTCGAGTTGACCCTCGCCCACGACGGCACGCCGCTCGACGTGTGGCGGCGCCGCATCGGCTTCCGGAGCGTGGAGCTGGACCGGAGCACGGACGAGCACGGCACCGGCTTCACCCTCGTCGTCAACGGGACACGGCTGTTCGCACGCGGGGTCAACTGGATCCCGGACGACGTGTTCCCGTCCCGGATCACCCGCGAGCGCTACCGCGAGCGGCTGGCCCAGGCGGCCGGGGCGGGCGTGGACCTCGTCCGGGTGTGGGGCGGCGGCATCTACGAGAGCGAGGACTTCTACGACGCGTGCGACGAACTGGGGCTGCTCGTCTGGCAGGACTTCCCGTTCGCGTGTGCGGCCTACCCCGAGGAGCAGCCGCTGCGGGGCGAGGTGGAGGCCGAGGCGCGCGAGAACGTCGTACGGCTGATGCCGCACCCGTCGCTGGTGCTGTGGAACGGCAACAACGAGAACCTGTGGGGCTTCAGGGACTGGGGCTGGGAGGAGCGGCTCGCCGGGGAGTCCTGGGGCGAGGGGTACTACCTGGGCGTACTGCCGCGTGTCGTCGCCGAGCTGGACCCGGCCCGGCCCTACACGGCGGGCAGCCCCTGGTCCGGGTCCTGGGACCACCACCCGAACGACCCGGCGCACGGCACGCACCACTCGTGGGACGTGTGGAACCGGGACGACTACGCGGACTACCGGCTCCATGTCCCGCGTTTCGTGGCCGAGTTCGGCTGGCAGGCACCGCCCGCGTACACGACGCTACGGCGTGCCCTGCCCGGCGAGGAGCTCGCTCCGGACTCCCCCGGCATGCTGCACCACCAGAAGGCGGACGACGGCAACGGCAAGCTGGAGCGGGGGCTCGCCCGCCATTTCCCGGTCCCCGAAGGGGACTTCGACCGCTGGCACTACCTCATGCAGGTCAACCAGGCCCGGGCCGTCGCCGCCGGGATCGAGCACTGGCGGTCGCACTGGCCCGTCTGCGCGGGCACGGTCGTGTGGCAGCTCAACGACTGCTGGCCAGTGACCTCCTGGGCCGCGATCGACGGCGACGGACGGCCCAAGCCGCTCTACCACGAGCTGCGCAGGGTGTACGCGGACCGGCTGCTCACACTTCAGCCACGGGACGGCGAGCTGGTGCTGGCCGCCGTGAACCAGGCGGGCGAGGACTGGTCGTGCTCGCTCCGGCTGCGGCGGATGTCCGTGGACGGTGTGGTGGTGGGCACGGTGGACGTGGCTCTTACGGCCGCCGCACGGACGGTCGCCGACGTCCGCGTGCCGCGCGAGCTGGTGCCCACAGGCCCGAAGGAATTCCTGGTCGCAGACGCCGACCCCGACACAGACACAGACACAGACAGGCTGCGCGCCCTGCACTTCCCCGTACCGGACCGCGAAGTCCCCTACCCCCGGCCGGAGTTCGACGTCACCACGGCACCGGGCACGGTGACCGTGACGGCCCGCACGCTCGTCCGGGATCTGCTGCTCCAGGCCGACCGCCTGGCCCCCGCGGCACGGACCGACACCGGGCTGGTCACCCTGCTGCCCGGCGAACGGGTCACCATGGGCGTACGCGGCTGGCAGGCTCCGGACGACGGCTCCGGTGCGGACGCCGTCCGGTCCGCCCTGTACTGCGTGGAGCCGACCCGATGACAACACCGCCGACACCGCCGACGCCTCCGGCACCCCGGGTCACGATAAGGGAGGTCGCCGCGCGGGCCGGGGTGTCCAAGGGAGCGGTGTCACTCGCCTTCAATCACAAGCCGGGGCTGTCCGAGGCCACCCGGGACCGTATCTTCACGGCGGCCCGCGAGCTGGGCTGGGCGCCGAACCTGACCGCCCGGTCGCTGGCCGGCCGGCGGGTGGACGTCGTGGGGCTGGCGATCTGCCGTCCGGCGAAACTGCTGGGCCTCGAACCGTTCTACATGGAGTTCATCGCCGGAGTGGAGAGCGTGCTGACCGAGCGGTCCTGCTCGCTGCTCCTGCGTCTGGTGCGGAACCTGGAGGAGGAGGTGGGGCTCCAGGACGCGTGGTGGCGGGGGAAGCAGGTCAGCGGATCGATCCTCGTCGACTTCCGCGCGGATGATCCGCGGGTGGCGGCGGTGCGACGGCTCGGGATGCCGGTGGTCGCGGTCGGGCACCCCTCCCTGACCGGCGGCCTCACCTCCGTGTGGACCGACGACACCACCGCCGTGACGGAGGCCGTACGGTACCTGGCGGCGCTCGGGCACCGGCGGATCGCGCGGGTGGGGGGTGCGGCGGCGTTCGGGCACACCTCCCTCCGTACGGCCGCGTTCGACGAGGCCGCGAGGGCGCTGGCGCTGGCCGGGGCGTGGCAGGTGTCGACCGACTTCTCGGGGGAGGCGGGGGCGCGGGCGACGCGGTCGCTGCTCAGTGCCTCCGGCGGGGACCGGCCCACGGCGATCGTGTACGACAACGACATCATGGCGGTGGCCGGGTTGTCGGTGGCTGCGGAGATGGGGCTGTCGGTGCCGGACGATGTTTCGCTGCTGGCCTGGGACGACTCCCAGCTGTGCCGGCTGACGCGTCCGACGTTGTCCGCGATGAGTCATGACGTGCACGGGTTCGGGGCGGAGGTGGCGCGGACGTTGTTCGAGGTGATCACGGGTAAGGGTGACGAGGGTGAGGGGGCGGGGTCGCATCCCGTTCCGACGCCTGTGCTGACACCACGTGGCTCGACGGCGCCGCCTCGGTGAGGTTGCACGGCTCCGGGTCATCTGCGGCCCCTGAAAGAGCGCGGCCGCCTGAGCGGAGTACAAAAAAGTCATGTGACCTTCGCCGCTCCGGGACACTGGACTGGGCAGCATGGTTACCCACAAGTAGCATGGGTCCTGAGCGCGCGCTCAGCGCTCGCGCGTCGCAGCAGTGCCACCCCGCACCCTGGAGGAGAGCCATCGTGCCTCGTACCGTCAGGGACGTCGTCTTCGTGGACGGCGTCCGTACCCCGTTCGGCAAGGCGGGCCCGAAGGGCATCTACCACGAGACCCGTGCCGACGACCTCGTCGTGAAGGCGATCCGGGAGCTGCTGCGCCGCAACCCCGGTCTCGCCCCGGAGAAGGTCGACGATGTCGCCATCGCCGCGACCACGCAGATCGGTGACCAGGGTCTGACCATCGGCCGTACGGCGGGCATCCTCGCCGGCCTGCCGCAGTCCGTGCCCGGCTTCTCGATCGACCGGATGTGCGCGGGCGCGCTGACCGCCGTGACGACCACGGCCGGCTCCATCGCCTTCGGCGCGTACGACGCCGTCATCGCCGGCGGTGTCGAGCACATGGGGCGTCACCCGATGGGCGAGGGCGTGGACCCCAACCCACGGTTCGTCAGCGAGAAGCTGGTCGACGAGTCGGCGCTGTTCATGGGCATGACCGCCGAGAACCTGCACGACCGCTTCCCGCACATCACCAAGCTGCGCGCCGACGAGTACGCCGTGCGCTCGCAGGAGAAGGCCGCCAAGGCCTACGCCAACGGCAGGATCCAGCAGGACCTGGTGCCGATCTCGGTGCGTCGTACGACGCCTGAGGCCGGTGAGACCGGCTGGGGCCTGGTCACCGCCGACGAGCCGATGCGTCCGGGCACCACCCTGGAGAACCTGGCGAACCTCAAGACGCCGTTCCGCGTCCACGGCCGGGTCACGGCCGGTAACGCGGCCGGTCTGAACGACGGCGCCACCGCCTCGATCATCGCCTCCGAGGACTTCGCCCGCGAGAACGACCTGCCGGTGAAGATGCGCCTCGTCTCCTACGCCTTCGCGGGCGTCGAGCCGGAGGTCATGGGCTACGGCCCGATCCCGGCGACGGAGAAGGCCCTCGCCAAGGCCGGGCTGTCGATCGAGGACATCAACCTCTTCGAGATCAACGAGGCCTTCGCCGTCCAGGTCCTGGCCTTCCTCGACCACTACGGCATCGCGGACGACGACGAGCGCGTCAACCAGTACGGCGGCGCCATCGCCTTCGGTCACCCGCTGGCCTCCTCCGGGGTCCGGCTGATGACGCAGCTGGCCCGCCAGTTCGAGGAGCAGCGACACGTCCGCTACGGCCTGACCACCATGTGCGTCGGCTTCGGCATGGGCGCGACGGTCATCTGGGAGAACCCGCACTTCGAGGGGGACAAGTGAGTACCACCGCTGAGCTTCTGAAGGGTGCGGCCGAGCTGTTCCCCGACGAGGTCGTGACGTCCGCGCACGTACGCCACCTCGACCTGCCGTTCGGTGCTGGGCGTTTCGCGCTCATCACGCTGGACAACGGCCTCGACCACACCAAGCCGACCACCTTCGGCCCGGCCTCGCTCGCCAACCTCAACACCGCGATCGACCAGGTGGAGAAGGAAGCGGCCGATGGCGACATCGTCGGCGCCGGCATCACCGGCAAGCCGTTCATCTTCGCGGTCGGCGCCGACCTCAAGGGCGTCGAGCTGCTGAAGCAGCACGACCACGCGCTCGCCATCGGCAAGGGCGGCCACGAGGTCTTCAAGCGCCTGTCCGCGCTGGCGGTCCCGACCTTCGCGTACTACAACGGTGCCGCGATGGGCGGTGGCGTCGAGGTCGGTCTGCACTGCACCTACCGGACCGTCTCGAAGGCGCTCCCGGCCTTCTCGCTCCCCGAGGTCTTCCTGGGCCTGGTCCCCGGCTGGGGCGGCTGCACCCTGCTGCCGAACCTGATCGGCGCCGACAAGGCCGTCTCGGTGATCATCGAGAACAGCCTCAACCAGAACAAGCAGCTGAAGGGCCAACAGGTCTTCGACCTCGGCATCGCCGACGCGATCTTCGAGGGCGCCGACTTCCTGGAGCAGTCGCTTCTCTGGACGGCGAACGTCCTCAAGGGCGACATCGCGGTCGAGCGTCCGGTCATCGACCGCGGTGAGGCCTGGGACCAGGCCGTCGCCAAGGGACGCTTCATCGCCGACAGCAAGGTGCACGGCGCGGCCCCGGCCGCGTACCGCGCGCTGGACATCATCGCCGCCGCCAAGAACGGCGACCTCCAGCAGGGGTACGACGCCGAGGACGTCGCCCTCGCCGACCTGATCATGGGCGGCGAACTGCGCGCCGGTATCTACGCGTTCAACCTGGTGCAGAAGCGTGGCAAGCGTCCGGCCGGGGCGCCCGACAAGAACCTGGCCCGCCCGGTCACCAAGGTCGGCGTCGTCGGCGCGGGCCTGATGGCCTCGCAGCTGGCGCTGCTCTTCCTGCGCCGCCTGGAAGTGCCGGTCGTGTTGACCGACATCGACCAGGAGCGCATCGACAAGGGTGTGGGCTACGTCCACGCGGAGATCGAGAAGCTGCTCGGCAAGGGCCGTATCAACCAGGACAGGGCGAACCGTCTGAAGGCCCTGGTGACGGGAGTCCTGGACAAGGCCGAGGGCTTCGCCGACGCGGACTTCGTCATCGAGGCCGTGTTCGAGGAGATCGGCGTCAAGCAGCAGGTGTTCGCGGAGGTCGAGGCGGTCGCCCCGGCGCACGCGATCCTGGCGACGAACACCTCCTCGCTGTCGGTGTCGGAGATGGCGTCGAAGCTCAAGAACCCCGAGCGGGTCGTCGGCTTCCACTTCTTCAACCCGGTCGCGGTGCTGCCGCTGCTGGAGATCGTCCGCGGTGAGAAGACCGACGACGCCTCGCTGGCTACAGCGTTCGCCGTCGCCAAGAAGCTGAAGAAGACGGCGGTCCTGGTGAAGGACGCCCCCGCGTTCGTCGTGAACCGCATCCTCACCCGCTTCATGGGCGAGATCCAGAACGTCATCGACGAGGGCACCCCGGTCGAGGTCGCCGAGAAGGCGGTCGAGCCGCTGGGTCTGCCGATGTCGCCGCTGGTGCTGCTGGAGCTGGTGGGCCCCGCCGTCGGTCTGCACGTCTCCGAGACGCTGAACGGCGCCTTCCCGGACCGCTTCAAGGTCTCCCCGAACCTCAAGGCGGTCGTGGAGGCGGGCAAGCGCGGCTTCTACGTGTACGACAGCGGGAAGCCCGAGCTCGACCCGGAGGTCGCCGCGCTGCTGAAGCAGGGCGACACCGTCCTGACCGAGGAGCAGGTGCGGGCGCGGGTCCTGGACACGGTCGCCCAGGAGATCGGACTCATGCTCGACGAGGGCGTGGTCGCCGAGGCCCAGGACATCGACCTGTGCCTCATCACGGGTGCCGGCTGGCCCTTCCACCTGGGCGGCATCACGCCGTACCTGGACCGCGAGGGCGTCAGCGACCGCGTGAACGGCAAGAAGTTCCTGGAGCCCGGAATCGCGTCGGTTCCCGCGTAACCTCCAGGCGTGTGCAGAGGGCCCCCGCTCCGGCGGGGGCCCTTCCGCCGTACAGTCCCGGGTGACCGGCGGCCTCGACCGCCCCATGACGCATGGGGCCTGGGCCGACAGGACCTGGCCCGGAGGCACCACCATGACAACACTCGTGATCATCGACGCCGCCAACGTCATCGGCTCCGTCCCCGACGGCTGGTGGCGCGACCGGCGCGGCGCCGCGGAACGACTGCGTGACCGGCTCGCCCGGGACGGGATGCCCGGACAGGACGAACCCGTGGAGCTCGTCCTGGTCGTCGAGGGGGCGGCGCGCGGTGTGGAGTCCGTCCCCGGTGTACGGGTCGACCAGGCGCCCGGAAGCGGTGACGACCGGATCGTCGAACTCGTCGCCGAGGCCCCCGACCGACCCCGTCTCGTCGTCACGGCCGACCGCGAACTGCGGCGCCGGGTCGGTGAGTTGGGTGCGGACGTCGCCGGGCCGCGCACGGTGCACGGCCCGTCCTGAGCCGACCGGTAGTCACCCGGTGGTGCGCCACCGCCGGTTGATCACTGGGCATCGCAGTTCGGTGGCGTGGTCACCTCGCCGGGCGGGGTCCCCTCGTGCTGCGCGAGGCGGCTGTGTGTGCGGCTGTAGAGGAAGTACACGACGAAGCCGAGGAGCATCCAGGCGCCGAAGCGGATCCACGTCTCGGCCGGCAGGTTGAGCATCAGCCACAGCGAGGCGAGGACGGACAGGACCGGAATGACGGGCACCCACGGCGTGCGGAAGGCACGGTGCAGGTCGGGGCGGGTCCTGCGGAGGATGAGGACGCTGATCGCCACGACGACGAAGGCGAACAGCGTGCCGATGTTGACCAGTTCGGCGAGTTCACCGAGGCTCGTGAAGCCGGCGACGATCGCGATGATCACGCCGAGCAGGATCGTCGGCCGGTGCGGCGTCTTGTACTTGGGGTGGACCTGGGAGAAGAAGCGCGGCAGCAGCCCGTCACGGCTCATCGCGAAGAACACCCGGCTCTGACCGAGCAGCAGGATCATGCAGACGGTGGTCAGACCGACGGCGGCTCCGAAGCTGATGAAGCCCGCGTACCACGGGTGCCCGGTGGACTTGAACGCGTCGGCGAGCGGGGCGTCCACGGAGAGCTTCGTGTAGTGCTCCATGCCGGTCACCACGATCGACACCGCCACATAGAGCGCGGTGCAGATGAACAGTGAGCCGAGGATGCCGCGCGGCATGTCCCGCTGCGGGTTCCTGGTCTCCTCGGCTGCCGTGGCCACGATGTCGAAGCCGATGAAGGCGAAGAAGACGACGGACGCGGCCGTGAAGATGCCCATCACACCGAAGTTGGAGGGTGCCCAGCCGAACATCAGCTGGATCAGCGGGGCATGGAGGTCCCCGCCCGCCTCCACGGGCTGTGCCTTCGGGATGAACGGGTGGTAGTTGGCGGTCTTGATGAAGAACGCGCCCGCGATGATGACGACGAGGACGACGATCACCTTGACGGCGACGACGAGCGAGGTGAGCCGCGCCGAGAGCTTCATCCCGAGGACGAGGATGCCGGTGAGGACGAGGACGAGCAGGGCAGCGAGGATGTCGAAGCCGAAGCCGTGGGCGCCTTCCCGGCCGGCCAGCTCCTCGGGCACATGCCAGCCCGCGTTGTCCAGCAGTGAGCGGACGTAGCCGGACCAGCCGACGGCGACCACCGCTGTGCCGAGCGCGAGCTCCAGCACCAGGTCCCAGCCGATGATCCAGGCGGGCAGCTCTCCGAGCGTGGCATACGAGAAGGTGTACGCGGACCCGGCGACCGGGACCGAGGACGCGAACTCGGCGTAACAGAGCGCGGCGAGGGCGCAGACGACTCCGGCCAGGACGAACGCCAGCGCGACCGCGGGCCCCGCGTTGTTCCTGGCGACCGTGCCGGTCAGGACGAAGATGCCGGTGCCGATGATGACGCCGACGCCGAAGACGGTGAGATCCAGAGCGGACAGGGACTTCCTGAGCGCACGCTCGGGTTCCTCGGTGTCCCTGAGGGACTGTTCGATCTTTTTCGTCCTGAAGAGGGTGCTGCTCACGGGCGTCACGGGCGTACCTCCCACACTGCGTCGTCCCCGACATGATCGAGAGGGGGTGTAGGTCGCATGCCCCGACATGGGGGAATTCACGCGAATGGGCCGGTTTCACCACCGTAAAGGTTGATGAAACCGGCCCATTCGGTCGATTTCCAGCCCAGCTGGTTGCCTAGCGCCGGGCTCGGAGCCGGCCCGGAGCGCGGGTCAGTCGCGGGCGGGCTCCACCGAGTCCACCTGGTCGAACCGGCCGTCCAGCTTGGAGACCAGCCCGGTGACCTGACGCGCGATGTCCGGCGCGGTGAGGCCGATCTCCGCCATGACCTCGGCGCGGGAGGCGTGGTCGAGGAAGCGCGGCGGAATGCCGAAGTCGCGCAGCGGGACATCCACACCGGCGTCGCGCAGGGCCTGGGCGACGGCCGAACCGACGCCGCCGACACGGGAGTTGTCCTCGACGGTGACGACCACGCGGTGCTGCTCGGCGAGCGGTGCCATGGCCTCGTCGACGGGCTTGACCCAGCGCGGGTCGACCACGGTCGCGGAGATGCCCTGCTTGTCGAGCAGGTCGGCGATCTCCAGGCACATCGGCGCGAGGGCGCCCACCGACACCAGCAGCACATCCGGCGTGTCGGTGCCCGGCTCGCGCAGCACGTCCATCCCGCCGATCCGGCCCACGGCGGGTACGGCGGGACCGACGGCCCCCTTGGAGAAGCGGACCACGGTCGGGGCGTCCTTGACCTCGACGGCCTCGCGGAGCTGGGCGCGGACCTGGTCGGCGTCGCGCGGCGCGGCGAGCCGCAGCCCCGGTACGACCTGGAGGATCGACATGTCCCACATGCCGTTGTGGGAGGCGCCGTCCGTGCCGGTGATGCCGGCGCGGTCGAGCACGAAGGTGACACCGCACTTGTGCAGGGCCACGTCCATCAGTACCTGGTCGAACGCGCGGTTGAGGAAGGTGGCGTACACGGCGAAGACGGGGTGCAGCCCGCCCGTGGCCAGACCGGCGGCCGACACGGCACCGTGCTGCTCGGCGATACCGACGTCGAAGACCCGCTCGGGGAACGCCTTGGCGAACTTCTCCAGACCGACCGGCTGCAGCATGGCGGCCGTGATGGCGACGATGTCCTTGCGCTCCATGCCGAGCTTGACCATCTCCTCGCCGAAGACGGACGTCCAGTCGGCGCCGGAGGAGGCGATCGGCAGACCCGTGTCGGGGTGGATCTTGCCGACGGCGTGGAAGCGGTCCGCCTCGTCCAGGAGGGCGGGCTGGTAGCCGCGGCCCTTCTCGGTGAGGCAGTGCACGATGACGGGGCCGCCGAACCGCTTGGCACGCGCGAGCGCGGACTCCAGGGCCTCGATGTCGTGTCCGTCGATCGGGCCCACGTACTTCAGCCCCAGGTCCTCGAACATGCCCTGCGGAGCGATGAAGTCCTTGAACCCCTTCTTGGCGCCGTGCAGCGTGTCGAAGAGCGGCTTGCCCACCACCGGGGTGCGTTCGAGCACTTCCTTCGTCCGGGCGAGGAAACGCTCGTACCCCTCCGTCGTGCGCAGCGTGGCGAGGTGGTTGGCGAGGCCGCCGATCGTGGGGGCGTACGAACGCTCGTTGTCGTTGACGACGATGACCAGCGGGCGGTCCTTGGCGTCCGCGATGTTGTTGAGCGCCTCCCAGGCCATGCCGCCGGTGAGGGCACCGTCACCGATGACGGCTACCACGTGGTCGCCCCGTTTACGGAGCTGGTTGGCCTTCGCGAGGCCGTCGGCCCAGCCGAGGACCGTGGACGCGTGCGAGTTCTCGATGATGTCGTGCTCGGACTCGGCCTGCGACGGGTAGCCCGACAGACCGCCCTTCATCTTCAGCTTCGAGAAGTCCTGACGACCGGTGAGCAGTTTGTGCACATATGACTGGTGGCCTGTGTCCCAGAGCACCTTGTCGTTCGGGGATTCGAAGACGCGGTGCAGGGCGATGGTGAGCTCGACCACGCCCAGGTTGGGGCCGAGGTGGCCGCCGGTCTTGGATACCGCCTCGACGAGGAAGGTCCGGATCTCCTCTGCCAGCTGGTCCAACTGCTCCAGGCTGAGCCGGTCCAGATCGCGCGGTCCCCTGATGCGGGTCAGCAGCGGCACCCGTGCCTCCTTGCAATAGTGCTGTTCGAGCGTTACCGGGTTCGTCGAGTCTAATGTTCCGCCCGTACGGGCGACGCCCGGCCCGCGCGTCCTTCTCACGCGATCGGACGTAGACCATCCTGCGCAGCCGTCCCGCTGCGAAACGTCCCCGGCCGGGATGGCCGCGCAGCGGCCTACAAGGGGCGCGGGGAACTGCGCGACCAGCGACCACGAAACCCGCAGCCGGCCCATCGCACCAGCCCCCGCGGCGCTCCCCCTGAAAACCGCTACGCGCGCCCCGCGGTCTTCTGCGTCCGCCGTGTGACGGAGTCAATAACCACCGTCGTCAGCAGAACCCCCGCGGTGATCATGTACTTCACCGGCTCAGCAATGGACTCCAGTTGCAAACCGTACTGAATCGACACAATCACCATCACACCCAGCAGCGCGTTCCACGTACGCCCGCGCCCGCCGAACAGTGACGTACCACCGATCACGGCCGCGGCGATCGCGTTCATCAGCAGATCCCCGGTACCCGCGCTCTGGTTCGCCGAAGCGATCTTGGAGGCCAGGAAGAGGCCGCCCATCGCCGCGAAGCCGCCCGAGATCGCGAACACGGAGATACGGACGGCGGTCACGTTGATACCCGCACGCCGGGACGCCTCCACGCTGCCGCCGAGCGCGAAGACCTTACGGCCGTACGCGGTTCGGCGCAGCAGGAAGTCGGTGGCCACCAGGAACACCAGGAAGATCACCGTGGCGAGCGGCAGCCCCTTGTACTGGTTGTACATGGCGGCCGCGGCGAAGGAGACCACGGCAAGCAGCACCGTGCGCAGGACCGTGTCGCTGAGCGGCCTCGACGGGATGCCGACCGCCTCACGCCGGCGGTTGGACAGGAACGAGGTGAGGAAGAACACGCCGACCAGCACGGCGGCGAGACCGTAGGCGGCCGCGATGTCCGTGAAGTAGTACGTGGTCAGCTTGCCGATCAGGCCGTCGCTGTCGAGGTTGATGGTGCCGTTCTCGCCCAGGGTCTGGAGCATGAAGCCCAGCCAGAAGAGCAGTCCGGCCAGGGTGACGGCGAACGCGGGGGCGCCTAGCACCGCGAAGAAGAAGCCGTGCGCCGCGCCGATGACGGCACCCGCGGCGATGGCGAACAGCACCGCGGCCCACTCGGGCCAGCCCTGGTTGACCGCGAGCACGGCCGCGATGGCGCTGGACGCGCCACTGACCGAGCCCACCGACAGGTCGATCTCACCGAGCAGCAGCACGAAGACGATGCCGACGGAGATCATGCCGGTGCCGACCATCGTGATGGTGATGTTGCTCAGGTTCTCCGCGGAGAGGAACGCCGAGTTCAGGCTCTGGAAGACGACGCAGATGACGATCAGACCGATGACGACCGGGATGGAGCCCAGCTCACCGGCCTTCATCTTGCGCCTGAACTCACCGATGTAGCCGGTGAGTCCGCGCTCGCGGATGAGGAGCCGGGGGTCGACCGCGGTCACCGCGGCCGCGGCGGCCTCGGGGTTCTCGACGACGGGCTCGTCCTGCGCGGTCGTGGAGGTCTTGTCGAAGCTCACTGGGAAACCTCCCCGTTCGTGCGCGCCGCACGGCGGGTCACGGCGTTGTCGGTGGCGCCCGTGATGGCGGAGATGATCTCTTCCTGTGAGGTCGTCCTGACCTCGAAGACACCGTTGTTGCGGCCGAGGCGCAGCACCGCCACCTTGTCGGCGACGGCTTTCACGTCGGCCATGTTGTGGCTGATGAGGATGACGGCGTGGCCGCGTTCGCGCAGCCGCTCGACCAGGTCGAGGACCTGGGCGGTCTGCTCGACGCCGAGGGCCGCGGTGGGCTCGTCGAGGATGACCAGCTTGGGCTCGCCGAGCATGGAGCGGGCGATGGCCACGGTCTGGCGCTGTCCGCCGGAGAGCGAGGCGATCGGGATGCGCACACTGGGGATGCGGATCGACAGCGTCCGCAGCAGTTCCTGGGAGCGCCGCTCCATCTCGACCTCGTCGAGGACGCCCCACTTCCTGAGCTCGCGGCCCAGGTACAGGTTGCCGACGACGTCGATGTTGTCGCACAGCGCGAGGTCCTGGTAGACGGTCGCGATGCCCAGGTCCTGGGCGTCGTGCGGTTTGTTGATCTGGACGGGCCTGCCGTCCCACTCGATGACGCCCTCATCGATGGGGTGCACGCCGGCGATCGTCTTGACCAGCGTGGACTTTCCGGCGCCGTTGTCGCCGACCAGGGCGACCACCTCACCGGCGTGGACCTCAAGCTCTACGTCGGTGAGCGCCTGAACGGCACCGAACCGCTTGGAGACCCCGCGCAACGCCAGCACGGGCGTAGCGGACACGTGAACCATCTCCTTCGCCGCCTGACCCGGCGGAAGGTTGCACAGAAGAGTTGGGGGGTGTTCCGTCCGGCGCCCCGCGCGAGCTTGCGGGGCTGTCTGATGCGCGGGGCGCCGGCGGAGCCTGGGGCGGAGCGGGCCGGGTCATGGGGCCGCTCCGCACGAGCCGGTCCCTGTCCCCGTACGGGAGTTCAGGATGAACGCGCGTACGGGGACAGGGACGTGCGGCTGACTACTTGACGCCGGCCTCGTCGCAGGCCGACTTGTACTTGGCCGTGCAGATCTCGGCGGCCGTGTAGATACCGTCCTTGATGACGGTGTCGTTGATGTTCTCCTTGGTCAGCGAGACCACAGGGACCAGGACCGAGGGAACGTCCTTGGCGCTGCCGCTGGAGACCTTGTCCTTGGCGATGGAGTCCAGCTTCTCGCCCTTGGCGAGCGCCACGGCCATCTCGGCCGCCACGTCCGCCTCCTGCGGGTAGGACTTGTAGACGCTCATGAACTGCTCGCCGGTGAGGATGCGCTGCACGGCCGAGAGTTCCGCGTCCTGGCCGGTGACGGGGACGTCCAGGCCGGCGGCCTTGAGGGCGGTGATGATGCCGCCCGCCATGCCGTCGTTGGCGGAGTAGACGCCGATGATCTTGTCCTTGCCGAGCGCGGAGATCGACGACTCCATGTTGGCGTTGGCGTTGTCCGGAGACCATTCCTTGGTGTCGAACTCGCGGCCGATGTTGACCTTGCCCTTGAGGACGGAGAGCGCGCCCTCCTTGAACTGGGCGGCGTTGGGGTCGGTGGCCGACCCGTTCATCATGACGATGTCGCCGTCCTTGGCCTTGTCGCCCAGGACCTCGAGCAGGGCCTCGCCCTGGGTCTTGCCGACGGTGACGTTGTCGAACGAGGTGTAGGCGCTGATCGGGCCCTCGGCCAGGCGGTCGTAGGCGACGACCGGGATGTCGGCCTCCTTGGCCTTCTGGACGGAGTTCTGAATGGCCTTGGCGTCCACGGCGTCCACGATGAGGACGTCCACCTTGCTGGTGATCATCGTGTCGACCTGCTGGGCCTGGAGGTTGGCGTCCTGCCGCGCATTGCTGTACAGGACGTCGGCCTTGCCGTTCGTGAGCTCCTTGATCTTCTTCTCGATCAGGGGCTTGTCGAACTTCTCGTACCGGGCGGTCTTGTTCTCCGGCAGAAGCAGGCCGACCTTGATGTCGTCCCCCTTCGCCGCGCCCGCGGACTCGTTGTCGCCGCCCGACTCCTTGGCGCTGCCACAGGCGGCAAGCGAGACGGCCATCGCACCAACTGCGACGGCGAGGGCGGCACTACGCATACGCGTGTTCACTTCAGAAACCTCCCTGACGAGGCCGCGACGCTGCGGCCGAGGTGGCTGGAAGTCAACTCGGCCACACGTACGACGTCAAGAAGTAAATCCTTAACGGGTTGGCAACGGTGTCATCCGTCCTCTAAGTGAAGACAGGGGTCGCGGCAGTCAGCGTGCCGTCCAAAAGGGTTGAATCCCCCATCTCACTGAGGGCCAGCGCGAGGGCACCCAGGACCTCCGCACGACCGCCGAGGGCCCCCGGCAGCACCGAGAGCTGTCGTGCCGCGCTGGGGATCGCGTACCGGCCGACGGACTCCCTGATGGGCGCGAGCACCAGTTCCCCGGCCTCGGCGAGGTCGCCGCCGAGGACCACCCGGCTGGGGTTCAGCAGATTGCAGAGGCTGGCGACTCCGCTGCCGATGTGGCGGCCGACATCGGCGATCACCCGACGGCACCCCGGATCTCCGTCCCGCGCCAGCCTGACCACGCCCTCCATGGTCAGGTCGGTGCCGTGGCTGGAGTTCAGGAGCGGCAGTACGTAGCGCGCGGCCGCGAAGGTCTCCAGACAGCCCCGGTTGCCGCAGCGGCAGACGGGGCCGGACTCGTCCAGCGTGATGTGCCCGATCTCCCCCGCCGTGCCGCCCGGGCCGCGGTAGATCTTCCCGGCGATCACCAGTCCGGCACCGACACCGCTCGCGACCTTGATGTACGCGAGGTCCTTGACCCCGCGGCCGCTGCCCCAGACCAGCTCCCCGAGGGCGCCCAGGTTGGCGTCGTTGTCCACGTGCACGGGCACGCCGAGGCGCGCCCGCAGCTCCTCGGCGGGCCGGGTCCCGGTCCAGCCGGGCAGGATGGCGGTGGAGCCGAGGGTGCCGGACTCCACGTCGATCGGGCCGGGCACGCCGACGCCGACGCCCGCGATCTTGCCGCGGTCCACTCCGGTGGCCTCGATCAGCCGGTTCACCAGCTGCTCGGCCCGGTCGAGGCCCTGCGCCGCGGAGGCGTCCACGTCGAGCGGCTCGGACTCCTCGGCCAGCACCTGGTGGGCGAGGTTTCCGACGGCGACGCGCAGATGCGTGTGCCCGAAGTCCACGCCTATGACAATGCCGGCGTCACCGCTCAAGGACACGGCCCGGGCCCGCCGGCCACCTGCCGAGGTGGGCGTGACCTCGACCGTTCCGCCGTCCTTGAGCTCCCGCACGATGTTGGAAACGGTCGCCGCCGACAGGCCCGTCGTCCGCGCGATCTCCGCCTGTGTGAGGGATCCGGCCAGCCGCACGGCGCGTACGACCCGCTCCAGATTGGCTCGGTGCAGCGACGACTGCGACCCCGGAGTCTCCACGACGACCTCCTGCGCGCGGGACCGCTTCAGCGGGGCCCCGTCCATGTCCAACAATTGAACTCTAAGTCGAGCTGTTCGGGGCATGTTCCGTCAAGAGGTTGACCCAGATCCGGGTCGTTGCACATGCATGGGGCGCCGCCCCCGGAAGACCGGGAGCGACGTGACATCGGTGAACGCGCCGGGCCGCCGGGCGCCGTGGCTCTCCTACTTCAGCGCACCCGCCGTGAGCCCCTGCACCACCTGCCTCTGGAAGACGATGTACGCGGCGAGCACCGGCAGCATCGCCATCACCAGCCCGGCGAAGAGGCCGGACCAGTCGCCCTTGTAGCCCTGGCTGACGGCCAGCTGCACCAGGCCCTGGGTGAGGACGTGCTTGTCCTGGTCGGTGTTGAGCACCGTCGGCAGCATGTACTGGTTCCACTGCCCCAGGAAGTTGAAGATGCCGACGCTGATCAGGCCGGGCTTGGCCATCGGCAGCATGATCTGGAAGAACGTACGGGAGTGCGAGGCCCCGTCCACGAACGCCGCCTCAGCCACCGAGCTCGGCAGGGTGCGGAAGAACGCGGTCAGGAAGAACACCGTGAAGGGCAGCGAGTAGGCGATGTAGACGAGGATCAGCCCGTGGATGGTGTTCAGCAGGCCCATGTTGTTCACCACGTAGAACAGCGGGACCAGCGCCAGCATGATCGGGAAGCTCATGCCGCCGATGAACAGGAAGTAGATGAAGCGGTTGCCCGGGAAGTCGAAGCGGGCCAGCACATAGGCCGCCATCGAGCCGAGCACCAGTGTGCCGATGAGCGAACCACCCACCACCAGAACGGTGTTGAGGAAGTAGTCGCTCATGTTGGCCTGGGTCCAGGCCCGCGACCAGTTCTCGAAGTGCAGCGTGTCCGGCAGCGACCAGGGCGAACTGAAGATCGATCGGTCGTCCTTGAAGGACGTCATCACCGCCCACAGCAGCGGCATGACGACCATGAACGCCCAGAGGACGAGCATCCCGTGGGAGAAGACGTTGAGGACGGCGCCCTCCTTCTTCTCCTTCGGGGGCGCTCCGGCCGGGGCGTCCGTCTTGACGACGGGGGCACCGGACTCGGCGGGTACGGGGGCGGGGGTCTCGGTCGTCTTCATGTGTCAGTACTCCAGCCGCTCGCGCCGGCCCAGCCGCATCACGATGGCGGCGAAGGCCAGCGTGACGACGAGCAGGGCGACGCCGATGGTGGTGGCGTAGGCGGCCTGACCGTCACGGAACGCCTTCTGGTACACGTAGAGAACCATGACGGTGGTCGAGTAGTCGGGACCGCCGGGCCCGGTCGTCATGATTCCCACGACCGCGAACGACTCGGCGCCGAGGGCGAGGATGCCCATGTAGACCCAGCCGGACTGCACGGTGTCCCACAGCAGCGGCAGGGTGATCCGGAAGAACGTGGTGATGCGGTTGGCCCCGTCCAGCAGCGCGGCCTCGTACAGGTCGGCGGGGATGGAGGCCATACCGGCCGAGAAGAGGACCACGAAGAAGCCGACCGTGGACCACACGAGCACCGCCATCACGCACCACAGCGCCAGGTTCGGGTCACCCAGCCACAGCGGCTGGACACTGTCCAGCCCGATCCCGCGCAGCAGGGAGTTGATCGCTCCGCTGTCCGGGTTGTACGCGAACTGGAACAGCAGGGCGACGATCGCGATCGAGAGCACCTGCGGGAAGAAGTAGACGATCTTGTAGAACGAGGAGCCGCGGACCCCGGAGACCACCGGTCCGCCCTTTCTCCGCCGTCCGCCGACATTGATCATGAAGGCGAAGAACAGCGCCAGACCGATCGTCACCACCGGCAGCAGCAGCGCGAACAGCAGGCTGTGCTGCAACGACTTCCAGAAGATGTCGTCGTCGAGCATCCTGGAGTAGTTGTCGAAACCGACCATCTTGAACTCGGGACTCAGACCGGTCCAGTCCGTGAACGAGTAGTAGATGGACTGGATGAACGGCCAGACGACGAAGAGCGCGTACAGCCCCAGGGGTACCGCGAGGAACCCCACGATGAACCGGTACTTGCCGTGCTGCATTACCACCGACCCCGATCTGCGCGCGGAAGCCGTCGGGGTGTGCCCGGCGCACGCACGCCGGGCACACCCTGGTGACGCATCCTCACTGGTGCTTGTAGTGCTTGATCGACGTGTCCTTGGCGGCCGCGTCGGCGAAGCCCTGGATCTTCTTGATGGCCTCGGCCGGGGTCATACGGCCGGCCATCATCTCGCCAAGACCGGACACACCGATCTGCTCCTTCTGGAGCTTCACATACCAGTCCTGGATACGCGGGTTCACCACGTTGTCCCCGGCCTTCTCCAGGGCCGCCTGGCCCGACTCCAGGCCGGGGGTGAGGGTGATGCCGGTGGTGCCGCCGTTGTACGCGCTCAGCGACTTCACCTTGGAGGTGAAGTTCCTTGACGAGGCCTCACTGAGCATGATGCGCAGCTGCTCCATGCCGCCGGACGGGTTCTTCGCCTTGGCCGGGACGACGAAGGGCTCGGCGCCGGAGGCCCAGATGGTGCCGAACGGCATCTTGTCGGAGGAGTCAAGGCCGGTGGGCGCGTTGACGGCCAGGCCGAAGTCCTTCGGGATGACGTTCGCCGACTCGTTCTCCACCCAGGAGCCGTTCGGGAGGAACAGGGCCTTGCCCTGGGCCCAGGCGGTCTGCGACTGGATGTGGTCCAGGCCCGGGGTGCCCTTGAGGACGTAGCCCTTCTTGAAGAGCTCGTAGTAGGCCTCGAATGAGGCCTTGACCGCCGGGTGCTTCCAGGCGTTCGGCTCCAGGTTGTCGATGGCGTCGAGGACCTCGCGCCCACCGACCTTGGCGATCATCGGGTAGAGCGAGAAGGGGAGGTAATACGGGTACTTGCCCGCGTACGTCCAGCCCGCCATGCCCTTCTTCTTGGCCTTCTCGCAGACCGCGAGCATCTGGTCCCAGGTCTCGGGGTACTGCTCGTCGAGCGAGTCCAGGGCCTTCTGCGAGTACCAGACGCCGTACACCGTGTAGGCGTAGTACATGATCCAGACCGGGTCGCCGTCGAACTGGCCCATCTCCACGATGCCGGGGCGCAGGGTGTCGCGGACCTTCTTGTCCGGGTCGTCATATGACGGGGCGTCCAGCAGCGGGGTGAGGTCGGCGAGCTGCTTCTTGCCGACGAGGACACCCATGTCCATCTGCTCGGCACCGGAGTTGTCGATGAGGTCGGGCGGGGTGCCCTGGTTGAACCGCGGCTGCAGCGTGGACTGGATCTTCTGGGTGGCGGAGAACTTGACCTTCGCCTTGGGGAAGCTCTTCTCATAGAGCTTCACGGCGTCCTGGCCGTACTCCTTGCCGAAGCCGCCGTCGAACAGGACGAACTCCATCTGCGTGGCGTCGTTGACGCCGAGCGGGTTCTTCGCGGTCTTCTCGCCCGCCTCGGCCTTCTCCTCGCCGCCGCCACCGCTGCTGGCACACGCGGAGAGGAAGCCCATCGTGGGGACGGAGATCAGGCCCAGCGCAGCGGAGCGCTTGATCAGATCACGGCGGCCGACACCCTCGGAGCCGTTGCTCCCGTCGGTAGTGGATCCCATGCTCAAGTCCTCGCCTTCTCCAGGACTCAGGCGGTGAACCGGATCCTCCCGGCACCGCGGTCGGTTCGTGCTGGGGTCGTGCGTGAGGATTCAACAGGGGCGGGACGGCAGTCGGCGCGTGTGACACGGTCCGCGGCCACCCGTAATTCCCCCCGGGTCGTGCCTGTCCACAGCGATGCGGACGCCGACAGGTATAGTCCACTTCCCGTCAGCGGAGCAAGATCGAACGCAAGTTTGGCCTGTGGTCTTTTCCGAGTTGAGACCTCGCGGAAATATGACACCGCTGTGAGCTTCCCAAGCGAAGATCCACACTACTTCGCCCCGGTTCGGCGTGACTTCTGCGGCGCGAAACCAGCCACAGAAAGCCCGGTTGGCACGCCCGACACCCTTGACATCACCCACCACCTGAACCCCTACTAGTGGCTTGCGCAGCGAAGTTGACAACGTTGTCCATTTCTGATCGGTTCCGATCAGGCGCAGGGAGGGTGCGCGCGCATGCGGCACAGATGGGGATCCACGGCGGTGCTCGGCGCCGCCGCCTTCGCTCTCGTGGCGGCCTCGCAAGGGGTGGCCGTGGCACTGCCGGTCACGGCGGCGGCCGCGGACCGGGAGTTCCACTCGTCGTTCGAATCAGATGATCCGTCACCGGACTGGCTCAATACCGTCGACACCGCACCGGACGGCACCAAGAGGGCGTCCGGCGTCGACGGCGGCTACAGCAGCGGCATCCCGGGCAATGTGACCGACCATGTCACGGAGGTCCGGGCGAGCGGTGAGTACGCGGGCGCGGGCGAGGTGAAGGAGAACCTCGTCGACAGCGAACCGAGCACCAAGTGGCTGACCTTCGCGCCCACCGGCTGGGTGGAGTTCGACCTCGACGCCCCGGTGAAGGTCGTGACGTACGCGCTGACGTCGGCCAACGACCACGCCGAACGGGACCCGAAGGACTGGACGCTGAAGGCCTCGGCGGACGGCGAGGACTGGAAGACACTCGACACCCGCTCGGGCGAGTCCTTCTCCGAGCGGTTCCGGACGAAGACGTACGACGTCGACGGCACCCCCGCCGAGTACCGGCACTTCCGGCTGGAGATCACCAGCAACAACGGCGCCGCCGACGCCACCCAGCTGGCCGATGTCCAGTTCTCGACGGGTGGCACCGGTGATCCCGTCCCCCAGGACATGCTCTCGCTGGTCGACCGCGGCCCCAGCGGCTCCCCCACCGCCAAGGCGGGCGCGGGCTTCACCGGCAAGCGGGCGCTGCGGTACGCGGGCCGGCACACGGTGAACGGCCGGGCGTACTCGTACAACAAGGTCTTCGACGTGAACGTGGCCGTCGGCCGGAACACCGAGCTGGCGTACCGGATCTTCCCGTCCATGGCGGACGGCGACCGTGACTACGACTCCACGAACGTGTCCGTGGACCTCGCCTTCACGGACGGCACCCACCTGAGCGAGCTGAACGCCACCGACCAGCACGGCTTCGCGCTCACACCGCGCGGGCAGGGCGAGTCCAAGGTGCTGTACGTCAACCAGTGGAACAACGTCCGCTCGTCGATCGGCTCGGTCGCGGCCGGCAAGACGGTGGACCGGATCCTGGTGGCGTACGACTCGCCGAAGGGCACGGCGAAGTTCCGCGGCTGGCTCGACGACGTGGCCCTGCGCGCCGCCGCCCCCGAGAAGCCGAAGGCCCACCTGTCGGACTACGCGCTGACGACCCGCGGCACGAACTCCAGCGGCGGCTTCTCCCGCGGCAACACCTTCCCCGCGACGGCCGTGCCCCATGGCTTCAACTTCTGGACGCCGGTCACCAACGCGGGCTCCTTGAGCTGGCTGTACGACTACGCACGCGCGAACAACGACGACAACCTGCCCACCATCCAGGCGTTCAGCGCGAGCCACGAGCCGAGCCCCTGGATGGGTGACCGGCAGACCTTCCAGGTGATGCCGTCGGCCGCGTCGGGCACCCCGGACACCGGCCGGGCGGCCCGGGCGCTGGCCTTCCGGCACGAGAACGAGACGGCGCGGCCGTACTACTACGGCGTCCGCTTCGAGAACGGCCTCAAGGCCGAGATGGCGCCCACCGACCACGCGGCGGCAATGCGCTTCACCTACCCCGGCGACGACGCGAGCGTGCTCTTCGACAACGTCACCGACGAGGCCGGCCTGACCCTCGACAAGGAGAACGGGATCGTCACCGGCTACTCGGACGTGAAGTCCGGACTGTCGACGGGCGCGACCCGCCTCTTCGTGTACGGAGTCTTCGACGCACCGGTGACGGAGGGGACCTCGTCCGGGGTGAAGGGCTACCTCCGCTTCGCCCCGGGCGCCGACCGCACGGTCACCCTGCGCCTCGCCACCTCGCTCATCAGCGTCGACCAGGCGAAGGACAACCTGCGCCAGGAGATCCCGGACGGCACGTCCTTCGAGACCGTGAAGACGCGGGCACAGCGCCAGTGGGACAGGATCCTCGGCAAGGTCGAGGTGGAGGGCGCCACACCGGACCAGCTGACGACGCTGTACTCCAGCCTCTACCGGCTGTACCTGTACCCCAACTCGGGCTTCGAGAAGGTGGACGGTAAGGACAAGTACGCGTCCCCGTTCTCGCCCATGCCCGGCCCGGACACGCCGACCCACACGGGCGCGAAGATCGTGGACGGCAAGGTGTACGTCAACAACGGCTTCTGGGACACGTACCGCACGACCTGGCCGGCGTACTCGTTCCTCACGCCCTCTCAGGCGGGCGAAATGGTCGACGGCTTCGTGCAGCAGTACAAGGACGGCGGCTGGACCTCGCGCTGGTCCTCCCCCGGCTATGCGGACCTGATGACGGGCACCTCGTCGGACGTGGCGTTCGCGGACGCGTATGTGAAGGGGGTCGGCTTCGACGCGAAGGCGGCCTACGACGCGGCAGTGAAGAACGCGACGGTCGTCCCGCCGTCCTCGGGCGTGGGCCGCAAGGGGATGACCACGTCCCCCTTCCTCGGCTACACGAGCACCGAGACCCACGAGGGCCTGTCGTGGGCGCTGGAGGGCTACCTCAACGACTACGGCATCGCGCGGATGGGCGAGGCCCTGTACAAGAAGACGGGCGAGAAGCGCTACAAGGAGGAGTCCGCGTACTTCCTCAACCGTGCGCAGGACTACGTGAACCTGTACGACGACAAGGCGGGCTTCTTCCAGGGCCGGAACGCCAAGGGTGACTGGCGGGTCGAGTCCTCCAAGTACGACCCGCGCGTGTGGGGCTACGACTACACGGAGACCAACGGCTGGGGCTACGCCTTCACCGCTCCCCAGGACAGCCGGGGCCTGGCCAACCTGTACGGCGGCCGGAAGGGACTGGCCGAGAAGCTGGACGAGTACTTGGCCACTCCGGAGACGGCCTCCCCCGAGTTCAAGGGCTCCTACTCCGGGGTCATCCACGAGATGACGGAGGCGCGGGACGTCCGGATGGGCATGTACGGGCACTCCAATCAGGTGGCCCACCACGCGCTCTACATGTACGACGCGGCGGGCCAGCCGTGGAAGGCGCAGAAGAACGTCCGCGAGGTCCTCTCCCGCCTGTACACCGGCAGCGAGATCGGCCAGGGCTACCACGGCGACGAGGACAACGGCGAGCAGTCGGCCTGGTACCTCTTCTCCGCGCTCGGCTTCTACCCGCTGGTCATGGGCAGCGGCGAGTACGCCATCGGCTCCCCGCTGTTCACCAAGGCGACGGTCCACCTGGAGAACGGCAGGGACCTGGTGGTCAAGGCCCCGAAGAACAGCGCGAAGAACGTCTACGTCCAGGGCCTGAAGGTCAACGGCAAGGCGTGGAAGACGACATCGCTCCCCCACGAGCTGATCGCGAAGGGCGGCACCCTGGAGTTCGACATGGGCCCCAAGCCGTCCTCGTGGGGCACGGGCGAGAACGCGGCGCCCGTCTCGATCACGCAGGACGACGCGGTGCCGTCACCGCGCTCGGACGTGACGAAGGGCGAGGGAGCGCTGTTCGACAACACCTCGGCGACGGACGCGAGCGTCACGTCCCTGGACCTGCCCGTCGCCGAGCGCACCAAGGCCGTTCAGTACACGCTGACGTCGTCCACGGACCGCTCGAAGGCACCGACCGGATGGGTGCTCCAGGGGTCGGCTGACGGCACCACCTGGAAGACCCTCGACGAGCGGTCCGACGAGTCCTTCACCTGGGACAGGCAGACACGCGTCTTCTCGGTCGCGTCGCCGGGTGCGTACACCCAGTACCGCCTTGTTCTCTCCGGCGAGTCGACCTTGGCGGAGGTGGAGTTGCTGGCCTGAACCGGGTTCCCCCATTGAGGGAGAGGCGGGCGCGGAGGGATCTCCGCGCCCGCCTTGCACTGTCAATGGCGTGCCGTGGTCTCGTCACTTCGCGTGGTGACACCTTCGTACCCGGGAGCACGACGCACCACGGCGTGCACACTGGCGCCCATGGGAGCAGCGATGACCACACCCGAGCCGGCACCGGCCACCGAGGACACCTGGTTTTCCCCGCCGGCAGACGGCTGGACCTTCGACCAGGTCAAGCACTTGGAGCTGCCCTTCGACTGGGAACTTGTGGACGGAGTGATCGCGGCTCGCGGGCAGACCAAGGTGTGGCACAACCACGTGCGGGACGGGCTGAGGCATGCCCTGGAGGCCGCCCGAAGCGAGCCGCACGCGGTGGTGGCCCAGCAGTGCGTCATGGTGGACGACCGCAACGTCCCCAAGCCCGATGTGATCGTCTTCGACCCCCGGAAGCTGAACTTCTTCGAGCTTGAGTGCGTCCCCGCAGAAAAGCTCGCCCTCGTCGTCGAGGTCGTCTCCCCCGGCTCCCGTCAGCACGACCGAGTACGCAAGCCCGCACTCTTCGCTGCGAACAAGGTCCCCTGCTACTGGCGCGTCGAACTCGACCGGGACCGCCGGCTCGCGGTGCACGAGTACTGGCTCAACGTGGACACGCGCTCATACGTCTCCGCTCCCATGCACCCGGTGCACCACGGCAAGCTCATCACCGAGATGCCGTTCCCGGTCGAGATCGACCTCGACGGGCTCGTCGGATTCTGACCCCGCAACTCATTCGCCAAGGGCCGCACCCGCTCGGGTGCGGCCCTCGTGCGTCAGGCGTTTACAAGCGGACCGCTCGGCGCTAGCGTCCGAAGCAGGTGCGGTGGGAGCGCTCCCATATGCGGTGGACCGGAACCCATCCCATGGAGCGCTCCCACCTCCCGCACGCAGGGGCACCGCACGCACCCGGCACCCCTGCGCGCACCCGACGCACACACGCACGTTCCTCATGGCTGTACACCGAAGGAGCGTTTGTCATGCACACGTTAACCCTACGATCGATGCTCCCCAAACGCCACAGAGCCCTCCTCCTGGTCCTGCTCGCCCTCGT
The DNA here is from genome assembly GCF_009377235.1 of Streptomyces acidicola. GTDB lineage: Bacteria > Actinomycetota > Actinomycetes > Streptomycetales > Streptomycetaceae > Streptomyces > Streptomyces acidicola. The sequence continues at coordinate 33,558 of NZ_VMNX01000019.1, forward strand.
CACCACGATCCCGGCGCTCGGCCTGGTCATGACGGCCGGCAGCGGCAAGGCGGAGGCCCACGGCACTCCCATGAAACCGGGCAGCCGCACCTTCCTGTGCTGGCAGGACGGGCTGACCGACACCGGTGAGATCAAACCGGTCAACCCGGCCTGCAAGGCGGCCCAGCAGGTCAGCGGCACCACGCCGTTCTACAACTGGTTCTCCGTGCTCCGCTCGGACGGCGCCGGCCGCACCCGCGGCTTCGTCCCCGACGGGGAACTGTGCAGCGGCGGCAACCCCAACTTCACCGGGTTCAACACGCCCAGCAAGGACTGGCCCCTGACCCACCTCACCTCGGGCGCGACCGTCGACTTCTCGTACAACGCGTGGGCGGCGCACCCCGGTTGGTTCTACGTCTACATCACCAAGGACGGCTACGACCCGACGAAGACGCTCACCTGGAACGACATGGAGGAGCAGCCGTTCCTGACCGTCGACCACCCGCCGCTGAACGGCAGCCCGGGCACGGTCGAGGCCAACTACTCGTGGCGGGGCAAGCTCCCGGACAACAAGTCGGGCCGCCACATCGTCTACGTGGTCTGGCAGCGCTCCGACAGCCAGGAGACCTTCTACTCCTGCTCGGACGTCGTCTTCGACGGCGGCAACGGCGAGGTGACCGGCATCAAGGAGCCGGGCAACCCCACCGACCCCGTACCGGGCCAGTGCTCGGCGACCCGCCGCACGACGGGCACCTGGAACGGCGGCTACCAGTCCGAGGTGACCGTCGAGAACACCGGGAACGTGCCGATGCTGGGCTGGATGGTCGACTGGACGCTGCCGGGCGGGCAGTCGGTCAGAAGCCTGTGGAGCGGCAACGCCACCTACAGCGGGCAGAACGTGATGGTCCACAACGTCGACTGGAACGGGTCGCTGGATCCCGGCGAGAGCACGACGTTCGGGTACGTGGTGGACGGCTCGGGAGGTGATGCGGCCACGAGCCTGGCCTGCCGGGTCGGCTGAGCGGCCACCGCGGCCGGTACGCGAGCCGGTCGCGTGAGCCGGTCGCGTGAGCCGGGCGGCTCGGAGCGGACCGGGTGGGCGGCCGTGCCCGCTCATCCGGTCCGCGCGCCGGGCCGGTCTGCTCCGGAGGGGTGAGACCGCACGCGCGCCTCCGGCACCGTACGGCCGCTTCCGTGGTACCGGTGGCGCACGTCACTGTCCCCGCGGTGTGTGCCATCTGTGGTGCGCGACCCGTCCGAAGGAGGAGGGGCCGCGTCATGCGTTTCCGTCCCACGTTCCTGCTGCTGGCCGCAGCCCTGACACTGGGGGGCACCACCCCGGCTCTGACGGACCGGGAGAGCGCCTCCCCGGAACCGGTCCGGGACCCCACCGTGTACGTCGATCCCCTCATCGGCACCAGCAACGGCGGCAACGTCTTCCCTGGCGCCGTCGTCCCGTACGGCATGCTCTCCTGGAGCCCGGAGAACACCCGCGGCGACGCCACCCGCACGGCCGCGCCCGGCGGCTACCGGTACGACGCCACCCGCATCCGAGGCTTCAGCCTCACCCACATGTCCGGTACGGGCTGCGCGGGCGGCAGCGGTGACATCCCGTTCTTCCCGTTCGCGGGCGAGGTCACCTCTTCCCCGGCCGGCGACACCAAGGACGCGGTGTACGCGTCCGACTTCGCGCACGCCGACGAGACGGCCGAGCCCGGCCACTACAAGGTGAAGCTGGCGTCCGGAGTGACCGCCGACCTCACGGCGACCGCCCGCACGGGCTCCGGCCGCTTCACCTACCCCGCCGACAGGCCCGCCACGATGCTGATCCGCACGGCCAACTCGGAGGTGGGATCGACCGTGTCGGACGTACGGATCGATCCGGCGACCCGCACGGTCTCCGGCTCGGTCACCTCCGGCAACTTCTGCGGCTATCTCTCCCCGGAAGGCCGGCGCGCCTACTACACGCTGCACTTCACGGCCCGCTTCGACCGCGCCTTCAAGGCGGTCGGCACCTGGCAGGACGCCACCCTGACCCCCGGGTCCACGTCGGCGGGCGGTGGCACCGGCGGGTTCTGGGAGGGCGGCCGTCCCGTGGCGGGCAAGGGCGCGGGCGGTTATGTGGAGTTCGAGCCGGGTTCCGGACCCGTGAACGTCAAGGTCGGCATCTCCTACGTCAGCCGGGCCGGCGCCGAGGCGAACCTCAGGGCCGAGAACCCGCGCGGCCGGTCCTTCGACGCCGTACGGGAGGCCGCGCGCCGCGCCTGGCGGGACCGCCTGGGTGCGATCCGGGTCGGCGGCGGCACGGAAGCGGACCGTACGACCTTCTACACGGCGCTGTACCACTCCCTGCTCCACCCGAACGTCATCAGTGACGCCGACGGACGGTACCGGGGCAGCGACGACCGCGTGCATGAGGTCGCCAGGGGACGCGGTGCGCAGTACGGCACGTTCTCCGGCTGGGACGTCTACCGCTCCCAGGTCCAGATGCTGACCCTCCTCGACCCGCGCACCGGCTCCGACGTCGCCCAGTCGCTCCTCGAACTCGCCCGCCAGAACGGGGGCGTGTGGGACCGCTGGCTGCACGGCGCGGCGGGCACCCACGTCATGAACGGCGACCCGTCGCCCATCGCCCTCGCGGGCATCCGGGCGTTCGGCGGCACGGACTTCGACCTGCGGGGCGCGCTGGACTCGCTGGTGCGGGCGGCCACGGTGCCCACCGAACGGGACCTCTCACCGGCGGGCAGGCCGGTCCTCTCGGCGGGGCAGCGGCCCTCGCTGGACAAGTACCTGGCGAAGCACTACATGCCGTCGGTGTCGAACGCCTGGGGCGGTGCCGCCGAGACACTGGAGATGTCGGGCGCCGACTTCGCGCTCTCCCAGCTGGCACGGGCGGCAGGAGAGAGCACCACGGCAGCCGCCTTCGCCGACCGCTCACAGTGGTGGCGGAACAACTTCAACAGCGCGGCCACTCCGGCCGGCGGCTACATCGCCAACCGCAAGGCGGACGGCTCCTGGGTCACGGGCTTCACCCCCGCCACCCGCAACGGCTTCGTGGAGGGCACGGCGGCCCAGTACACCTGGATGGTGCAGCACAACCCGGCCGGCCTGTTCGCGGCCATGGGCGGCCGGGACAAGGCGGTCGCCCGCCTGGACAACTTCTTCCACAAGGACGACGGCAGCTGGGCGCTCACGGACAGCGGCGGCGAGAAGTCCGAACTGGACAACGAGCCGACGATCAACGTCCCCTACCTCTACGCGTACGCGGGCGCCCCGTACAAGACGCAGGAGACGGTCCGCGCGGCGATGCGCGAGCTGTGGTCCACCCGGCCGGGCGGCATCCCCGGCAACGACGACCTGGGCACGATGTCGTCCTGGTACGTCTTCTCGGCGCTCGGCATGTATCCCCAGGTCCCGTCACGCGCCGAACTGGTCCTGTCCTCCCCGCTGTTCCCCTACGTGCACATCGAGCGACCGCACGGCAACGACATCGAGATCCGCGCGACGGGGGCGTCGGCCGGCGCCCCGTACGTCCACGCGCTGAAGGTCGACGGCCGTCCGGCCGATCGCCCCTGGCTGCCGTCGTCGTTCGTCCGTGACGGCGGGCGGCTGGACTACACCCTGGGCGCCGCTCCGAACCGCACCTGGGGCAGCGACCCCGCCGACGCCCCGCCCTCCTTCCGCGAGGGCGAGCGGCCCCACCGGGCCGGCCGCTGACCCGCCGCACCCGCGGTCCCGGCCCGGGGCGCCCGCGCCTGCCGGGGCCCCGCGACGACGGAACATATGGCGTGTTCGTCCAGGTATGCGATTCTGATGTGTGGGTGCCCTGCCGCTCACGGGCGGCGCGGTCCGGTCTCGTCGGGTCGTGCGCCCACGCCGTCGCCGCCTGAGTTCAGGGGAACCCCTACCTGCCGGCACCTGCGGCACGGACGGGAGGTAGGTACGGACAATGCCCCATTACGGCGGTGCCCGGGCCGCAGTGTCGGGTCTGCGGGCACTCGGGGCCGGGGCACAGGACGTCGGTTTGCCTCGCCCGGCGTCGGAGCCCACTGTGAGAGAGCGGGTCCTGGCGTTCACCGGGGCTGCGCTGCTGGCTGTCTACGTGCCGAATGAAGGGGGCCGGCACCTCCGGCTCGTCGAGTCGGCCGGAACCGGCACGGGCCGGGACGGGCTGCCGGAGCGCATTCCGGTCTCCGGCGACTCGCCCGTGGCCGACGCCTTCCGGGTCGGCCGGCAGCTGTGGCTGAGTTCCGCGGCGTTCGCCTCACGTCCCGCGGACGGTCCTCTCGCGGTGCTGCCGCTCGGGGCGGCGGGCGGATGGCTGGGCTGTCTCGTCGTCGTGGGCGACTCCGTGGACGGCTTCGGAGCCGAGCAGCGGGACTTCCTGGAGCAGTACGCCGAAGCGATCTCCGGCCGGCTGCGGGGCGAGGGCGACACGTCCACGCCCGAACCGCCGCTCGATCCCGCCCTGCGGAGCATGCGCGTCGGTTCGTTCGTCCTGGTGCTGAGCACCGGCCTGGTCGAATCCGACGCGACCCTGCTCGAACTGGTCGGCATCTCCGAGGACGACTTCGACGGCAAGTCCGACGCCCTCCTGTCGTACACCGTGCCGGAGGACCTTCCCTCGCTGATGTCGGTGCTGGAGCCGTCCTCGCAGGTCGGCGGCCTGCGGGAACTGGAGTTCCGTATCCGCCGGCCCAGCGGTGAGCTGTGCTGGCTGCACCTGGTCTGCCGGGTGCTGAGGGAAGTGGACGACGGGCCGGACCGGGTGGTGGGTCTGGTGACCGCGGCTCCCGTGCTGCGCCAGAGCGCCAGTGACGTCGCCCGGGTGCAGTGGCTGACCGCCGCGCTCGACGACGCCACGACGGTCCGGGACGTCAGCGGGGTGGTGGTCGCGGCCCTGCGCGAGCCGCTGGGTGCCGACCGGGTGGCGCTCGCCGAGTTGGTGGACGGCCGGCTGGCGGTCACCGTGCTCGATCCGCCGGGGGCCGGTGCCTGGCCCGAGCTGTGGCGTTCCGAGTGGCGCTCGGAGTGGCCCGACGCGCCGGTCGGCGCGCTGTCCACGCTCCAGGCGGTGCTGCGGGACGGCCGGATGAGACTGTGGTCCGCCGGGGCCGCCATCGACCCCGGGCTCATGGGCATCGGCCCCGGCGGGCTGGCCGTCCTGCCGCTCCGGGCCAAGACCGGCGTCGCCGGGGTGTGCCTGGTCGGCTGGGACGAGCCGCACGAGTTCGGCCCGGAGGAGCGGTCCCTGCTCACCGCGACGGCAGGGCTGGTGGGGCAGGCCCTGAAGCGGGCACGCGCGTACGACGCCGAGCAGGAGCTCGCCACGATGCTGCAGCGCAGTCTGCTGCCGCGCCGCCTCCCCGAGCTGCCGGGCGGGACGGCCGTGGCCCGCTACCTCCCCGCCCAGCGCGGACTCCAGGTGGGCGGTGACTGGTACGACGTCATCGCGCTGTCCGAGCGCCGGGTGGCCCTGGTCATCGGCGACGTGCAGGGCCACAGCGCCGGGGCCGCGACGATCATGGGCCAGATGCGCACCGCGGTCAGGGCCTACGCCGTGGAGGGCCACCCGCCCGACGTGGTCGTCGCGCACGCGAACCGTCTGCTCGTCGGCATGGAGACCGACCTGTTCGCCACCTGCTGTTATGTCGAACTGGACATGGAGGAGGGCAACGCGCTGTTCGTCCGGGCCGGGCACCTGTCCCCGCTGCTGCGGCACCCGGACGGCAGCACCGAGGAGGTGGCCGTCGAGGGCGGACTCCCGCTGGGCATCGTCGCCGACGCCGAGTTTCCCCTGACCGCCGTCGCGCTGTCTCCCGGCGCCGTTCTCGCGCTGGTCACCGACGGCCTGGTCGAGTCGGCCGCCCTGCACCTGGACGAGGGCATGCGGCGCACGGCTGAGGCGCTCGCCGCCGCCGACCCCTCGGATCCCGGGCGGATGGCCGACGCGCTGCTCGGCGAGGACGGCCGCCGCGAGGACGACGTGGCGTTGCTGCTGCTGCGCTACGACGGGATGAAGGTGCGGCCCGTTCGGGCAGGATGGGTGGTGTGGCGGCTACCCGACGCCGTCATGCACGCCCGCCGCTTCACCGCGCGTACCCTTCGCTCGTGGAAGGTCGGTGAGGAGGCCGACACGGTGCTGCTGATCGTCTCGGAACTGGTCACCAACGCGCTGGTCCACACCCAGGGCGCCGTCCGGCTCGACCTCACCCACGCCGGGGACCGGATACGGGTCACCGTGACCGACTCCTCACCGCGCTCCCCCGCCAAGCCGGTGATCGTGGACTGGGAGTCGACCGGCGGCCGGGGCCTGTTCCTGGTCGAGGCGATGTCGGTGTCCTGGGGCTCCGTGCCGGTCGGCGGCGGCAAGCAGGTGTGGAGCGAGTTGGTCGTGGCCCCGCCCGAACCGGGGCCCCTGGACGACGGGCCCGCGCAGCACGACGCCGGACCCGGACGCGAGGGGGCGGGCCCGGACGGAACCGAGGGGGCCGGAAAGGAAACCCAGGGGGCCAGAAAGGGAATCAAGGGGGTCTGAAGATGAGGACCCGCACGCGCAACGCCCTCGCCGCCCTCGTCACGGGGCTCATGGCCGTGTCCATGGCCGGCTGCGGAGAGACCGAAGGAGAAGGCGAAGACGGCTTCACCGTCGGCCTGCTGCTGCCGAGCAGCGCGGTCCCCCGCTGGGAACGCTTCGACAGACCCCTGATCGAGAAGCGGGTGAAGGCGCTGTGCCCCCACTGCAAAGTGGCGTACGCCAACGCCGCGGACGACGCGATGAACCAGCGCGACCAGATGAACTCCCTGATCACCAGAGGGGCACGGGTCATCATCCTGGACGCGGTCGACGTCAAGGCGATGCGCTCCTCGGTCCGGGCGGCGGACCGGGCGCACATCCCGGTCGTCGCCTACGACCGGCTCGCCGAGGGCCCGATTTCGGGCTTCGTCAGCTTCGACGGCGCCCAGGTCGGCAGGCTCCAGGGCAAGGCACTCCTGGAGGCCATGGGCGACAGGGCGAAAGGCCGGCGGATCGTCATGATGAACGGCGACCCGATCAGCCCCAACACGGCCTGGTACAGAAAGGGTGCCCGGTCCGTCCTCGACGACAAGGTGACGATCCGCAAGGAGTACGCCAACCTGGAGTGGCGGGCGGAGAACGCCCACGACAACATGGCCGCCGCGATCAGCGACCTGGGCGCGCACCGCATCGACGGAGTCCTGGCGGCCAACGACGCCATCGCCTCCGGTGTCATCTCGGCGCTCAAGAGCGCCCGTGTCTCACCGCTGCTTCCGGTCACCGGCCAGGACGCCGACCTCGACGCGGTACAGCGGATCGTCAAGGGCGAGCAGACCATGACCGTGTACAAGTCCTTCAAGCGGCAGGCCGATGTGGCCGCCTCCATGGCCGTGGCCCTGGGGCACGGCAGGTCGGTCCACGCCATCGCCACGACGACGGTGGACAGCCCCACCACCCAGGACGTCCCGGCCGTGCTGCTCACCCCGGTCCCCGTCACGGCCGGCACCATCGGGCGGACCCTCGTCAGGGACAAGGTGTACTCCATTCACGAGATCTGCACTCCGAAGCTCCGGTCCGCCTGCGACCGGGCCGGGCTCACCGAACCGAAGAAGCCCACCGAACCGAAGAAGAAGGAGAGGGGAGGTGATCCCGGTGGCGTACCCGCCCGTGCTGGCGTTGCGCGGCATCTCCAAGCGGTTCGGCGGCGTCCAGGCACTCCTGGACGTGGAACTGCAGCTCCGGGCCGGTGAGGTGGTCGCCCTGGCCGGGGACAACGGTGCCGGCAAGTCCACGCTCATCAAGGTGATCTCGGGGGTGGGGCCCGCCGACCGTGGTGTCATCGAGTGGGAGGGCCGGCCCGTCCACATCAAACGGCCCCACGACGCCCAGGCCCTGGGCATCGCGACCGTGTACCAGGACCTCGCGATGTGCGACAACCTCGATATCGTCGGCAATCTGTTCCTCGGCCGGGAGATCGACCGGGTGGGCATCCTCGACGAGGTGGAGATGGAGCGCCGCGCCCGCGAGCTGATGCACACCCTGTCCATCCGTATCCCCGATGTGCGGGTGCCGGTCGCCGCACTGTCCGCGGGGCAGCGGCAGGCCGTGGCGATCTCCCGCTCGCTGATGGGCTCACCGAAGGTCCTGCTCCTCGACGAGCCCACCGCCGCCCTGGGCGTCGAGCAGACCAGCCACCTCCTCGACCTCATCGAGCAGGTACGGGACCGCGGCATGGCGGTCCTCCTGATCAGCCACAACATGGGCGACATCAAGGCCGTCGCGGACCGTGTCGCCGTCCTGCGCCTGGGCCGCAACAACGGCCTGTTCGACGTCAGCACCGCATCCCAGGAGCAGATCATCTCCTCCATCACCGGCGCCGCGGACAACGCCGTGGCCCACCGCGCGACGGGCACCGAGGAGGCATGGCCGTGAGCGGCAGCGAACCGTCCCGGGGCGCCGGGCCGCGAGGCGGCACCGGTGCCGGGACCGCCACGCCCGGCTGGGGCCCGCGCACCCGCGGATGGCACCAGAGCCTCAAGGGGTATGCCGACGACGTCCGCGGCCGGGTGCGGGACGGTGACCACGGCCCGATCTCGGCGGTCCTCGGTCTGGTCGTGATCGGGATCGTCTTCCAGAGCCTCGACAGCAGCTTCCTGTCACCGCGCAACCTGTCCAACCTCAGCGTGGACATCGTGGGTACCGGTCTGGTCGCGGTCGGCATCGTGTTCGTGCTGCTGATCGGGGAGATCGACCTGTCGGTCGGCTCCGTGAGCGGCCTGTCGGGGGCCGTGTTCGCCGTGCTGAACGTGAACCTCGGCATTCCGGAGTGGCTCGCCGTGATCGTGGCGGTGGTCTCGGGGGCGGCCGTGGGTGCCCTCCACGGGGTGTTCTTCGCCCGGATCGGGGTGCCCGCGTTCGTCGTCACCCTCGCGGGACTGCTGATCTGGAACGGCCTGACGCTCTACCTGCTCGGCGCGAGCGGCACCATCAATATCGACCAGTCCGGCCTGGTCGCCTCGCTGACCAGCAGGTACTTCGGTGCCCACGCGGTCTCTTACGGTCTGGCGGCGCTCGGCACGGCCGGGTACCTGCTGGCCGCGTTCCGGCACCGCAAGCGGAACCGGGCCGCCGGGATGCCGTCCCGGCCACCGGGCGAGATCTGGTTGCGCGGCGGTGTCCTGGCGGTGCTCGCCTTCGGCGCCGCCCGCACGCTCAACCAGTTCCAGGGCCTTCCCCTGGCGCTGCTGATCTTCCTGGTGGTCCTCGTCGTCTCGGACTACATCCTGCGCCGCACCCGCTACGGACGGCGGGTGTACGCGCTCGGCGGTGGTGTCGAGGCGGCGCGACGTGCCGGTGTCGGTGTCGAGCGGATACGGATCTCGATGTTCATGCTGTCGGGAACGCTGGCCGCTGTCGGGGGCCTGTTCGTGGCGTCGGGGCTCACCTCGGCGAGCCCCACGACGGCCCGTGTCGCCGGCTCGGGCATGCTGCTGATCAACGCCATCGCGGCGGCCGTCATCGGCGGCACCAGTCTGTTCGGCGGGCGCGGCTCGCCCTGGTCCGTACTGCTCGGCGTGCTCGTCATCCAGTCGATCGCCTCGGGCATGACGCTGCTGGGGATCGAGGACGCCATCCAGTTCATGATCACTGGAGGGGTGCTGCTCGCCGCCGTCGCGGCCGACTCCCTCTCCCGGCGGGCCGACAGGCTGAGCGGTCGACCACGGGCCGATTGACGCGCTCACCACAATTCTTGGCTGTCGCCTTCTCCTGCTTCTCGCTTCCTGCTTCCTGCTTCTTGATGAAGCATCAACCAAATGGAAGAGTCGGGCATTCCTGTCATACGGTGGAGAAAGCCTCGCGTCCATCGGAGTCCCATGAAGCGCAGCCGCCTCGCCCGGGTGGCCGTGACCGCCACGGTCGCCACCGGTCTGGTTCTCTCCGGCTGTGGCCACGCGGGCCCGCCGACCGGTGGGTCGAACGGCGGCATCAACGTGCTCACCACGGACGCGCCCCAGATGCAGAACCTCAAGAAACTCACCAAGAAGTACTTCACCGCGCGGACCGGCATCAACGTCAACTACACCATGCTGCCGGAGAACGCGGCGCGGGAGCGGATGAACCGCGAGTTCGCGACCCAGGCCGGGCACTACGACGTGGCGAGCGTCAGCGCGTACGAGGTGCCGATCTACTCGGCCAACGGCTGGCTCACCCCGCTGGACTCGTACGCGAAGGCGGACAAGCAGTTCGACCAGAGCGACATCTTCCCCAACCTGATCACCGCGCTGACCGGGAAGAACGGCAAGCTCTACGCCGAGCCGTTCTACGGCGAGGGATCGTTCCTGATGTACCGCAAGGACTTCTTCCGCATGGACGGGCTGACGATGCCGGCGAACCCGACCTGGGCGCAGGTCGCCCGGCTCGCGGCCAGGCTCGACGGCACCGACGGCGCGAGCGGCATCTGCCTGCGCGGGCTGCCCGGCTGGGGCCAGAACCTCGCCCCGATCAACACCGTCGTCAACACCTTCGGCGGCTCCTGGTACGACACGGGGTGGAACGCCAGGCTCACGTCGCCGGACTTCAAGCGGGCGGTGGAGTTCTACGTCCACCTGCTCCGCACGTACGGTGAGCCCGACGCCCAGCGGATGGGGGTTCTGCAGATCCTCAACCGCTTCGTCCAGGGCAAGTGCGCCATGATGTACGACGCCACGTCGCTGGCCTCGTCCATCGAGGCCGACAGTTCACCGGTCAAGGGCAAGGTCGGCTACGTCCCGGCGCCGCACGACAAGACCAAGAGGTCCGGCTGGCTGTGGACCTGGGCCTGGGGCATCCAGAAGGCGAGCAAGCACAAGGACGCCGCCTGGAAGTTCATCTCCTGGGCCTCCTCCAAGCAGTACCAGGCGGAGGTGGGCAGGGAGCTCGGCTGGACCGCGGCGCCCGCCGGGAGCCGCGAGTCGCTCTACGACAACCCCGAGTACCAGAAGGCGGCCCACGCCTGGTACCGGCAGGAGTACACGGCCGAGACGCAGTCCGCCGATCCGAAGGACCCGGGTGTCGGGCCGCGTCCCTACGCCGGTATCGGTTTCCTGGCCATCCCCGAGTTCGCCGTTCTCGGTACCGCGGTCTCCCAGCAGATCAGCTCCGCCATCGCCGGACAGCAGTCGGTCGTCACGGCCTTGCAGAAGTCCCAGGACCTCGCCCAGGCGTCGGCGGCGAAGCACCGGGCGGAGTGAGGGCCGGGCCGGGTTTTCCCGACCACCCGCCCGCACACTCGCACACAGACTCCGTGCGCCCCGGCTCGCGCCCCTCGACGTCGGCCCCGCGCGGCAGTCCGCGCAGCCGCAGCACGAGCTCCCCCAGGGAGACCGGCTTCGTCACGTAGTCGTCGGCGCCGGCGGAGCGCCCGCCGATGCAGTGCCCCAGCGCGTCGCGAGCGGTGAGCAGGAGGACCGGCAGTTTCGGGTGCTCGTACCGCAGCCGCGGGCGACGCGCAGCGCGTTCTCCCCCGTCGGGCGCCGGGTACGGTCGCCAACCCGTCTCGGCGACGGCAGCGAACAGCAGTTCGGTGCGTTGTGCCGGTTCACGGAGCGCACCCGGTGTTCCGGCTGAGCCGCAACCGTGACCGGGGAGGGCATTGGCACGCTACGGCCACGGGAATCCCTTGAGCCGCTTTACGCACGGCGTTCACCCTGATCACTGGCTTCCGCCCACCAGGCCGGAGGCGTTTCAGCGTTCAGGGGAGGACGCCTGCCATGCGAAGACTCCATGCCCTCTGGGCCGCGGCGGGAACGGCCGGACTGCTCGCGGGCGCGATCACGCCCGCGGCGGCCGCACCCGGATACCCGGTCGCCGTGCCGGGCTCCGCACCCTCAGCCACCGCACCCGCAGCGCAGACCATCACCCTCATCACCGGCGACACCGTGACGCTCACCGCCGGCCCGGACGGCAAGAACGCCGTCGCCGTCCGGCGCGGCAAGGGCCGTGAGGCGGCCACCTTCCTGTCCAGCGAGCGTGACGGCGAGATCAGCGTCTTACCGGCGGACGCGATCCCACTGGTGCGGGCGGGCCGCCTCGACCCGGCCCTGTTCAACATCACCCAGCTGGTGAAGCAGGGATACACGGACGCGGTCACCGGCGCCACCCCGGTGATCGTGACGTACGCGAAGGGCAGTGCCACCCCCGACGGCGCACGCCGGACGCTCGCGCTGCCCTCGATCGACGGCGCCGCGCTCAGCGCGCGGAAGTCGACCACCTTCTGGGCGGACATCGCCCCGGCGCTCGGCACCGAACCCACCACGAAGGCCGCGCGGCGACTCGGCGAGGGCATCGACAAGATCTGGCTGGACGCCAAGGTGAAGGCGTCCCTCGACACCAGCGTCCCGCAGATCGGCGCGCCCGAGGTGTGGCGGTCGGGCTACGACGGCAAGGGCGTCAAGGTCGCGGTCCTGGACACCGGCGTGGACAGCGGGCACCCGGATCTCACGGGCAGGATCGCGGAGTCCCAGAGCTTCGTGCCGGACCAGCCCGTGCAGGACGGCCACGGTCACGGCACTCACGTGGCGTCCACGATCGTCGGCTCGGGCGCGGCCTCGGACGGCAGGCGCAAGGGCGTGGCGCCGGGCGCGGAACTGCTGGTCGGCAAGGTGCTGAACAACGCGGGCGAGGGCCAGGCGTCGTGGATCATCGCGGGCATGGAGTGGGCGGCCCGCTCCGGCGCGAAGATCGTGTCGATGTCGCTGGGCGGTACGGCGTCGGGCCCCTCCGACGCGCTCAGCGAGACCGTCGACGAGTTGTCCGCCTCCACGGGCACCCTCTTCGTGATCGCGGCGGGCAACGCGGGCCCGTCCGAGCAGACCATCGGCACGCCGGGAATCGCGGACTCGGCGCTGACGGTGGGCGCCGTCGACAAGTCCGACAAGCTGGCCTCGTTCTCCAGCCGGGGTCCGCGCTACGGCGACTACGGGGTGAAGCCGGAGATCACCGCGCCGGGCGTGGGCATCACGGCGGCCCGCGCCTCCGGCACCAGCATGGGCACGCCGGTCGACGACAACTACACGACGGCGAACGGCACGTCGATGGCGACCCCGCATGTCGCCGGCGCGGCCGCGCTGGTCGCGCAGGCGCATCCGGACTGGACGGGGCCGCAGATCAAGCAGGCCCTGGCCAGTACCGCGAAGACGAATCCCGACAACTCCGCCTTCGAACAGGGCGACGGCCGCGTCGACGCCGTGCGGGCGGTCGGACAGGGCGTCTTCGCGACTCCGACGCTGAGCTTCGGTAAGTACGAGGACGGCGACACGGAGGCCGACAACAAGGTCATCACGTACACCAACACCACTGACAATCCGGTGGAGTTGAAGATCACTTCGACCCTGGCCGAGGCCGCCCTGGGCGCCGACACCGTGACCGTCCCGGCGAAGGACACCGCCACCATCGCGGTCACGGTCGATCCCTCGGACCAGCCGCAGGGCCGGTACGCGGGCCACATCACGGCACGGGCGGACGGTGTCCTGGTCACCACGGGCGTCGGCTTCGAGAAGCAGCCGAAAACCTATGCCCTGAAGGTCTCGCTGGTGGACCGTCAGGGCAAGGCGTCCACCGCGGCGTCGCACTACACGCTGCAGGAGCTGAACGGCGCCTATCCCAGCGAGTACGGGTTCCTGGGCAGCACCTGGACCTGGCAGGTACCGGCCGGCACCTACTCCATCGCGACCTGGATCCCGGACCGGGACGCGGGCGGCGTGGCCGTCGGCACCTCGGTCGTCGGGGATCCCGAGATCAAGGTCGACAAGGACACCGAGGTCGTCCTCGACGCCCGCAAGGCCGTCGAGATCAAGCCGAAGACCAAGGAGGACTCCGAGTTCCAGGGCTTCAGCACCAGCTGGCACCGGGAGGGACCGGGCGGCTCCTGGGGGCTGACCTACAGCCAGGGCTTCTGGACCGACCACATCTATGTGGCGCCGACCGAGAAGGTCACCGAGGGGACCCTGGAGTTCTCCGCCAAGTTCCGCCTGTACGCCAAGGAGTTGACGGCGAGCGTCACCAGCCCGGAGAAGTCCGCGCTGTCGTCGCTCTACTACGCGCAGACGTACAACGACCTCCCGCTGAAGATCAGCGGTGACCGCATGGCGCAGGCCGTGGACGCGGGCGGCGGTACCGCCGCCGACTTCGAGGGGCTCGACGTCAAGGGCAAGGTGGCGGTGGTCGGGCTCGGCGCCACGGAGGTGGCGGACGAGGCGCTGGCCAACGCGACGGAGGCGGGAGCGGGTTACGTCATCGCGTACCGCAAGAAGCCCGGCTTCTGGATCGCGGCCGTGGACCGCGCGACGACTGTCCCACTGATGATCGCCACCGGCGAGGAGGGCGCGAAGCTCACCGGCCTGCTGAAGACCGGAAAGAAGGTCAAACTGAAGCTGGGCGGCGCACCGGTCAGTCCGTACGTCTACAACCTCCTGGTGGCACAGAGCGGCTCCGTCTCGCAGAGCCAGACGTACCGCATGGACAGCTCCAACACGGCGAAGCGGAAGGCTCGTTACTACGGGGCCACGGCCGGCGAGATGGGCGCGGACGCCCTGTACACGTTCCGGCCCTGGCAGCTCTTCGGTATCGAGAACGCCGATTACCTGCAGCTCGGTACGGAGCGGACCGAGTACTACTACGCCGACCCCGACACCCGTACCCGGCACACCGTCTATCCGAACTGGCAGGCGACCAGGGGCCAGTGGAGTCCCCTGCGGACCTACAGCAAGGCGGCCACGGAGCCCGCGGAGAACTGGCTGCGGCAGGTCGTCCGCCCGGGGACCAGCGAGGAGTACGGCCTCTCCGAGCGAACCGGCGACAAACTCACCCTCCGGGTAGCGGAGTTGAGCGACGCCACACCGGGCCACTACGGATACATCGACGGCACGCTGGACACCGCGAAGGGCAAGCTGTACGCGGACGGGCAACTGGTCGGCGACACGGCCCTCGGCGGCTACGGCACGTTCAACGTGGCGCCGGACAAGGCCTCGTACCGCTTCGAGCTGGACGTACAGCGCCGGGCACCCTGGGCGGCGTACTCCACGAGCTCTCACACCGAATGGTCCTTCGCCTCGGCGCACACCGATGCCGGGACGGCGCTGCCCCTGCTCACCGTCGGCATCGCCCCGAAGGGCCTCGACCTCCTCAACCGTGCCGAGCGCAGCCGGGAGTCGGTGATCGACCTCTCGGTCGGGAACCAGCTCGGGAGCGTTCGGCCGAGCAGCCTGAAGGCTTGGGTCTCCTACGACGAGGGCACGTCCTGGAAAGAGGTGAACGTCAAGCACGGCGAGGCGAGGTTCAAGCCGGCGAAGGCCGCGGAGTCCGTGTCGCTGCGGGTGAGGGCCGCCGACCGGGACGGCAACGCGATCGACCAGACCGTACTGCGTGCCTTCGGCCTGAAGTAGAGGGCGGCCCGGCACGGTGCACCCGCCTTAACAAAGATCGTCTACCGTGCCGGGCCATGGTGAACACGGCGTACGACATGGCCAGACGGACCCCCGCCGCGAGCCCCTGGGCCGCGGTGGGGGTCTCCTCCTTCGACGAGCGGGTGTACCAGGCGGTCCTTCATCAGCCCGATGCGGGCGCGGCCGGCTGGGCGCAGCTGACCGGTTCCTCCCTGGGTCGGGTACGCGAGTCCTGCAACCGGTTGCTCGCGCTCGGACTGCTCCAACCGCCGGATTCCTTGGGAGGGTTACGCCCGGTCGACCCCCGAGTGGCGATCAGGGCACTGATCCGGCGGCGCGAGGCGGAGTCGGAGATGCTCGCCGCGACGGCCGAGGAGATGGCCACCGCGTACGAGGCCGGAGTACTGCGCGAGGAGCCCGCCCGACTGGTCGAGGTCGTCTCCGGAGAGGGCGCCAACGCGGCGCGCCTGGAAGAGCTGTACGCGCGCGCCGAGCGCGAGGTGTGCCTCTTCGACAGTCCTCCCTATCTCGCCCCGCGCACCCCGCAGCTGGCCCTCCAAGCCGATCTGCTCAGCCGGGGGGTCGCATATCGTGCGATCTACGCGGCCGCCGCCCTGGAGGATCCGGACGTCCTGTCCCACGCCTGGAAGATGGCCGAACTCGGCGAGCAGGCCCGAGTGTTGCCGTCGGTGCCGGTCAAGTTGCTGGTGATCGACGGGAGTCGGGCGATGCTCCCGCTGACCGCCTCAGCGGCGGGCGGCTACTGCGCCGTCGTGGTACGGCACTCGGCGGTGACCGAAGCCCTGCAGCGGCTCTTCGACCTGGCCTGGCAGCAGGCGACGCCGCTCGGCCAGGGGTCTGACGACGGTGAACTCTCCGAGGCTGAACGGGCATTGACCCGGCTGCTGGCAGCCGGAATGAAGGACGAGGCGGTGGCCCGCCATCTGGGGGTGAGCCTCAGGACGCTGCGGCGGCGGACGAGTGAGCTGCAGGAGCGGCTGGGAGCGGCGAGCCGGTTCCAGCTGGGGATGCGGGCCGCGCAGCGCGGCTGGGTGTAGCCGGAGCGAAGGGCCGCGTCGCTCCTCAGGAGGAGCGCGGCCAGCGGGATCCTGGACGACGCTCCTGGCGAAAGACGCCGTCACCGACCACGCGGATCGCGTCGCCTCAGTCGCGTTCGAGGCCCGTGCACTCCGGACGGGCGACACGGTCACCAAGAGCACGCACAGTCTCCGCGCGAGGGTGAGGGGCCGTGCCCGTGTCGCCCTTCACGGGGCGGCACTGGCCGCCGCCCCGTGAAGGGCAGCGGCCAGAACCCTGGGCGCTCACGCCAGGGGGCACATCACTTGCGGATCAGGCTCCGCAGCACGTACTGCATGATGCCGCCGTTGCGGTAGTAGTCGGCCTCACCGGGGGTGTCGATGCGGACGACCGCGTCGAACTCGACACCCGTGTCGGTGGTGACCTTGACCGTACGCGGCGTGGTGCCCTCGTTCAGCTCCGTCACGCCGGAGACGGAGAAGGTCTCCTCGCCGGTCAGACCGAGGGCCTCGGCCGAGGCACCCTCCGGGAACTGCAGCGGGAGCACGCCCATGCCGATGAGGTTCGAGCGGTGGATACGCTCGTACGACTCGGCGATGACGGCCTTGACGCCGAGGAGCGCGGTGCCCTTGGCCGCCCAGTCACGGGACGAACCGGAGCCGTACTCCTTGCCGGCCAGGACGACCAGCGGGGTGCCGGCGGCCTGGTAGTTCTGCGAGGCGTCGTAGATGAAGGAGACCGGCGCGCCCTCCTGCGTGAAGTCGCGGGTGTAGCCGCCCTCCGTGCCCGGCGCGATCTGGTTGCGCAGGCGGATGTTGGCGAACGTACCGCGGATCATGACCTCGTGGTTGCCGCGGCGGGACCCGTACGAGTTGAAGTCGCGGCGCTCCACACCGTGCTCGGTGAGGTACTTGCCCGCCGGAGTGTCGGCCTTGATGGCACCGGCCGGGGAGATGTGGTCGGTGGTGACCGAGTCGCCCAGCTTGGCGAGCACGCGGGCACCGGCGATGTCGGTGACCGGGGACGGCTCCATCTCCATGCCCTCGAAGTACGGGGGCTTGCGGACGTACGTCGACTCGGCGTCCCACTCGAAGGTGTTGCCGGTCGGGATCGGCAGGGCCTGCCACTGGGCGTCGCCCGCGAAGACGTCGGAGTAGGACTTGTTGAACATGTCCTCACCGATGGCGTTCGCCACGACGTCGTTGACCTCGGCCTCGGAGGGCCAGATGTCGGACAGGTGGACCGGCTTGCCCTCCTGGTCGATGCCGAGGGCGTCCCTGGTGATGTCCACCTTCATGGAGCCCGCGATGGCGTACGCGACGACCAGCGGCGGGGACGCCAGGTAGTTCATCTTGACGTCGGGGTTGATGCGGCCCTCGAAGTTGCGGTTGCCCGAGAGGACCGAGGTCACGGCCAGGTCGTGGTCGTTGACGGCCTTGGAGACCTCCTCCGGCAGCGGGCCGGAGTTGCCGATGCAGGTGGTGCAGCCGTAACCGACGAGGTTGAAGCCGACCTTGTCGAGGTACGGGGTCAGACCGGCCTTGTCGAAGTAGTCCGTCACGACCTTCGAACCCGGGGCGAGGGTGGTCTTGACCCACGGCTTGCGGGTCAGGCCCTTCTCCACGGCCTTCTTCGCGACGAGCGCGGCGGCGACCATGACGTACGGGTTCGAGGTGTTGGTGCAGGAGGTGATGGCCGCGACGGTCACCGCACCGTGGTCGATCTCGTAGGTCGAGCCGTCGGGGGCGGTGACGGTGACCGGGTTGGACGGGACGCCGTTCGGGGTGACGGCCGGGGCGTCGGAGGCCGGGAAGGACTCCTGGCCCGCCTCGTCCACGGTGTCGACGTAGTTGCGGACGTCCGTCTTGAACTGCTCGGCGGCGCCTGCGAGGACGATGCGGTCCTGCGGGCGCTTCGGGCCGGCGATCGACGGGACGACCGTGGCGAGGTCGAGCTCCAGCTTCTCGGAGAAGTCGGGCTCGGCGGCCGGGTCGAGCCAGAGGCCCTGCTCCTTGGCATACGCCTCGACGAGCGCCAGCTGCTGCTCGCTGCGGCCGGTCAGCTTCAGGTAGTTGATGGTCTCGGCGTCGATCGGGAAGATCGCGGCGGTCGAGCCGAACTCCGGCGACATGTTGCCGATGGTGGCGCGGTTCGCGAGGGAGGTGGCGGCCACGCCCTCGCCGTAGAACTCGACGAACTTGCCGACCACACCGTGCTTGCGCAGCATCTCGGTGATGGTGAGCACGAGGTCGGTGGCGGTGGTGCCGGGCTGGAGCTCACCGGTCAGCTTGAAGCCGACGACGCGCGGGATGAGCATCGACACCGGCTGGCCGAGCATCGCGGCCTCGGCCTCGATACCGCCGACGCCCCAGCCGAGGACGCCGAGGCCGTTGACCATGGTGGTGTGCGAGTCGGTGCCGACGAGGGTGTCCGGGTAGGCCTGGCCGTTACGGACCATGACCGTACGCGCCAGGTGCTCGATGTTCACCTGGTGGACGATGCCGGTGCCCGGCGGGACGACCTTGAAGTCGTCGAAGGCGGTCTGGCCCCAGCGCAGGAACTGGTAGCGCTCCTTGTTGCGGCCGTACTCCAGGTCGACGTTCTGCTTGAAGGCGTCGTTCGTGCCGAACTTGTCGGCGATGACGGAGTGGTCGATGACCATCTCGGCCGGGGAGAGCGGGTTGATCTTCGCCGGGTCGCCGCCGAGCGCCGCGACGGCCTCACGCATGGTGGCGAGGTCCACGACACAGGGCACGCCGGTGAAGTCCTGCATGATCACGCGGGCCGGCGTGAACTGGATCTCCTGGCTGGGCTGGGCCCCCGAGTCCCAGCCGCCGAGGGCCCGGATGTGGTCGGCGGTGATGTTCGCGCCGTCCTCGGTGCGGAGCAGGTTCTCCAGCAGGACCTTGAGGCTGTAGGGAAGGCGGGCCGAGCCCTCCACCTTGTCCAGCCGGAAGATCTCGTACGACTCGTCGCCCACCTGCAGCGTGCTGCGGGCGTCGAAGCTGTTCGCCGACACGACAGTCTCCTTCATTTTTGTGCGCGTACCACCGCATCCTGCCGCCACGCCGTCTCGACGATCCGCTAAGGTAAGGCTAACTTAGGTACGCCTTACCGCCCATTCGGTGTTGGCGTGCGGCTGCGGCGCGCCTCGGCAGATATCTCGATGTCGAGATAACTCTAGTACATGCGCGCGGCGCGGTCATGCCCAGAACCCTGTTGGCCCTGTCGCGCCGTTCCCGCGTTCCCGCACGCACGGCGCGGCCGAGGAAGGCCTCATCCGGGCCGACTCACTCGGAAGGCGGTCTTCCGCTTTTCGTATATCTCACATCAGATATACGGTCGCCCCATGGGAGACGACTACCTCGTACGCATCGGCAGACTCATCCGTGACGCCCGGCAGCATCGGGGCTGGACACAGTCGCAACTCGCGGAGGCACTCGGCACCAGCCAGAGCGCCGTGAATCGCATCGAGCGCGGCAACCAAAACATCAGCCTTGAGATGATCGCTCGAATCGGTGAAGCCCTGGACAGTGAGATCGTCTCGCTGGGCTACGCGGGTCCGATGCATCTGCGCGTGGTCGGTGGCCGCCGCCTGTCCGGCGCCATCGACGTGAAGACCAGCAAGAACGCGTGTGTCGCGCTGCTGTGCGCCACGCTGCTCAACAAGGGGCGCACCGTGCTGCGCCGGGTCGCCCGTATCGAGGAGGTGTACCGCCTTCTGGAGGTACTCGGGTCGATCGGCGTCCGCACCAGGTGGATCAACGACGGGGTCGACCTGGAGATCGTGCCCCCGGCCGACCTCGACATGAACGCCATCGACGAGGAGGCGGCCCGCCGCACCCGCTCGATCATCATGTTCCTCGGCCCGCTGCTGCACCGTCTGGACCGCTTCCGGCTGCCCTACGCAGGCGGTTGCGACCTCGGTACGCGGACGATCGAGCCGCACATGATCGCGCTGCGCCGGTTCGGGCTGGACATCACCGCGACCGAGGGCCAGTACCACGCCACGGTGGACCGCTCGGTCAGCCCGGCGCGGCCGATCGTACTGACCGAGCGCGGCGACACGGTGACCGAGAACGCGCTGCTCGCCGCCGCCCGGCACGACGGCACGACCGTCATCCGCAACGCCTCGTCCAACTACATGGTCCAGGACCTGTGCTTCTTCCTGGAGGCCCTGGGCGTGCGGGTGGAGGGCATCGGGACGACCACCCTCACCGTGCACGGCGTGCCGGACATCGACGTGGACGTCGACTACTCCCCCTCGGAGGACCCGGTCGAGGCGATGAGCCTGCTGGCCGCCGCCGTGGTGACGGAGTCGGAGCTGACGGTCCGTCGCGTCCCGATCGAGTTCCTGGAGATCGAGCTCGCGGTCCTGGAGGAGATGGGCCTCGACCACGACCGCACCCCCGAGTACGTCGCGGACAACGGCCGTACGCGTCTGGTGGACCTCACCGTCCGGCCCTCCAAGCTGGAGGCGCCGATCGACAAGATCCACCCGATGCCGTTCCCCGGCCTC
This sequence comes from Streptomyces acidicola, assembly GCF_009377235.1. Lineage (GTDB taxonomy): Bacteria > Actinomycetota > Actinomycetes > Streptomycetales > Streptomycetaceae > Streptomyces > Streptomyces acidicola. Next base: position 54,532 of record NZ_VMNX01000019.1, read on the forward strand.
AACATCGACAACGTGCCGTTCTTCGCGGCCATCGCCGCCTCCGCGCAGGGCAAGACCCTCATCCACGACTGGGTCTACGACAACCGCGCGATCTACCTCACCGACCTCAACCGGCTCGGCGGCCGCCTCCAACTCCTCGACCCGCACCGCGTACTGGTCGAGGGACCCACCCGCTGGCGCGCCGCCGAGATGATGTGCCCGCCCGCCCTGCGGCCCGCCGTGGTCGTCCTGCTGGCGATGATGGCGGCGGACGGCACCTCCGTCCTGCGGAACGTGTACGTCATCAACCGCGGGTACGAGGACCTGGCCGAGCGGCTCAACTCGGTGGGGGCGCAGATCGAGATCTTCCGGGACATCTGAACACCCTGCGAATAACTGCCGCCACACCCCTGCTGACCTGCATGAATGCGGGGCAGGAGGGGACGTGGCGGCGCCTCGGGGACTTTTCTGGGACTTTGGGCCGGGACCGAAGTCCCCGATCGCCACGCGCTCTGCCCGACTCACCGGTCATGACCTGCGCAGGCGCGTCGAACCGGGTCGGATCCTGCTCGCCGTGGCGCGGTCCGTAGGCGATGAGGGTCACATGGTGGAGGTGACGCTGGAGGGCGGCACCCGCTTCGTCGGCCACACGCGGGCCATGAGCACTCCCGTCACCGTGCACCAGCGCTGACGATCGCCGACCCGGTTCCGGCTGCGCCGCAGCTGCCCAGCCGGTCGGCGCGCGCGGTCACCGCCCCGGGGTCGGTGAGCGTCCCGCTCGCCAGTTCCGCGACCAGGTCGCCACTGAGCTGCCACTGGGCGTCGGTGACGGCGCGGCGGCGCAGCATCTCCAGGCCGAGGACCACGGCGGCCTGTCCGACGGCACGCAGGTGGAGGTCGTCGTCCTCACGCTCCCCCGCCGGCCGGAGCACGCCGAGCGTCTCCTCGCCGACCGGGACCGGACCGGCGAGGCAGAGCGGGCGTCGTCCACGCGCACCCGATCCACGGCTCGCCGTCAGAAGAGCGCGATGGGCGGCAGTGGGGGGAAGATCTCGTCGAGTTCGGCGAGGTCGTCCGTGCCGAACTCGTATCCGACGGCTGCCGCGTTCTGGGCGACCTGCTCGGGGCGGGTGGCGCCGGCGATGACCGAGGCGACGGCGGGGCGGGAGGCGAGCCAGGAGAAGGCGACCTGGACCTCGGTGAGGCCCCGCTTCTCGGCGAAGTCGCTGAAGGCCGCGAGCTGTTGAAGGTCGGCGTTCTCGAGGTCGTCCTGGCGGAAGTGGGTCAGCCGGGCGCCTTCGGGTGCCTTGCCGGAGGAGTACTTGCCGGTCAGGAGCCCGCTGGCGAGCGGGTAGTAGGGCAGGACTCCGAGGCCGAACGCCTGGGCGGCGGGCAGGACTTCGAGCTCGGCGCGGCGGTCGAGCAGGTTGTAGTGGTTCTGCGAGGCGACGAAGCGGGCGGTGCCGAGTTGGCGGGCGAGGTACTCGGCCTGGGCGATCTGCCAGCCGGCGAAGTTGGAGTGGCCGATGTAGAGCACCTTGCCCTGCCGCACCAGGGTGTCGAGTGCTGCCAGGGTCTCCTCGATCGGCGTGCCCGGGTCGGGGGTGTGGAACTGGTACAGGTCGATCCGGTCGGTGCCCAGCCGGCGCAGGGACTCCTCGACTGCGCGCATGATGTAGCGGCGCGAGCCGCGAACGCCGAAGTCACGGCCATTGGCCCCCTCGGCGTCCATGCCGAACTTGGTGGCGATCACGACGTCGTCCCGGTGCCCGTCAAGCGCCGCGCCGAGGAGCTGTTCGCTCAGCCCCGGGGGCGTGCCGTAGGTGTCGGCGACGTCGAAGAAGGTGATGCCGGCATCGAGGGCGGCTCTCACCACGGCGTTGCTGCCCTCCTGGGTGGCGCTGGCGGTGTTCGGCCTGCCCAGGTTGCTGCAGCCGAGGCCGACGGTGGAGACGGTCAGGCCGGAGTTGCCGAGCCGACGATAGCTGATGGACATGGTGCGCCCTTCCTTGTGAGGTCAGCTCAGCCTGTTCAGCCTGCATGGATGCGTCAAATCAATCAAAACCATCGTCCGATGCAGAAATTCGATTCGATGGATCTCGTCGGCGTCACCACTGTCGCCGGAGCGAGGGAGCCGAGCGATGTCGATCGGCCGGCCGTACCTGAACCCCGCGTCAGCTCGACGCCGGTGCGGATACGTGCTTCTCGGCCAGCTCCCGGATCGCGGTGACGTTCGGATGCCAGGGACGGCTGGTCGGGCCGGTCAGGACGAGCCGGCGTTCCAGACGCGGCCTGAGCGGGACCAGGGTGAGGGTCTTGGACAGCATGCTCGCCGCCAGCGACGGCACGATGGCGACGCCGAGGCCGGCTTCCACCATGCACAGCAGCGTGGTGAGTTCACGGATGCGCTGGGTGGGCCGGTACGGCAGCCCGGTGAGGGAGTGCAGGTGCTTGACCTGGTTCTCGCAACCGGAGGTGGTCGCCAGCAGCGGATCCTCCAGTAGGTCCGCCAGTTCGATGGACTCCTCGCCTGCCAGCGGGTGGTCGCTGCGTACGACGGCCTCGTAGGCGTCGGTCGCCAGGTGCAGGGCACCGCGGGGCAGCGGGTCCGGGTCGACGAGGATCGCCGCGTCGACCGTGCCGCTCTCCAGCCACTCCCCGATCTCGCCGTCGAGGCCCTCGAAGAGCGTGATCTCGACGTGGGGCAACTGCTCGTGCCACAGCCGCAACAGGCCGGGCAGCAGGCCCCGCGCGGCTGTGGGCGGCACGGCCAGCCCGATCGACCCTCCGGCCGCAGCGCTCGTGTGCGCCGCAGCGGCGGCGGTGAAACCGCGGGCGGCGGAGAGGGTGGCGCGCGCGTGCGGCAGCAGGACGTCACCCAGCGGGGTCGGCCGGACCGGAGCGGCGCGGCATACGAGTTCGCCCTGCACCGCGCGCTCCAGTGCGGCGAGCGAGTGCGACACCGAGGACTGACTCATGCCGAGCGCGGTGGCGGCGGCGCCGAATCCTTCATGGTCCGCGATCGCAACGAACACCCCGAGTTGCCGCAGAGTCACTTCCATCGAACTAACCAATCACTATATGCAATTCATCGATTTGCTTCATCTTATCCGCAGGGTGACGCTGACAGCACCTCGGCCCACAGGGAGGCGGCAGAACATGAGCCGGAACATCAGCACACAGTTCGGTGCGCTGGCCCTGCTGTGGGGAGCGAGCTTCCTCTTCATCAAGGTGTCCCTGGAGGGACTGTCGCCCGCGCAGGTCATGCTCGGCCGGATCGCTCTGGGCGCGCTGTTCCTGGCCGGTGTCATGACCGTCACCCGTCGACGCTGGCCGCGCGATGCCCGCACGTGGGGCGCGCTCGCGGTGATCTCGGTGTTCCTGTGCGTCGTGCCGTTCTCGCTCTACGCCTGGGCCGGTGAGAGCATCCCCTCCGGTTTGTCCAGCATCTACAACGCGACAACCCCGATCGCGGCCCTGCTGGTCTCCCTGGCCGTCCTCCCCGACGAGCGACTGACCCGGGCCCGCGTCTGTGGCCTGATCCTCGCCTTCCTCGGTGTCTCTGTCGTCGCCGCCCCCTGGAGCACCCTCGGCCAAGCCGGTGCAGATCCTTTCCTGCTGGCCCAGCTCGCCTGCCTGGGCGCCAACCTCTGCTACGGCATCGGCTTCGTCCTCAGCCGCCGCCTGTTGCGGGGCACCCGGCACGACACCATCACCACCGCCGCCGCCCAGATGGTCCTCGCCACGGCCATCGGCCTTCTCCTCGCCCCCTTCATCGGCGGCCTCGAGCCTGTCCACGTGACCCCGTCCGTCCTGTCGAGCATGCTTGTGCTGGGAATGGCCGGCACCGGGCTGGCGTACATCCTGAACAACCGGGTCATCGCCGCCTGGGGCGCGACCAACGCCTCCACGGTCACCTACCTCACCCCGATCGTCGGTGTGGTCCTGGGCATCCTCGCCCTGGGCGAGACCATCCACTGGCACGAGCCCGCCGGGGCCGTACTGGTCCTCCTCGGCATCCTCATCAGTCAGGGACGCCTCGCGCCGAAGCGACGCGGCCGTGCAACGATCCCGGACACGGCTCCCGCACACCCGACCGTGCACAGGACGAGGGCCGACGTGCGACCGGCGGCCGGGTCGTCGTCGGAGTGAGCGGATCCCTCGCCGGCCTCGCCGCACTGCGCCGAGGCACCCTCGAAGCCCGCCGTGCCGACGGCACGCTCGTCCTGGTCACGGCGTGGGAACCGCCGGAGGGCGCACTCGGATCATGGCCCGCCCGCACCGAAGACCCACACACCGGACCGTCCTCACCGACGCCGACAGCGCGGTCTTGGTGATCGCCTGTCCGCGCCTGCTGCGCCACGAGGCCCGGCGCCTGCGACGCACCGGAAAGGCGCCAGGCCGGCAGGCTACTGACGTCCCTTCGCCCGAGGCAGGCGCGACCATGAGGCGTCGCCTGCCGGACTTCAGGGCGTCGCCTCGCCGGCGGCAGCCGCCGCCGACGAGGGACTGTTGAGACCGAGCCGCTGCCCCAGGCCGACGCCGTGCCGATAGAGGGCATTTCCCTCGGCCAGCCGGTTCCTCTCCCATGCCTCCAAGGCGGCTTCCAGGGACGGGAGTTGCTGGAGGGCGGTGAAGAGGGTGATGGCGTCGGCGGCCGCCTTCTCCGCACTGGCCGCCGTGTGGGGCCGTACGACGAACGCGGCGTCCCCGGTCAGCAGCCTCCGGTCCTTGCGCATCCGGCTGACCCGCCCGTCCAGGATCGCCTGCGCGAACGGATCACGGGTGTGCTCGACCAGCAGACGCAGCGGTTCGGGCAGCAACGTCCGTGCGCGGTCCAGGAGTTCGGCGTGCACCTGCGGCGCGATGAGTCCGGGGGGCAAGGACAGTCCGTGGGCGGTGCCGTCGCGGTCGGTGGTGATGCGGTCGAGGCCGGCCGCGTCGGCCCGGACATACCACACCCAGTTCGCACGACGGCTGCCCGGCGCGGTCGCGCCGAAGTCGCCCGGGATGAAGTAGCACAGGAACTGGGTGCGGTCCCCGTCGTAGAAGCTGAACCGGTCACGGAAGACCGCGCTCAGCCCCTCCGGGAGCTCCGTCTCGTCGATCACTCCCCGGTAGGCGACGTACCCGGCGTAGCGCGGAGCACCGTCGGGGGCGACGAGTCCGCGGTGACGGGACGCGGAGCCGTCCGCGATGATCGCGAGGTCGACTCGATGGACGGCGTCGCCGACGTGGACGTCGACGCCGCCGGGACGGGGTGTGACGGCGGTGACGGGCTGGCCGTCGTGGTAGCGGGCGCTGTCGAGGCGGTCCCGGAGGGACGCGTAGATCGCTCCCCAGGAGATCATCCGCTGCTCCATGAGTGTGTGGTGGCTGCGCCCGTCCCGGCTGAAGAACTGCCGGTGGGTGACGGGGACGCTGATCCGGTCGGGATCGACGCCGCAGAAGGTGCTCAGGAACCAGGCGACGCTCGGCTGGAGGACGATGCCCGCGCCGCGGTCGTCGGGGCGGCCCGCGGACCGCTCCCACACCGTGACGTCGACCCCGAGTTCGGCAAGTGCGACCGCTTGGAACAGCCCGCCCAGCGAACCGCCGACCACGCCCGCCGACTTGATGTCCGATACAGGGGTCACAGCGAGCACACTCCGTTCTCGCACGCGGCTCCGGACGGCGCCTCGGTGGTCCGGCGTTCGAGGAGTTCCACGAGTGCGTCGGCGCCGACCGCGCCGCTGATCGCCTTGTCGCCCACGATCAGTACCGGCACCCCGCGAAGTCCCAGGTGCTCGGCGAGCTTCAGGTCCTCCTGCACGGCCGACTCCAGGGCCGGATCGGCCAGCCGGGCCGCCACGTCGTCTCCGAGCCCCATCTCCTGACCGACCCGGGCCAGTACGGCCGTGTCGCCGATGTCCTGGCCCCCGGAGAAGTAGGCCGCGAGCAGCCGGCCGGCCATCGCCCAACCCTGTTGAGCCTCCTGTTCCGCCAGCGCGATCAGCCGGTGGCCCGCCCGGGTGTTCGGCGTCCTGGCGATCGCCTCGTAGTCGAAGACGATGCCGTCGTCGCGTCCGGCCGACACCGTCCCGGCGTCGAGCTCCCGCGAACGCTCCCAGCTGCCGAACTTCCCGCTCCGGTACGCGCGCCGGTCCATCCCGGACAGCGGCATCTCGGGGTTCAGCTCGAACGCGTGGTGACGGATGTGGAACTCCTCTCCCGTGCGCTCCTTCACGGTGACGACGGCCTTGTCCAGCCGACGGCCGCCGATGTAGCACCAGGGGCAGATCAGATCGCTGAAGACGTCAAGAGTGATCATGGAATCCTCCAATCGAACCGACTAGTCTGTTCGATGACAACAGCGGCCCAGCCGCCCCCATTCCCGCCCGCACCGGAGGACCTGTGACCAGCCCGGACACCACTCGCGCCAAGATCGTCACGGCCGCGGCAGACCTGTTCACCCGGTGTGGCGTGCGGGCCGTCGGCATCAATGAGATCTGGCGGGCCGCCGAGGTCGCCAAATCGACCCTCTACCAGCACTTCCGTTCCAAGGACGAGCTTGTCGCCGCCGTCCTGCGACAGCGCAACGACGAGTGGTGCGCGCGTCTGCGCGATCTCGCCGCCACGGCCTCCACGCCCCGGGACCGACTGCTCGCGATCTTCGACCTGCTGGGCCAGGAGTTCGCCGACCCCGCCTACCGCGGCAGTGACCTGCTGAACTTCGCCGCCGAATACCCCGACCCGGATCATCCCGTGCGGGTGGCGATCCGCGACCACAAGCGCGAAATCCTCCGCTATCTCGCGGAACTCGCCGCGGCAGCGCAGGAACCCGACCCTGACAAGGCCGCAGCGACGGTCCTGACACTCGCCGACGGGGCCGCCTGCGCCCGGGTGGGCCTCGGCGATTCCACCGCCGCCGCTCTCGCGCGGGAGGCGGCATCGCGCCTGCTGACCCACGGCTGACCCGGACCGATCAGTCCTCGACGTACTGGATGTCGAACGGCTTGTTGGTGTGTTGGCGATGAAGAGGAAGGCTCAGTCGCCGTCCTGCGTCCTGGGAGGCGCCGTGGGTCAACGTGCCGCCTTCCGGCACCAGACGAAGCGCCTGGCCGGGTAGTTGTTCTGGTGCGTCGTCAACGTGCCGTCGAGCACGTAGATGCCGTGGGCGCAATTGTGGGTGTGCCGGGGTTGGTGAAACCGGCCTTGTACACCACCTTCAGGACCTCCATCCCGGTGTCGGGATCGGCGATCAGCGGCAGCCGGTCCAGGACCGCGCCGATCTCGGGAAGCGGAAGCCGCTCCCGGAGTCGGGGAAGGTGGGCGCGTTCACTGTGCTGGATCTCGCACCAGGTCTCCCAGCCCGGGCGGGGCACCTCGTACGGGAATCCCTCCCTGAAGTCGGAGGGATGATCGGGAAAACCGCCGCCAGGACGGTCACCGTGCGCCAGGAGGCGAGAGGCATCAAGGTGTCCAGGGCGCGCAGCCCCTCCCTGGCGGCGTCGGGGCGGTCCGGCAGGACGGTTCAAGGGGCGGGGACAGACATGCATGAGCCGAGAGCTGCGGAGCCATGGCCGTCAGGCCGGACAGCGATTGGCAGATGTGGGACAACCCTGACGGGACAAGGCCCAAGCCGCACCAGGGGCACCCGTGGCCCAGATCTGCCAATTGCTCACCGCAGATCCACCACCCCACTGCCGGAGGCCGGGGGGCTCCGGCAGTGGGGGCACGGGACGTGATGCTCAGCGTCGTTGCGTTGCGGGGCCACCAGGTTCGGACTTCCAACTCACCACGCTTCAGGGCAGTTACGAAGGAGGCCCACTCGTCGCCCGCGAACTTAAGTACAGGACCGTGTGGACGCTTGCTGTCACGTACAGGCACGGTGGCAGCAAAGTCGTCGGAGACCTCCACGCACTCGCCACCGTCCTGGTTGCTGTAGCTGCTCTTGCGCCAAGTAGCCAATGTCGGGTCGAAAGATCGCACGGTGCCTCCTCCAACAGGCGCAGCACGAACTTCCGCAACTCAGCGGGGGACAAGGCCAGGTCGCGCACTGCATCGTACGCACGCCGCAAACGATCAACCGGGCCGTTTTCTTCGATCAGTTCGCCCCGGTAGCCGTTCTCCATGTACGCCACGGTACGTCCGTCCAGCGAGCGCAGGAACATGACCGTGGCGTTCATCAGCCCATGCGGTCCCACACTCAGCGGCAGGACATGAACCGTCACGTCCTGCCGCTCAGCCATCGCCAGCAGATGCTCCAGTTACTTACGCCATTCCCTCGCATCAGGCAGCGGCGCTCGCAGTACCGCCTCCGAGATGATCGACCGGAACGGAGGTGTCTCCGCCCCCTCCAGCAATTCCCGCCGTCCGATGCGCTCCTCGACCTGCTGCTCCAGTTCCTCGCCCTTGAGGCCGCCCGCTGCCAGGAGTTCCCGCGCGTACCCGGGCGTTTGAAGCAGACCCGGCAAGACACTGACAGCGAAATGCCACAAGCTGGTCGCCTCGCCTCCAGCGCCATGTACTGCCGATACCGCTCCCGAAACTGCGTACGGTCCGCCCGCGCCAGTTCCCACAACGCCAGCAACATCCCCGGCGTCCCGAAGTAGGTGTCGAGGGCCTGGACGACCTCCGGGCCGCCCAGCGTCTCCCCCTTCTCCATCTTCCCGAACAGCGACCAGTCCCACCCCAGCCGCTCCCCGAGCTGACGCAGGCTGTCCCCCTTGCCGGCCCGCAACCGCCGTAACTCCTCAGCGAACCGCTGACGAGGCTCCTGACTGCGGCCCGTGACCAGGCGTCGCTGCGGCAAGGTGACTCCTCTCCGGGGTTCACGCGCAACCCCACGTGCCCACGCCCCACCGTCACCCCTGTGGACAGTGTGGAACGTGCGTCAACCGGCGCGGAACGGCACCGCGTCGACGGCACGTCCCGACCAAGTTCGGCGGCATTCCCGTAACGATCCGACTACGCACGGTAATTCACCGAACACGGACGCGCAGGCCAATTCGGCACATCCCCGCATCCGCACATCCACCCATCCCGCCACCCAGCCC
>NZ_VMNX01000001.1 GCF_009377235.1 Streptomyces acidicola
ACCTGGATCTGGACCCGGACCCGGACCCGGACCCGGACCCGGACCCGGACCCGGACCAGGACCGGGATCTGGATCTGGATCTGGACCCGGACCTGGACCTGGATCTGGACCCGGACCCGGACCCGGACCCGGACCCGGACCCGGACCCGGACCCGGACCAGGACCGGGATCTGGATCTGGATCTGGACCCGGACCAGGACCAGGACCGGGCACCACTCCACTGACTGCGCGGAGGCACCGATGCGGAGGACGGAACCGGAGGGACACGGACCCGTCCGCTACGGCCCGCCCCTCCCCGACCAGGGGCTCCCCGTTCTGCCCGGCCTCGCGGCCCGTCTCTCCGCCGCCGCGGACCGCCCCGGCGCCGAACCCACCGGCGGCGGCGCCGCCCTCCTCGACGCGGCCTGTGGTTACTGGGCGCGGCGGGGACTGCCCACCGCGCGGGAGATGGTGGCCGCCGCCCCCGGCGCCCCCGCACTGCTGCTCGCGCTGACCGCCGTGTTCGGCGGCGACGTCCTGGTCCCACGGCCGTGCGCCGCCTGGTGGGCGCCCGAGACCCGGGCTCTGGGAAGATCCGCCTTCCACGTGGCGACTCCGGCCGAGTGCGGCGGCATCCCGGACCCGTACGCGCTGCTGGAGACCCTCCGCAGGATCCGCGACGAGGGAGGCGATCCGCGCCTGCTCGTCCTGTGCGTCGCCGACGACCCCACCGCCACCGTCGCCCCGCCCGAGCTGGTGCACGAAACCGTCGAGGCCGCCGAGGCCGAGGGCCTGCACCTGGTCAGCGACGAGTCCTGGCGCGACACCGTGCACGAGCCGCACGACACCGTGCTGCTCAGCCCCGCCGAGATGCTGCCCGACCGGGTCACCGTGGTCACCGACCTCGGCGGCCCCTTCCTGCCGCTCGGCTGGCCCGCCGCCGTCGCCCGTTTCCCGGACACCGACGCCGGCATCGGACTGCGGGCCCACGTACTCGACGTGCTCACCGCGCTCGGCGCCCGGATCGCCACGCCGGTCGCCGCGGCCGCCGCGTACGCGCTGGGCGAGCCCGCCGAGGTCACCGCCCGCCTCACCGCCGCCGTACGCCTGCACGCGCGTGTGGCCGCCGCCGCGCACCACGCCGTCACGAGCGCCGGAGCGCTCGCGCTGCCGCCCCGGGCCGGCCGGCACCTGTACGCGGACCTCGGCCCGCTGCGGTCCGCGCTCACCACGCACGGCGTCGGGGACGCACAGGAACTGGAGGACTTCCTCACCGCCCGCCTCGGTATGCCCGCACCCGGTGGACACCGCTTCGGAGACGATCTTGAGGCGCTGCGCGTCCGGCTGTCGACGAGTGCCCTGCTCGGTGCCACGGCCGAGGAGCGGGCCGCGTCCCTCGCGTCCCCCGAGCCCCTGGAATTGCCGCACGTGGTTCGCGCGTTGACCTCGTTCGGATCGGCCCTCGACGGTCTCCGATCTCGGTGACGACGCTCAGCGACGGGAGCCTCCCCGATGACACAGCAGCCCGAGTCGACCACGACCACGGGCAGGGGTACGACCACGGGCAATGCACTCCGTTGCCGGGTACGAGAATGACCAGGCCGACGTGAACCCCCTTACCGGGCAGGGGAGATCACACACGCCACCGGCTCACTGGGAGGCGGCCCGGCGCATCCTGCGCCACACGCTCGGTGCGGCGCTGATCAACAGGGTCAGCGCGACCGCCGCCACCACGCCCTGCCACGGCTTGGCGAAGAGGGAACCGCCGAGGATGCCGATGAGCTGGTACGTGACGGCCCAGGCCAGGCAGGCCGGGAGGTCGCCGCGGGCGAAGCGGCGCAGCGGCAGCTCGGCCAGCAGGCAGGCCAGCATCACCGGGATGCGGCCCGCCGGCACGAGCCGGGACAGGACCAGGACGGTCACGCCGTGGTCGTCGAGTTTCTCCTGGGCCTGGGCGAGCCGGTCCTCGGGCGCGCGCCGACGGATCGCCTCCAGCCAGCGCGAACCGTTCCTGGACCGCATCCCGCGCCGGCCCAGCCAGTACAGCGCGATGTCCCCGAGGAACGCGGCGCACGACGCCGTCACGAACACCAGCAGCAGCGCGAACGGCGCCGTCTGGTGGAAGGCCACCACCGCGGCCGAACTCACCAGCGCCCCCGTCGGCACCACCGGCACCAGCGCCCCGAGCAACACCAGTACGAACAGCGTCGGGTAACCGATCGCCTGCTGTGTGGACTCGGTGGGCACGGTCGAACCCGCCGCGGCCAGAAGCATCATGGGCGGACCTCCGGAGCCACCGACCGTACCGCGGTGTGCCGGCCATGCCTCACCGTGCCGCCCCCGGCCGGACGCGCTCTCCGTGTCCCAGGCGGTGCACGGTCACCTCGGGGGCATGGGCGGAGGCGAGGCGGACGAACTCGTCGCCGGGGGAGTGGAATTCATGGGGGCGCACGGCGTCCAGACCGATCGGCCAGTACGTGCCGTAGTGCACGGGCACCGCACTGCGCGGCATGAGCCGCGCGAGCGCCTGTGCCGCGCGCCCCGCGTCGAGATGCCCCGGACCGAGGAACGGTCCCCAGCCGCCGACCGGCAGCAGCGCCACGTCGACCGGGCCGACCTCCTGCGCCATCGACTCGAACAGGCCGGTGTCCCCGGCGAAGTACGTCCGCGCGGCCCCCTCGATCACAAAGCCCACGGCAGGCGACCGGTGCGGGCCGAGCGGCAGTCGCCGCCCGTCGTGCCGCGCCGTCACCGTGCGAAGGACCAGGTCGCCGACGCGGGTCTCGTCGCCGGGCGCCACTTCGGTGAGCCGGAGATGGTCGAGCCTGCGCAGCCCCGGCACCTGGCGCGGCGCGCCCCTCGGCACCAGCAGCCGGGTACCCGGCGCGAGCCGCGCGAGCGAGGGCACGTGCAGATGGTCGGCGTGCAGGTGCGACACCAGCGCCACATCCGCCACCGCGGCCTCGGCCGGGGGCGGCGCGCCCCGGCGTCTGCGCAGGTGCGCGAGCCGGCGCGCGAACAGCGGATCCGTGAGCACCCGCGTACCCGAGTCCTCGACCGTGCAGGTGGCATGGCCCCACCAGGTGATCTCCACCGGCACTTCCATTGCCTCCCTCGCGCGACTCCCCCCGAGCCTACGGGCAGGAGTAGGGTCTGCGGCGAACCCGGAGGTGAGGGGGACTCCATGGGAGACGTGAGGCGTGCCTTCGGCCGGCCGCAGGTCGTGCGGGTCGCGGCCATCGCCGGCCTGACGCCGTTGGAGGAACTGGAAGCCGACCCCTTCCTGGTGGACTCCCGCAGCCAGCACGCCATGTGCGCCCGCTGGGCCGCCGAGCGCGGGTACGTGATCACGCGCGAACTCCTCGTACGCGGACTGCGCCCCGACCACTGCGCCCTGTGGTCCGACGTCGAGGCCGGTCTCGTCGACCTGTTCGTCGCCCCCAGCCGCCGGGTCCTGGAGCGGGCCCTGACCGACGTCGACGAGTTCACCGCGGAGTGCGCGCGCCGGGGCGTGCGGGTCGAGACGGTCGGCCGCGCCGAGCCCCTGTACGACGCCCAGATGAAGGCCCGGGTGCACCGCCGCCTGTCCATGCCGACGGCGGGCTACGACGGCCGCTGACGCCTGTGCGGGTCCCGTGCGCCCGCACAGGAGGGCGTGGCGCAGCTCTGTCACACCGGTGCGGGTGCGGAGGACCGGGGCTGTTCGGGCACCCGCGGAGCGCTGCCGAAGCGGCGCCGGCGGTGGGTGTAGGCGGTGACCGCCTGCCACAGGTCGCGGCGGTCGGTGTCGGGCCAGAGCGCGTCGGTGAAGTGGAGTTCGGCGTAGGCGGCGTGCCACGGCAGGAAGTTGGAGACGCGCTGCTCGCCGCCCGTGCGCCACAACAGGTCGACGTCGGGCAGGTCCGGCAGCGACAACTGCGCGGCGAGGTCGGCCTCGTGGATGCGGGCGGGGTCGATCTGGCCGGAGGCGGCCCGGTGGGCGAGGGCGCGGGCGGCGCGGGTGAGTTCGGCGCGGCCGCCGTAGTTGAGACAGAGGGTGAGGGTGAGGCGCGTCTGGTGGCGGGTCTCGTGCTGGACGCGCAGGAGTTCGTCGACGAGGTCCTCGGGCAGGCCCTCGGGGCTGCCCGCCCAGCGCGCGCGTACCCCGTACTGCGCGAACCTGTGGGTGCGCAGTTCCTCCCGGCAGAGTGCGAACAGCTCGGAGACCTCGTCCGTCGACCGCTTCCAGTTCTCGGTGGAGAAGGAGTACAGCGTCAGGTACGGAAGGCCGAGCTCCAGGGCCCCGTGGAAGGCTTCGCGGACGGCCGTGGACCCCTCGCGGCGGCCCTCACTGCGCGGCAGGCCGCGCTGGGTCGCCCAGCGGCCGTTGCCGTCCATGATGACGGCGACGTGGCGGGGCAGTTCGCCCGGGGCGAGGGACGGGGGGCGTGCGCCGCCGGGGTGGGGCGGTGGTGATGTGACCGGGCCGGACTCCACGACGACGGTGCCGCGCGACTCGGCCGGGGGCGGGGGAGTGCGGTGGTCGACGGGGCACGAGAGCAGACGCCGGGCGAGAGCGGTCTGCGCGCGTGCGGGCGCCAGGAGACGCCAGCGGGTGACGCGGGAAGGAACGGTCGGCTGGTGCAGCAGCTTGCCGCCGGCTGCGTCGACGGCGTCCAGCCGAGCCAAGAAGAGCCTGGTGGCGGCGTCGAAGACGACGGCCGGACCCGGCGGCAGCCCGCCCAGGAGCTCCGGCTGGTGCAGCCAGTGGCGGGCCCGGCCGGTCAGATGGGAGACGAGGTCGCGGACCGCCGGGGTGTACCGGCCCGCACGGAGGTCGTCCTCGGCGCCGGGAAAGGAGGCCAGGACGTCCGCGGGCAGGAGGAGTTCGCCGCGGGACAGGTCGTCGCCGAGGTCGGCGAGCGTGTCGGTGAGGTACAGGCCGTCGAGGTAACGCCGGTAGCTCTCGGTGCGGTCCAGCCACAGCGGGATGTGGACGCCCGCACGGGCGAGCAGGCGCAGACCCTCGACGGCCCAGCTGTGGTTGGTGCCGCGGACCCATGAGCTCCACTGCGCCCAGGTGGCGAACTCCCGGCCGCCGGTGTCCGCGGCGAGGGTCGTGAACGAGCGGTGCAGCGTGCCGAGATCGAGGTCCCAGCGGTGGACGGTGTCGACCAGGGCGTGCCGTACGGGGTCGTCGCTGCGGCCGCCTGCGAGGTCGCCGTCGAGCTGCGTCGTCCAGGCGTGCAGCCGGGCGGCGCGTTCGGCCCGGTCGGTGCCGGGGTCGTCCGCGATGTCGTCGGCGGCGGCGAAGGCGGCCCACATGGCCCACCAGGCGGGGCGCAGCGCCGGCGGCGTGAGCTGCATGACGGCGTACTCGACCGGGTCACGTCTGCGCACGGCGCGACGGCAGTGACGGTAGGCGGCGCGCAGCGCGCGCTCGTTGCTGCTGGAGGTCAGGCGGTCCGGCATGCCTTGTTGCTTCCTTTTTCTACTGGGGTTTCCACTGGGGCGGATTGCGGTGCTGGGGGAGCGGGTGGTGTCCAGGCGAACGCGAGGCAGCCGCCGAGGACGCCCAGCGCGGTGCCGAGGAAGAGCCCGCCGAGGTTGCAGGTGAGCAGGGCGAGCACCGACAGAACGGTGGCCAAGAGGCCGGCCAGGGCGTGCAGCGCCGGGAAACGCATCAGGGCGACGCCGCTCAGCAACAGGGGCAGGCTCACCCCGAGTCCGGCCGAGCCCGCGACGCCCGGCTGGAGCAGGGCGACGGGGGTGCCGAGGAACGGCAGCACGATCAGCCAGCCACCCGCCGCGGTGACGAGGACGGCGGCGCCGAGCGGACGGGTCCTGCACCAGACGGCCGCGCCCGACCACCCCGCGCGCCGGACCGGGAGCCTGGTCAGAAGCATTCCGCTGCTCCCGGCACCAGACGCAGGCTCAGATCCCGCAGCTCGAAGGACCCCGCAGTGCCGCGCCAGCCGCTGAACTTCGGTTCGCGCACCACCACGCGTGCCGTGCTCGCCAGGAACCCGCCCGGACCCTGTCCCGACGAGGGCCGGCCGAGAGCCTGGGCGGTCACGTCGGTGAGGTCGACGCGGCCCCGCACGTGGTCGGCGTCGACCGACAGCCCGGTGGCCCTGACCGGTTCCGTGGTGCCGGCGCGCACGCGGACCGTCATCTCGCCCACCGGGGTGGGGACGAGCACGCTCACGCACAGGTTCTCCAGCTCCGCCTCGCGGGCGGTCACCGTCACCACGGGGTGCCTGCCGCCGCCCGGCTCGGAGTTGACGCCCGGGACGGCTGTGAAACCGCTGCCCTCCATCCGGTCGCCCGAGACCTTGAACGCCTCTCCCGAAGCGGCCACCGACGCCGCCACGGCGCCCTGCGCCACGGCCGCCGTCAACGCCGCAACCGAGGCCGCCGCCGGAGCCATCAGCAACCAGAACCGGCCCCAGCGCCGCCCGGCCCGCCCGGTCGACGGCAGGCCTTGCGGAGCGCCCGCCGGAGCGCCCGCCGGTGTGTCCGCCGGGGCGTCCTTCGGCACGTTCGTCGGGATGTCTTTCGGGATGCCGTTCGTATGATCCACGCCGTGTTGCAACGGGCGGGCCCGCATCGCGACACGGCGCACCCGTCATCCGGACCCGAAGGGATCGCTTTGGCCGGCGGCAAGTGACCTGTCGTGCCTCTGGTTCGTTCTTCCGTTCTTCCGCCTTGTACGTTCTTCCGCCGTGCGCGCGCCGGCGCACAGCCGCTCCGGGTTTTTACACCCGATGTCGAACAACCATCCCCGCCCGTTGTGACAGGCTGGAACGAGGCCCGCGCGGTGGGCGGGCCGGGACGTGAGGTGGCTGTGGGCGGTGGGCGTTGGCGACGCGTACTGAGCGGGGTCTGGCGGAGTATCGCGGTGTGGGCCGTGTCCACCGTGACGATGCTCGTGCTCGCCGGGGCGTTGCCCGACTTCCAGTTGCAGTCCGACAACGGCGACAGCGCCACCACGATCGCCGTGACCGCGGCGTTCGGCGCCGGGGCCTTCGGTCTGCTGTCCTCCCTGGTGTGGCCGCTGCTGGTCCGGCTGCTGCTCCTCGTACCCGCCCTCGTCCTCGGGCTGCTGGTGTTCTTCCTGAACGGGTCGCTGCTGCTGCTCGCCCTGCGGCTCAACCCGTCCGGGCGCGGCGACGTCGCCCCGGAGACGGCCGTGGTCGTGGCCGCCGTGATGTCAGCCGTCGCCTCCGCCACGGGCGCCGCGCTCGCCGTACGGGACGACGACGCGTACAGACGGCGGCTGTACCGTCTCTCCGACCGGCGCCGCAGACACGCCCACGACCACCCGGGACCGGTCGGCCCCGGCACCGTGTTCGTCCAGCTCGACGGTGTCGGGCACGAGATGCTTCAGGCCGCCGTCGACAAGGGCCTGATGCCCACCGTGGCCCAGTGGCTCGGCCGGGGTGGCGGCCGGCCCGCCACCCACCGCCTCACCCCCTGGCGCACCGACTGGTCCAGCCAGACCGGCGCCAGCCAGCTCGGCATCCTGCACGGCACCAACCACGACATCCCGGCCTTCCGGTGGTACGAGAAGGAAAGCCGTGAGGTCGTGGTCTGCAACCGGCCGTCCAGCGCGGCCGAACTCCAGCGCCGTGCCGTCGGGCGCACCGGCGACACCGGCCTCCTCACCCTCGACGGCGCCAGCCGCGGCAACCTCTTCAGCGGCGGCGCCGACCAGCTCGCCCTCGTCCTGTCCATCGCGGCGCGCAGGGGGAAGGACAACCGGTCCCGGGCCGGATACTTCGCCTACTTCTCCGACCCCGCCAACGCCGTGCGTACCGCCATGTCCTTCGTCGCGGACGTCTTCCGCGAGACCGGGCAGTCCACGCGTGCCCGGATGCGCAAGCAGCGTCCCCGGGTCAAGCGTGGCGGCCTCTACCCCTTCATCCGTGCCTTCGCGACCGTCGTCGAGCGTGACGTCGTCGTCGCCGCGGTGATCGGCGACATGCTCGCGGGCCGCGCCGCGATCTACGCGGACCTGGTGGCGTACGACGAGGTCGCCCACCACTCCGGCCCCGGCAGCCGGGACGCCGAGCAGGTGCTCGAACGGCTCGACCGCTCCCTCGCCCTGATCGAGAAGGTCGCCGAGCACGCCCCGCGCGCGTACCGCATCGTCGTCCTGTCGGACCACGGGCAGAGCCCCGGCGAGACGTTCCTCGCCCGTTACGGCCTCTCCCTCGGCAACCTCGTCCGGGCCGGCTGCGGACTGCCCGTGCCGCGCAGGGCGCAGCGCACCCACAGCGGGGCCGAGGCGCGGGCGGCGGTGCGGGCCGCGCTGCGCAGGCCGGTCGAGGAGGGCGGCGAGCAGCACCGGCCTTCGCGCCGCTCCGAGCCGATCGTGCTGGCCTCCGGCAACCTCGGACTGGTGTCGTTCCCCGACGTGCCCCACCGGATGAGCAAGGAGGAGATCGACCGGCGGTACCCGGCGCTGCTGTCCACGCTCGCCAACCACCCCGGCATAGGGTTCGTCCTGGTCGGGAGCGACGAGTACGACGGTGTCGTGCTCGGTGCGCACGGCGCGGAGATCCCCGTGGCCGAGCTCACCGACGAACACCCGGGTCCGCTCGCCGACTTCGGGCCCGGCGCCACCGCCGCCGTACGGCGCACACACGACTTCCCGCACGTCGCCGACATCATGGTCAACTCCTGGTACGACCCGGACAGCGGCGAGGTCCTCGCGTTCGAGGAGCAGATCGGCTCGCACGGCGGCCTCGGCGGGGCCCAGGCCAGGCCGTTTCTGCTGTCGCCCGTCACGTTCTCCGCTCCGGTCGAGGACGCGGAGGAACTCGTCGGCGCCGAGCACGTCCACCGCGTGCTGCGCCGCTGGCTGCGCGAGTGCAGCGGCCCCCAGATCCCGCTGGAGGCGGAGCCCAAGCGACGGGCCGCCTGAACAGTCCGGTTTCCGACCGCTTCCCGACGGTTCCCGACCGTTTCCGACCGCCTCCCGAAAAAAGCGAGTGACGACCGCAACCATCAATTGAGAACCTCAATGGCGAGCAACCACATCCGCGAGAGCGGCGCCGGCTTAGGCGCAGAGAGGGGGCCGCTGCTTTGCAGGCAGCCGTCACCGTCACACCCTCCCGTATTCCGGAACTACTCCTCGGTCTTGCCACCGTGCGGCCGGTGTTCATCTGGGGCGCTCCCGGCATCGGAAAGTCCTCCCTGGTAAGGGAGTTCGCCGAGTCGCTGGGCCTGGAGTGCGTGAGCCTGCTCGGCACCCAGCTCGCTCCCGAGGACCTCATCGGCGTGCCCCAGATCCGCGACGGGCGCTCCGTGTTCTGCCCGCCGGAGGCGATCGCCCGCGACGAGCCGTACTGCCTGTTCCTCGACGAGCTGAACGCGGCGACGCCGGACGTGCAGAAGGCGTTCTACTCCCTCATCCTGGACCGCCGCATCGGCACCTACGAGCTGCCGAAGGGCTCGATCGTGATCGGTGCCGGCAACCGCGCGACGGACAACGCCCTGGCCCGCCCGATCGCCTCCGCGCTGGTCAACCGTCTCGCCCACGTCCACCTGGAGGCGTCGGCGAAGGACTGGCTGGGATGGGCGGCGGTGAACGGCATCCACCCCTGGGTCCTCGACCACCTCACCGACCGCCCCGACCACCTGTGGTCCAAGCCACCGAAGACCGAGGAGCCGTTCTCCACGCCCCGCTCATGGCACATGCTCTCCGATGCGCTGCACTCCTTCGGCCGGGCGCTCGACGAGGAGACCCTGAAGGTCCTGGCCCACGGCACGCTGACGCCCGCGCACGCCGTCGCCTTCTGCGGCTACGTCAAGATCGTGCGCAGCCAGTACGGCATCGAGGCCGTCCTCAAGGGCGAGGCCCGCTGGCCCAGCCGCCCCCAGGACCGCGACCTGCTGTACTACCTCGCCGAGTCCTTCCGCGGCCGCCTCATCAAGGAGCTCCCCGCGAGCAAGGAGCACCTCTCGGCGAACGGCCGCCAGACCGCGTACCGCGCCAAGTCGCTGCTCGTCCAGCTCGCCGAGATCTCCGTCGAGGTCGCCCAGAGCGTCATCGCCTCGGACGCCGACGGCAACCCGGTGCTGCCCGCCTGGTTCCTGGTGGAGGCGGCCCGGGACATGCCGCGGCTGGTCGAGGCGCGACGGTGAGGGGTGCCGGTGAGCCGTACCCGTAAGAAGGCAAGCGAGTCGACGAAGCCGGACCCCGCCACGGAGGCGTTCGCGGACGGGGTGCGGCTCGCCTGGGCCAACCCTGCGATCGCCGCCCTGGAGGCGAAGCTGTGCCGGGGCAAGCAGACCTGCCGGGACCCGGGGACCGACCAGGCTCAGGAGACATGCGGGTACGCCCCGCGTGACGGCCTCGTCCGCGTCGACTCGAACGGAATCCTGCACGCCCACCCCACCCGCCGTGCCGAGCCGGACGACTGGGCCTGGGCGATCGCCCACGGCGTCATCCACCTCGGCTTCGGGCACCTCCCGGCGGCGAAGGGCGACCGTGCACAGCCCGACCGCTTCGACCTCGCCGCGCGCTGCGCCGTCGTCAACCGGTTCCTGCTGAGCTTTCCGGTGGGCCGCACCCCCGCGGACCTGCCCGCCACCTACCCGGACGGCGACGAGGAGCAGCTCGCCGCACGCTGGCGCCGGAGCGGCATC
Source organism: Streptomyces acidicola (assembly GCF_009377235.1). GTDB lineage: Bacteria > Actinomycetota > Actinomycetes > Streptomycetales > Streptomycetaceae > Streptomyces > Streptomyces acidicola. The sequence goes on from NZ_VMNX01000001.1 coordinate 10,615, forward strand.
CCGGCCACGTACACGCACTGCGGTACGGCGGGCGGAGAGCCCGACCAGCTCCTCGTGCCCTCGGACAGATGGGGCGGGCAGCCCGCGGACTGGCAGCTCGCCTTCGCGTACGCGCTCACCCGCACGATGTCCACGGCGATGGACATGGCGGGCGGCCGCCGGGACTCCATGTCGGGAGGGCCCACGCGCAAGCGGCCCTGGCAGTGGGCCCTGGAGTGGTTCATCTCCTCCTACCCCCTGCTCGGCGGCATCGCGGCCGGCATCACGATCGTCGCCGACGCCGAACTCGCCCGCGCCCACGGCATCTCCATCGCCGCGGTGAACGCGGAGGCGGGGGAGATCTACATCAACCCGCTGCGTGAGTTCGAGGACGAGGAGTGGCGCTTCGTCCTCGCCCACGAGATGCTGCACGCCGCCCTGCGCCACGGCGACCGCTGCGGCACCCGCGACCCGTTCCTGTTCAACATCGCCGCCGACTACGTCATCAACGGCTGGCTGTGCGAGATGCAGGTCGGCACGATGCCGGACGGGCTGCTGCACGACCCGCAATTGGCCGGCCTGTCGGCCGAGGAGGTCTACGACCGGATCGCCAAGGACCTGCGCCGGATGCGCCGTCTGTCCACCCCGCGCGGCAAGGGCGTGGGCGACATCCTCGGCGGCCCGCTCGGCAGCCCGCGCGACTACGTCGATCTGGACGAGTTCTACCGCAGGGGACTCGCCCGGGGCCTCGACCTGCACCAGCACCAGGAACGCGGTTTCCTGCCCGCCGGTCTCGTCGAGGAGATCCGCACGCTCAGCCACCCGCCGCTGCCCTGGGACGCCCAACTGGCTCGCTGGTTCGACGAGTTCGTCCCCCGCCCGGAGCCGGTACGGACGTACGCGCGCCCCTCGCGCCGCCAGTCGTCCACGCCCGACATCCCGCGCGCGGGCCGCTACTTCCCGCCCGAGGAGATCGCCCGGTGCACCTTCGGCGTCGTCCTCGACACCTCCGGCTCGATGGACCGCGTCCTGCTCGGCAAGGCGCTCGGCGCGATCGCCTCGTACGCCGAGGCCCGCGACGTGCCGGCCGCCCGAGTCGTGTTCTGTGACGCGGCCCCGCACGACGCCGGCTATCTGCCGGTCACGGAGATCGCGGGGCGTGTCCGGGTGCGGGGGCGCGGCGGCACGGTCCTCCAGCCCGGTATCGATCTGCTGCACCGTGCGGACGACTTCCCGCCGGGCGCGCCGGTCCTCGTCATCACGGACGGCTGGTGCGACGTCCTGCGGGTGCGCCGCGAGCACGCGTACCTGATCCCACAAGGTGCTCGCCTGCCGTTCACCCCCCGTGGGCCGGTCTTCAGGGTGAGGTGAGGCAGAGTGTGATCGGATGGGGCCCAGGAACCCCGGGTACCCCCCTCGGGACCGCTCGCGAAAGGAATAACCGTGGCAACCACGCGCTCCGCACACACCGTGTGGGAAGGCAACCTGCTTGAGGGCAACGGCGTCGTGACCTTCGACTCCTCCGGCATCGGCGAGCAGCCGGTGTCGTGGCCGTCGCGCGCCGAGCAGGCGAACGGGAAGACCAGCCCCGAGGAGCTGATCGCCGCCGCCCACTCCAGCTGCTTCTCCATGGCGCTGTCGCACGGCCTGGCCGGTGCCGGTACGCCGCCCACCAAGCTCGTCACCTCGGCCGACGTGACCTTCCAGCCGGGTGAGGGCATCACGGGTATCCACCTCACCGTCGAGGGCTCGGTCCCGGGCATCGACAACGACGCCTTCGTCGCCGCCGCGGAGAACGCCAAGGCCAACTGCCCGGTCAGCCAGGCGCTCACGGGCACCACGATCACGCTGTCGGCGAAGCTCGCCTGACACCCGTACCTCGCCGGATGCCGCGCCCGCCGTACGGGCGCGGCATCGTCGTTTCCGGACATGCGGCATTGACATTACTCCACTCAAGTTTTTTGCTGGAGTAGGAAGCGCCCTGGCGGAAGGGGACGGCGATGGCACGTGCGGTCGGAATCGATCTCGGTACGACGAACTCGGTGGTGGCCGTCCTGGAGGGCGGCGAGCCGACCGTGGTCGCCAACGCGGAGGGCGCCCGGACCACACCGTCCGTCGTCGCCTTCGCCAAGAACGGTGAGGTCCTCGTCGGAGAGGTCGCCAAGCGGCAGGCCGTGACGAACGTGGAACGCACCGCCCGCTCCGTCAAGCGTCACATGGGCGACGCGAACTGGCGTTTCCCCGCGGAGGGCGACATCGACGGCAACCGCTACCGCGCCCAGGAGCTGTCCGCGCGTGTCCTGCAGAAGCTGAAGCGGGACGCCGAGTCCTACCTCGGCGAGGACGTCACCGACGCGGTGGTCACCGTGCCCGCCTACTTCGACGACGCCCAGCGTCAGGCCACCAAGGAGGCCGGGGAGATCGCGGGGCTCAAGGTTCTGCGGATCATCAACGAGCCCACGGCCGCCGCCCTCGCCTACGGGCTCGACCGCGGTGAGGAGCAGACCGTCCTCGTCTTCGACCTCGGCGGCGGCACCTTCGACGTCTCGCTGCTGGAGATCGGCGACGGCGTCATCGAGGTCAAGGCCACCAACGGCGACACCCATCTCGGCGGCGACGACTGGGACCAGCGGATCGTGGAGTATCTCGTCAAGCGGTTCAAGGGGGCGTACGGCGTCGACCTGGGCAAGGACAAGATGGCGCTCCAGCGGCTGCGCGAGGGCGCCGAGAAGGCCAAGATCGAGCTGTCCAGCTCCACCGAGACGACCGTCAACCTCCCGTACATCACCGCCTCCGCCGAGGGCCCGCTCCACCTGGACGAGAAGCTGACGCGCGCCCAGTTCCAGGAGCTCACCGCCGACCTCCTCGACCGCTGTCGTACCCCCTTCCACCAGGCGGTCAAGGACGCGGGCGTGAAGCTCTCCGCCATCGACCACGTGATCCTCGTCGGCGGCTCCACCCGGATGCCCGCCGTCACCGACCTGGTGAGGGAACTCACCGGCAAGGACCCGCACAAGGGTGTGAACCCGGACGAGGTCGTGGCCGTCGGCGCGGCGCTCCAGGCGGGCGTCATCCGCGGTGACGTCAAGGACGTCCTCCTCCTCGACGTCACCCCGCTGTCCCTCGGTATCGAGACCAAGGGCGGCATCATGACCAAGCTCATCGAGCGCAACACGACGATTCCCACGCGGCGTTCGGAGATCTTCACGACGGCCACGGACAACCAGCCCTCGGTCGGCATCCAGGTGTACCAGGGCGAGCGCGAGATCGCCGCGTACAACAAGAAGCTGGGTGTCTTCGACCTGACCGGTCTGCCGCCCGCGCCGCGCGGGGTGCCGCAGATCGAGGTGGCGTTCGACATCGACGCCAACGGGATCATGCACGTCTCGGCGAAGGACCTCGCCACCGGGCGCGAACAGAAGATGACGGTCACGGGCGGCTCGGCCCTCCCCAAGGACGACATCGACCGCATGATGCGGGACGCCGAGCAGTACGCGGAGGAGGACCGCAGGCGCCGTGAGGCCGCTGAGACCCGCAACCAGGCCGAGCAACTCGTCTACCAGACCGAGAAGTTCCTCCGCGACAACGAGGAACGCGTGCCCGCCGCCACCAAGGCCGAGGTCGAGGCGGAGGTCACCGAGGTGAAGCGGCTGCTGGAGCGGAACGGGGAAGGCGCCGAGACCTCAGCGCTCCGCGCGGGAGTCGAGAAACTCGCGTCGGTCAGCCAGAAGATGGGGCAGGCCATGTACGAGGCGGCGTCCGCCTCCGGCGGCCCGGCCTCGGAACAGCGCCCGCCCGACGAGGAAGGCGTGGTGGACGCGGAGATCGTCGACGACGAGAAGGACGAGAAGGACACGAAGGGAGGCGCCGCCTAGGCGTCTTGCGGAGCCGGATCGTGGAGCCCGATCGTGGAGCCGGATCGTGGAGTCAGAACTTCTCGCGGTACTCGCGCAGGAGTTCCCTGGTCCGGTCCGCATGCGTCGCATGGGCGGCCATGCGGTCCAGCACCTCCAGGTGCGTGACCACCTCGCGCTCCGAGTCGAGGTACAGGGCGCCCGTCAGGTACTCGGTGTACACCATGTCCGGCAGCTCGGGTTCCACGAAGCGGAACAGAACGAAGGGTGCGTACGTCCCCGGATGCGGGCCGGCCTCGAACTCGGCCACCTGGAGCGTGACATGGTCCCGGTCCATCACGTCGAGGAGCCGGTCGAACTGCTGGCGCATCACCTCGGGCCGGACACTCACCGGGCGACGCAGCGCCGTCTCGTCCATGATCACCCACAGACGGGGCGGGTCGGCGCGGGTCAGGAGCTTCTGCCGGGCCATGCGCAGGGACACATGCCGTTCGATCGACTCCGGCCCTCTGTGTCCGACCGTCCCGGCCTCCAGGACGGCGCGCGCGTACTCCTCGGTCTGGAGCATGCCGGGCACGTAGTGCGGCTCGTACTGCCGGATCACCTGGGCCGCGCCCTCCAGGCTGACGTACAGGCTGAACCAGTCGGGCAGCACGTCGTGGTACCGCTGCCACCAGCCGGGCTGGTTGGCGTCCTCGGCGAGCGCGACGAACGCGGCGACGTCCCTCTCCGCCACGCCGTACGTGGTCAACAGCACCTGTACGTAAGGAATCTTGAGCGCGACCTCGGCCATCTCCATGCGCCGCACCGTCGCCGGGGCCACCCTGAGGACCCGCGCCGCCTCTTCCCGCTTCAGCCCGGCGGCCTCCCGCAACTCCTGCAACCGCCGCCCGAGCACCACTTGACCCACGGTGGGCGCGGCCCGCCGCTCACTCACGCCACGCCTCCCCACGCGCCGAAGTACGCAAGCAGTGTGTCATGTTTCACGCGAACACCAAGGGGGTCGAACGGGTCGGGCAGCTCGTGGGGCCCTTTGACGGTAACTCAGTTGATCTGAGATTGACGGTACTTGGCGGGTGCCCGGGTCCGCGGGGAGCAGCGTCTCGATGGCAGGCTCGCCGGCCGGGACGTCCATGGGCCGGGCGGAGGAGCCGGCCCGCAACGTGGGGTCCCCCGGCCTGACCAGGGACTCCACGCCCGGTCTGCGGCAGGCCTCACCAGTCGGATTAGCGGACCGTAGTGGTCCTGTGGCAGTGTGTCACTCGCACGCCCGGCGCCCAGGCGACGTCGGGCTCCCTCCTCGGTGCGGCCGCAAGACCTTACCGACCAGCGTCCGGAGGGGCGTGCCACGCGGGCTCGACGGCTTCCGTCGTTCAGCACCAGGGCACGAAGGCGATTGGCTCACACTCTGCGCAGTACTCAGGGTCACCAAGCCGATCAGAGACGCTGAGAGAGGGAGTCCGACGTCACGGAAGGAGCGTGCTCATGCCTCTCGAACCCCTGTCCCAGAAGGAGATCGGGGACCGGCTGGCGGAACTGCCGGGCTGGTCGCAGGACGGTGACCGGATCACCCGCTCCTACCGGCTCGGCTCGCACTTCGCTGCGACCGCGATGGTCGTGCACATCGCACAGGTCCAGGACGAGCTCGACCACCACTCCGACCTCACCCTCGGCTACAACACTGTCGCGCTCACCGTGAACACCCACAGCGTGGGCGGCGCCGTCACCGAGCGCGACTTCGAGCTCGCCCGCCGGGTGGAGGAGCTCGCCCCGGGCCACGGTGCGAGCTGAAACGTGCTGGACTACGACAAGGAGGCCGAGCGGTACGACGTGCTGCGGGGCGGCGAGCCCCGCGCCAAGGCGGCCGCGGAGGCCGTGCTGAGCATCGTGCCCGACGGCGCGCGCAGCCTCCTCGATGTCGCGTGCGGCACCGGCATCGTGACCCGGCGGTTCTCGGCGGCGCGGGCCCAACTGCGGGTGACGGGCGTCGACCTGACGTACGGGATGGCACGCCGGGCCGCGGACCGGCTGCCGGGCGCCGTCGTCCTCGCGGACAGCCGTCAACTGCCCTTCCCTGACGACGCGTTCGACGCCGTCACGAGCGTGTGGCTGCTGCACCTCGTCAACAGCCCGGACGACGTCCGGGCCATCGTCGGCGAGTGCGCGCGCGTGCTGAGCCCCGGCGGTGTGTACGTCACCACCGTCGACAAGGCCCATTCCCACAACGTGGGCAGCGACATCGACGCCGTGCTGGCCACGCGCCCGCGCACCCCGGCCCTGGACGCCGGGGCGGCCGTCGTGGAGCACGCCGCCGGGCACGGTCTGCGCCCGGCCGGACAGGCGTGCTTCCCGGGCCGTGGGCAGGGCCGCAGCCCCCGGCGTGCCCTGGCCGACCTGCGGCGCGGCTGGTTCGTCACGCTGCCGCCCGGCGACCCGCGCGCCGACCACTACGCCGCACAGCTCGCGGCCCTGCCCGACCAGGACCGCCCCCGCCCGGACCCGGAGTTCTCCCTGCGCGCCTTCAGGAAGCCGGGCGTGTGAACTTCACGCCCTGAATGGGGGGCGACCTTGGCGGCGAGTGCGGTCTCGCCCCACCCCGGCAACTTGCCCCGCACCAGCGGCAACTGAGGAAACAGACACCCGTCTGTCCTCACCGGAGGTATCCACCGTGCAGCACCCGCACAGGCACCGCAGACGCAGGGTCCCGATCATGGCGGCGGCCGTCGTCCTCGCCGCCGCCGGACTCACCACGTTCAATGCCGGCCCGGCCGAGGCCGCCGCCGCCCGGCAGGTCGAGGCGCTCGACCGGGGTGTGGCCAGTGTGCACACCGACAGCGGCAACCTGGTCAGCTGGCGCTGGCTCGGCACCGACCCCGACAACGTGTCCTTCAACGTCTACCGCGCCGGCACGAAGGTGAACTCGACCCCGATCACCGGCTCCACCAACTACTTCCACTCCGGTGCCCCCGCCCAGGCCGACTACACGGTCCGCGCGATCGTGAACGGCGCGGAGCAGGGCGACTCGGTGCACGCGGTCCAGTTCCGCACCGGCTACAAGGACGTACCGATCAGCGCGCCCGCGGGCGGCACCACCCCCGACGGCGTCGCGTACACCTACGAGGCCAACGACGCCTCCGTCGGTGACCTCGACGGGGACGGCGCCCTCGACTTCGTCCTCAAGTGGCAGCCCACCAACGCCAAGGACAACTCCCAGTCCGGCTACACCGGCAACACGATCATCGACGGCATCAAACTCGACGGCACCCGTCTGTGGCGCATCGACCTGGGCCGCAACATCCGCTCAGGCGCCCACTACACCCAGTTCCAGGTGTACGACTACGACGGTGACGGCAAGGCCGAGGTCGCCATGAAGACCGCGGACGGCTCGAAGGACGGCACCGGCGCGGTGATCGGCAGCTCCTCGGCCGACTACCGCAACTCCAGCGGCTATGTCCTCTCCGGCCCCGAGTACCTGACCATGTTCAACGGCCAGACCGGCAAGGCGATGGCGAGCGTCGACTACGTCCCGGCCCGCGGCACGGTCTCGTCCTGGGGCGACTCGTACGGCAACCGCGTGGACCGCTTCCTCGCGGGCACGGCCTACCTGGACGGCGCCCGTCCCTCTCTCATCATGGCCCGCGGGTACTACACCCGTACGGTGATCGCGGCCTGGGACTGGCGGAACGGGTCCTTCACACGTCGCTGGACCTTCGACACCAACTCCTCCACCAACAGCGGCAAGGGCTTCGACGGCCAGGGCTCGCACAGCCTGTCCGTGGGGGACGTCGACAACGACGGCAAGGACGAGATCGTGTACGGCGCCATGGCCGTCGACGACAACGGCTACGGTCTGTGGACCACGAAGACCGGACACGGCGACGCCCAGCACCTCGGCGACCTCGACCCGTCGACACCGGGCCTGGAGTACTACAAGGTCTCGGAGTCCACGTCCCAGCCCGCCGCGCTCTACATCAACCCGGCGAACGGCGCGGTCCGCTGGAAGCTCGACGCCTGCTGCGACAACGGCCGCGGCGTCGCCGGGGACGTCTACGCCGGCAACGACGGCCCCGAGATGTGGTCCGCCTCCGACAGCAGCATCCGCGACGAGGCCGGCGCCACCAAGGGCCGCGAGCCGTCCTCCGTCAACTTCCTGTCCTGGTGGGACGGCGACACGGTGCGAGAACTGCTCGACGGCACCCGGATCGACAAGTACGGCACGTCCTCCGACACCCGCCTGCTGACCGGCTCCGGCGTCTCCTCCAACAACGGCACCAAGTCCACCCCCGCCCTGTCCGGCGACATCCTCGGCGACTGGCGTGAGGAGGTCGTCTGGCGCACCAGCGACAACTCGGCGCTGCGGATCTACTCCACACCGATCGAGACGAGCACGAAGATCACGACCCTGCTGCACGACACGATGTACCGCACGGGCCTGGCCTGGCAGAACACGGCTTATAACCAGCCGCCGCACACGAGCTTCTTCATCGGCAACAAGATGCCGACGGCACCCCGGCCGACGGTCTACACGCCATGACCTGCTGAAACAGCATCGATTCCTGAGCTGAAAGAGCGGCCATCGAGGGGTCCTCGGTGGCCGCTCAACTCATGATCCATCCGAGCTGGGGAGCGTCTGGGGAGATCCACTTTGAAGCGCAGTATCAGGACTCTCAGGAGACTCCCCGGCCTCTGGCGCGACACCCGACACGAGGCGCCCGAGCGCGGCCCTGCCGCGGCTACCGGACTTCGGCATGAAGTGCACGTAGGTCCGGAGCGTGAACGCCGGGTCACTGTGGCCCAGCCACGCGGCCAGCTGTGTAATCGTCTCACCCTCAGCCAGAACGACGCTAGCAAACGTGTGGCGTAGGACGTGGAAGCCGAACTCGCGCGGCATCGTCCACGTCTCCTTGCGCCACGGGCTCCTCCCCTTCTTCGGCTCGATGTAGGTGACCTCAGGCTGCGGGATCATCCCGGCCGCAGCGAGCGCCGGCTTCCAGTGCTTCTCGTTGAAGGTGTCCTTGTTGATGGCGCCGCCGTTGACCCCGTTGCGGAACTGCGTCGTGACGAGTAGCCGCACAGTGCGCTTGGGACGGTCCTCCCACGCCAGGCTCGGCCGAGCCGGATCCACCCACGGCAGCGTTACCTCGACGGACGGGAACCGGTTGGCGTACTCCTTGATCGCCTCGGCCAGTTCGGGGGTGCACGGCGCAGCACGCTCCTTGTTTCCCTTCGGGGGCCCGAACCCGAACCGCCCGTTGACTTTGATGATCTGCCGGACGACGTGGATGTCCTCGCCGTCGACGTCATCGGGCGAGAAGCCGAGGGCCTCGCCCTGCCGCAGACCCGCACCGGCGCCCAGGCTGACCAGGATGCCGTAACGGTCGGGAAGTTCCTCCTGCACCATCGTGACGGTGTCCTGCGGCCACGCCAGCGCCTTCGACTTGGGCAGACGGGGGGCCCTGAGTTCTGGGTCGCGGAACGGATTCGCCGGAATCCTCTTCGCCTTGTGTGCCGCCTGCAGAATCGACGAGAAGTGGGCCCATGTGACGACGAGCGTTCCGACGTCGATGTCCTGCTCGGCCCGGCTCTGCCAGGCCCGCACCTCGTCGAACCCGATGCGGTTCAGTGACAGTGCGCCGGCGTGCGGGAGGATGTGGCCGAAGACCCGGGAACGCACGGACGCCTTGGTGGTCGGCGGGTACCGCACCGTGGGCCACCAGTGCTTGCGCACGTATTCGTCCAGGGTGATGGATCCGTCGCGCGGATCGTAGAACTGGCCGCGGATGGTGTCACTCTGGGCGTTGGCGAGCCAGTCCTTGGCGGCGGCCTTCTGTCCGTCGGGGAACGACCGGGAGCGGACGCCGGGGATACCGGTGACCTTGTAGCGCTTGCCCTTTCCGTGCCGCTCCGTGGGAATCTGAATGACCTTCTTGGTATCCGGGTCAACGCCCTTCTTGTACCAGCGGTCCTCGATGTATCCCGGCACGTCGCCTCCCCTGCACGGTTGATCAGGCCGCCATGGTCCCAGGGGAATCGATGGTGACGATCTCTCCGTGCCACAACTGGAACCATCGTCCGCCGGCGAGGCACTCCTCGACGGAGCGATTCAGGAAGGGGGCGATCTCGTCGATCGTTGCGGTGGGGCAGAGGTACACGGCCACATCACCCTTGTGCTCACGGAAGTCGACCGGCGGTGCCGGGTTGAAGGGCGACAGCGCGAACGTGACGGAGATGGGGTTCTCGGGGTGGTCCGGGGAGATGACCTCGCCTCCCCAGACCTGGAACCACTGGGTGTTCTTGACACAGTCGCGCAGGGTGGCGTTGAGCGAGGGGATGAACTGGCGGGCCTTGGTTCCGCAGGCGACGCGAAACTCGATGAGACCGCGTTCTTCGCGCCAGTCGGACAGTTTCCCGGGGCCGGGGTCGTCGGCCCTGTATACGACGCGCAGCATGAGGCGCCCTCCCGTTGTTGCGGTGCGCCCGTGACGGATCTGCCGAAAGCGCACGGTTGTGGAAGGGTACGACCTGTTAACAGATGGCCACAATCAGTTGTACGAAATGTCTATAAAGGGACTTCTTAGTCAACGTGTGTGCTGGCGGGGCGCGGTGCACTACTCCTCGCGCCGAGCCCGCTCGTCAGCCTCGATCATGGCCAGCCATCGCCGCTGCTCCCGCTCCGACATGCCGCCGAGGTGACCAAGAATGATGCGCACGGTGCCTCCGTAGCCGACCAGTTCGGTGGCCCGGTAGTCCAGCCACTGCTCGGCGACCGCCTCCTTGATGCGTGTCTCCGACTTGCCGAGGGCGGCGGCAATGGCGCGCATCTGGACAGGACTGGGGGCGGAAGCCGGCGGGTTCTTGACGAGCTTCTGGAAGTACTGCCAGGAGATCTTCTCGCCCGTCTCCGGGTCAACTGCGACCTTGCCGAGTTCGCGAAGGCTCTTACCGTCGTCGAGTGCGGCTTGGATGAGCTGGGAGAGCGGCCCTGTAGGGGAGGGCTGGGCTGCGTCAGACTCCGGCGCAGGGGCCGCTGCCGTCATGTCCTGGTCGTCCTCTCGGTTCACTCTTCCACCGGCTGTTTCTATCCGTGGGGGTGTGCGCTGGAAAAGTAGCAGGTCAGTCCGTACAACCATCCTCGTTTGTAGACGGATCGTCTACGCATCCATGCTATCTAGCCACAAACTTTGCCGATATGCGGCGCGAGGTGACCCATTCTGTAGACAGAGTGACACCGAAAGTGCTCTACTGGGGGCAAGCCAAGGCCACTCCGCACCACTGGAGAACCGTTGAGCCATACCCGCTACACGCTCAAAGACCCCGCGAAGTTCAGATGGGTCATGGAAAACCCCGGCCGCGGAGCCCCCTACTCGGTCCGAACCCTCGCGGAAGCGAGCGGCTGCGGCCCGGGGCTCATACAGAAACTGGCCAGCGGCAGCCAATCCACAGTGGGTGTCCTTGGCGCCCACGCCCTCGCGGAGGCCCTCGGTGTCGCCGTACTCGTCCTCTTCATGCCCCCAGTGACGCCAAATCGCGTCACCATGACTATGGGCGACGATCCTGAATAGGAGAAACCGTGCCCCGAAGTACCCCCCAGCACAAGCAGCCGGCCCCACCCGGCCACGTGTGGATCGATGAGGCCGCCCGACTGAGCGGCCGAAGCATCGAGACGCTCTACAAGGACCGCCAGAAGCAGAAGCGCACCGGTCAGTGCGACGGACCCCGGTCCGTGACCCTGAGCCGCAAGGCCGCCTGGCGCATCGCAGACATCGCGGCCTGGCTCGCCGAAGGCGACCAGGACGTTGACCCCCAGCTTCTCCACGACAGCCGCCCGGCCGAGCCCCGCCTCGCCGCCTAGTGCGGCTTGAGCCCCAACCGCCGGCGCGCATACCGGCAGCCGGGGCCCCGCGGCCGCAAAGCCGCGCGATCCACCCACACCATCCGTGAACAGAAGGGCAGATCGATGCCTCTATTCTCGCAGAACCGCCCGCCGAAGATCGTCCGGCAATCGCCTGTGAAGAGCGACACCCTCGACGTCACCGTGTCCACGATCCGCATCGCGCGAGGCAACTACAACACGGTCATCTTCGACAACCACGCCGACAAGCGGCACGCCGGGTTCTTCCTCGGCGGCTACGCCATCGACCACTCCTCGCAGCGCGCCGAGACGCGTGAGGCGGCGATGGACCAGCACCGTGAGGCGCTGTACGCGGCCCGCACCGAGGAGCCGTTCCCGCCCCGCGGCGGCCACGACGAGTCGTGCGCCTACATCTCCGGCATGACCACCCGTTGCACCTGCTCCACCGAGGGCGGTGTGCGATGACCGACCGCGCCGAGTACATCGCCGGCCTGCGCGAGATCGCGGACTGGCTGGAGCAGCACCCGGACGCCGATCTCCCGTCGACGGATCGCCTGCTGCTGCCGCTGAGTACGAACCCCGCGGTGGAGGAGTTTGCCGCCACCCTCGGCCTGACCGCCGAGATCGACGAGGAGGGTAACGCCGCCGTCGACCTGAAGTTCGGTCCGATCGCCTTCCACGCCTACGGCTACGCGGACTTTACGGAGCACGTCAAGGAGCACCACGAGCGCCAGGCCCGCAACTGGGCCGACAAGAACGGCATGGTCATCCAGCCCCGCGAGGGCGAGCCCGACGAGGCGCGCGAGCACCGCGTCGTCGCCTACCGCAACTCTTCCCAGCCGGGCGTGCTGCTGTGCCGGGAGCACGGCGACGGCTGGGCCTGGCTGACCCCGCTCACGGCCGACGACCTTCCCGACGGCGGGACCTGCACCTTCGGAGACCCGGCCGACCCCGACGACGTGTGCGGCAACGACGTGCTGATCAACGACACCAAGTCGGGAGGTGCGCGATGAGCGTCTCCCGTATCCCGACGCCGGACGCCGTCCGCTACTTCTCGTCCCGCCAGCTGCCGCGCGCGGTCCGTGAGGCGGCTTCGGCTGCTGATCGTGCCGAGCTGGAGCTGGGCCGCCCGGTGTCGCCGCTGTCGGTGGAGGACTTGGGCGATCGGGAGACCGTGCTCGCTCACTGGCATCGGGCGGACAAGGTGCTGGCCGCGACCGCACTCCGGCCCGAGCAGGCAACGGGGGTGCTGTCGTGAAGTGCGACGAGCTGAAGCCCGACGACTCCTGGCGCACCTGCGACAAGGACCTGAAGCACCCCGGCAGCCACCGTTACCTCAACGAGTCGTGGCCGCGGCTGGAGCCGAACGAGCCCGACCCGAAGGTTGAGGCGCTGCTGGAGCGGACGAAGGCCGCCCGCTCATGGGGCCTGGACGAGCGCCGCTTCCCGATCGTCGTCATCGAAACCGTCACCCGAGTCATGTGGGTGGACGCGGAGGACGAGGACGACGCGCTCGACCGCTGGGCCGACGACTACAGCGACATCGACCTGGAGGGAACTCAAGTTCTCGACGGGTGCCTAGAGTTCCGCCGCCTCGACGACTCCGAGCGCTTCGACCTGGGGCGGACTTCCCCGATCGGCCCCATGATCGCCTGCCCGGGCTGCGGCGCGCAGGCCATGCAGCGGTCCTGGTACCACAATCCGCTGCGGAAGTGCCACGGCCCCATCAAGTGGCGGGAGACCCAGGCGCCGAACCCCTGCTATCGGTGGCGCCGCGACCACGAGGCCCACGCCGGATCGGCGGTGACCGCGTGAACGCAGAGCAGTTCAACGCGCTGTACGAGGTCGGCATCCCGGTGTTCGCCTACCCCGGCTTCCGCCCGGAGGACGACCGCAACGCTCGTCGGCTCGTCACCCGTACCCGAAGCGTGGCGTCCGTGCTGGGCGGTCACACCGACGTGGTTTGGGTGGACGGGCACAGCGCCTGCATCGCTCTCAGTCACGTCGACGTGGTATCGGAGGACGAGTTCAAGGCGGCACGGGCTGCCGAGACTGCCGCAGCGGTGGCCGCCCTGGGCGCTCTGCCGATGCCTGCCGGGCCGGAGCCTAAGCGGCTCGACGACGCGCGGCTCAAGGAGATCAAGAGCCTGCTGCGGTACGAGACATCGATCTCGTTCCACAGCGCCCGCGCCAAGGAGTCGATGCTCCTGCTGCTCGCCGAGGTCGAGCAGTGGAGGGCGATCTACGGCGCCGAGGCGCTCCCCGGAGCGCTCAACCGTCTCCGCCACGCCGATGCGGAGATCGAGCGACTGAAGGCGGACAACGGCACCCTGTCGGCGGCGCTGTCCGAGGCGCTCGGGCAGGCGGCTCGGGCGGACGCCCAACTGGACCAGGCGCAGCCGGCCCCGTTCTCCGTGACCGGCGAGGCGGTGAGCGGCGATGAGTGACCGTCTCACCCCGGCCCGCGAAGCCGAGATCCGGGAGAGCATGGCCGCCCTGGACGCCAATCGCACGCTGACCCTCGGCGCCTGGACCGCGAGCCAGGTCAACGAGAAGAGCGTGCTCCCGCCCGCCTTCGCGCACGTCGTCGAGGACGTGCTGCGGACCGAGCGCGGTGCTGTGGTGCGCAGTTCGGTGGGCGTCTTCGGTGACGAGCGGCACGCCGTCTTCGTGGCGCTCGCCCGGACTGCCGTGTCAGACCTGCTCGACGAGCTGGACGCGGTCCGCAACGAGCGCGACGAGGCACTGGCTCGTGTGACGGAGCTGGAGGCGTTGACGCCAGCCCCGATCCAGACGTGCCGGGTCTGCAGCGCGGGCTACACCTACGGCCAGCCGTGCAGCACCTGCGAGTTCAACACGCTCATGGCCCGCGAGACGGGTGGTGAAGTCGCGTGAGCGCCCAGTTCTTCCAGCCCGAGCGCACCTACACCCGTCAGGTCGGCGGCCAGATCGGCGAGTTCCTCGTCGATCACATCACCCGCAACCCGAACGACGGCGGCCTGCACGCCTTCGGCTGGTACCGGCGCCTGCCCCACGCCAGCTGGCACCCCTACTCGCAGAACCAAGCCGAGTTCGGCGCCTGGACCGACAACACCACCCGCACCCTCAAGGAGGCGTCGTGAGCGCTCTGAACCTGACTGACATGACCCTCTCCTTCCGCGCGTTGGAGACGATCGCCGAGACCCACCCGCACCTGCCGGCCGCCCTGTTCCACCTGCGCGGCACCACCCTCGCCGCCGAACAGGTCATCGACGTCCAGTTCCACCACGACCCCGACGCCTTCACCGCCTGGTGCGACGTCTTCGACATCGACACCGCGCTGCTGGAGACCAGGTCGACCGGGTTCGGCCACTACACGCGGGCTGTTGTCCGCTACGCCGGCGTCACCTTCGTGCTCGTCCTCGACCACCACGACCGCGAATGGCGGACCGCACCCCTGGCGGTGGCCGCGTGAGCGAGTCATCCAAGATCGAGTGGACGGATGCGACGTGGAACGTCGTCACCGGCTGTGAGAAGGTGTCGCCCGGCTGCGACAACTGCTACGCGGAGACGTTCGCCGAGCGCTGGCGCGGCATCCCCGGCCACCACTTCGAGACCGGCTTCGACGTCACCCTCCGCCCGGAGCGGCTGACGCTGCCGCTGAAGTGGCGGAAGCCGAAGCGCGTCTTCGTAAATTCGATGTCCGACCTGTTCCACAAGGACATCCCGGTCGACTACATCGCCCGCGTCTTCGCGGCCATGTCACTGACGCCGCAGCACACGTACCAGGTGCTGACCAAGCGGCACGGCCGGATGCGCTCCCTGCTCAGCGACCCGGAGTTCGAGAAGAAGGTCGACTACGAGCTCCTGCACTTCCCGCCGTTCGCCGACCCGAAGCTGATCCGCCGGGCCTGGCCTCTGCCGAACGTCTGGCTCGGGGTGAGCGTCGAGGACCAGAAGCGCGCCGATCTCAGGATCCCTGCCCTCGTCGACACCCCGGCCGCCGTCCGGTTCCTGTCCTGCGAGCCGCTCCTCGGGCCTGTCGACCTCTCGGCGTGGATGCCCAGCGGTCACGCCGCATGGCGTTGCCAGGGGCCGGACTGCCGCCGCTTCTACTCCGGCCCGCTCGAGCAGCACTGCCCCGACTGTGCCCGCGATGGTCACTGGGGCGGCAGCCACACCGGCAACGGCCGCCCGAACGGCCAGCCGATCGGCTGGGTCATCGTCGGCGGTGAGTCCGGGCACGGAGCCCGACCGATGAGCCCCGACTGGGCGCGCAGCATCCGCGACCAGGCCCAAGCGGCGGGCGTGCCCTACCTGTTCAAGCAGTGGGGGGAGCACCAGCCCACCGGATGGATGGTCATCGGTCGTCCTTCCGACCGGCGCAACGTTCTCGTCGGCGACCCGATCGACGAGCTCGGCCACCGCTGGGAGATGCGCCGCGTCGGCAAGGGCAAGGCCGGCCGCGAGCTGGACGGCCGCACCTGGGACGAGTTCCCGGCGGCCGTGTCATGACCGCCCCGGCGGAGGTGCCCGTCCTCTGGCTGCAAGCCCTGTGCCTGACCGCCCTCCGCATCCTCCGCCTCGAAGCCGCCCTCACCGCCGCACGACACACCAACACCCGCCTGAAGGGAGAAGCCGCGTGACCCTCACCGACCTCATCCCCGGCCTGAAGGGCTCCGGCAGCCGGCGCGCCGTCGACAAGGTCGCCGAACTCCGCCGCAACGAGATCACCCTCCTCACCAACCTCCACGCGGCCGGTGACGAGGTCGCCCTGCTCCGCGAAGACCTCGCCACCGCGGGCGCCCGGCAGGCGGAGACGGAACAGGTCGTCGTGCAGCAGCAGGCCGACATCGACGACCTCACCGCCGAACGCGACCAGCTCGCCGAGGAACTCACCGCCCTCAAAAGCCGGTTCGGCGGGCAGCTCGCCGCCGAGGCCAACGCCAACGCGGTCACCGTGCCGGGCGGCTACCGCGACACCAGCGCGATCGAGGACCAGGCCACCGACCCCATCGGCATCGACGTGCGCACCCTGCGGGAAGCGGCTGAAGCCGGACTTCTCGGCCCCGTCACCGATCCCGGACACACCCACTGACCCGCCGGCCGGGCGGTGCACCCTCCCGCCCGGACCGGCGCCCAACGCACGAACCCCCGGCCGACGCAACCGACCGGGGATCCGAACCCAGCATCCCAGGAGATGACCTTGTCCGTCACCATCAACGCCCACCAGTTGAAGCTGCTCCTCGACCAGACAGCCGACCACATGGGCCACGAGGGCTTCGAGCCCCTGCACGGCATCCGTCTCGACGTCGACAGCCAGTACCTGTACGCCGTCGCCACCGACAAGTACACGCTCGCTGCCGCCCGCTACCGCCTCGCCGACAGCGAGCAGAACAACGAGCCGTGGGCGCGCCTCATCCCCGGCGACATCGTGCCCGCCCTGCGCGAGCGGATCGACTCGATGAAGGGCGCCACCTACATCACGATCAGCACCACCGACGACGCACGGCTCGTATTCGCTGACTCGCTCTCCGAGTTCAGGGTTGCCGTCAACCTCGGCCTGGAGTTCCCCGACTGGCGGGGCCTGCTCCGCACCATCGCCGCCCAGACCGTCGAGGGCGAGCCGTTCCCGGCCCTCAACACCGACTTCCTGCCGCGGTGGTCCGCCATCCGGCAAAGCCTCCGCACACGGGTCACCGCCGACAAGAAGGCCGTCCTGTTCTTCGGCCAGGACTTCATCGGCGCGCAGATGCCGTCCAACGGCGGCGGCATCGGCCCGGCCAAGGAGCAGACCTTCCAGTCCGCCCACGACTTGTGGCTGTGGACCCTCGCCGCCGGGGCCACCGATGTCGACATGGCCAGCCTGCCGCAGCCGGAGCCGTCGCGCTGGGAGGCCCCCCGCGACATCAGCGAGACCGCCGCCAACCTGCTTCGCGGTGTCCTCGACTCCACCTCCAACGCCTACCAGACCAGCTTCGACGACGACCGCGACGCCTGGTTCGCGCACATCCGCGCTGGCGTCGCGGACTGGTGCGCCTACCGGTACCTCGACGCCCTCCACCAGGTCGACCCGCGGGCCGCCCAGGAGGTCGTGAACGACACCGCCGAGCAGCTCGACTCTGGCGAACTCGGCGAGTGGGCGTGGGACATGGCCGAAGACGCGGGCTTCAACCCGCAGAAGTGGCAGGACGACCACGAGGCGCGCGTCGCCAAGCAGATGGCCGAGGAGCCCCGCAAGTGGGCGGTCCGCTTGGCCCTCGCACTGAACGACGCGAAGAACGCCGGGATCAACTTCCGTGTCGACGACAACCAGTTCGTCGCCTACGACGCCGAGGCCGAGGAATGGAAGGCCATCAAGCCGCAGCCCGCCGAGGCCGACACCGCCGCCTGACCACCTGATCCACAACCGAAGACGGCCGCGTCGAGCGACACCCCCAGCGCTCCGCGGCACCCAGGGCCCGCTCCGCACGGAGCACCCCCGCCCGAGCGGAGCGGGCCCCACCTTCTTGCACCCAGAAACGAGGACTCATGGGCACCACAAGCCCCACCATTCCCACCGAAACCGCGCGACACGTGCTGTGGACGTTCGGCCACCGAGGCGGCTACCAGCCCGGCACCTACCACCAGAAGCTCCTCGACCTTCTCGCCTACGCCCCGCCGGTCGAGGTGGCGAAGCTCGCCCAGATCTACCCGGCCGAGGCCGAGGCCGTCCGCATGGCCAAGTACGACGAGGACGGCATCGACAAGCTCAAGCGGGCGGCAGGGCTGGTCTGTATCCGGTGTGGTGACGAGGACGGGCCGTTCGCTGGGGCTCCCCGACAGCCTCTGTGCGAGGGATGCGCCCGGCCGATGCCCCTGGATGGCGTCGCATGACCGCCACCGTGGAGACGTCGGCCGACGTGCAGCCGGGCCTGTACGACATACCCGCCGAGGTCTACCACTTCGACCCGATCCCCGGCGGCAGCCTCTCCTCCACCGGCGCCCGCAAGCTCGCCAGCGAATGCCCGGCCAAGTTCAAGCACTGGAGCGAGCACCCGCAGCCGCCGAAGAAGGAGTTCGACCTCGGCACCGCCGCGCACACGCTCATCCTCGGCAACGGGCCCGAACTGGTCGTTGTCGACGCCGAGAAGTGGACCACCGACGCCGTCAAAGCCGAGGTCGCCGCGATCCGCGCCGAGGGCAAGACCCCCCTGAAGCCCTCGGAGCTGGTGCAGGTCAAGGCCATGGCTGCAGCGCTGCGGGCGGACCCGGAAGCAGCTCCGCTCCTGGAGCCCGAGTCCGGTGTCGCCGAGCAGTCCGCGTTCTGGGATGACAAGGGCGTCTGGCGGCGGGCCCGCTTCGACTGGCTTCGCCACGACGGCCAGATCGTCGACTACAAGACCACCAAGTCGGCGCACCCTCTGGACCTGCCGAAGGTGATCCACGACTGGGGTTACCACCAACAACAGGAGTGGTACCTCGACGCCGGCCTGGCCCTCGATGTGATCGACCCGGAGCGTCCGTTCCAGTTTGTGCTGCAGGAGAAGGAACCGCCCTACCTCGTGGTCGTCACCACCTGCGACCCGATGGCCCGCGGTATCGGCCGCCACCTCAACGAGGTCGCCCTCAACACCTATGCCATCTGCCGCGAGTCCGGCGAGTGGCCTGGATATCTGCCCAACCCGATGATCTCGCTCCCTCCGTGGGTCGAGCGCCAGTACGCCTAGGAGAACCCGCATGTCCCAGCTTGGCCAGCCTGTCCGCGCCGGACGCCAGCAGCAGACCACCGATGAGTACGACGACGGGCCGTTCACCTTCCGACCCGCCACGAAGGACGGCTTCAACGCCACCGTCGCCATCCAGGGCCCGTCCGGCTCCGGCAAGACGTGGACCGGGCTGTCCATCGCCAGCGGCCTCGCCGAAGGGCAGCCCTTCGCCGTCATCGACACCGAACGCGGCGCCGCAGCCCTCTACGTCAACGACCTTGACGTCACCTTCGACACCCTGCCGATGCACCGGTACGACCCGCGAGACCTGCAGAAGGCGCTCGCCGTTGCAGCACAGGCCGGCTACCCGGTCGTCATGGTCGATTCCCTCAGCCACTTCTGGAAGGGCACCGACGGCACCCTCGACCAAGTCGAGAAGGCCAAGGCCAAGTACGGCGGCAACAAGTTCGCCGGCTGGAAGGACGGCACCCCGCTCCAGAACGAAATGATCGAAGCGCTCATGGCCTACCCGGGGCACGTCGTCGTAACGATGCGGTCCTACGTGCACTGGGTCCTGGAGAACGGATCCCCGGTCAACAAGGGGATGCGCGCCGAACAGCGCAAGGGCATCGAGTTCGAGTTCGGTGTGGCCGCCGAGATGGACGAGGCCAACCGGCTCCGCTTCATCAAGTCCCGCTGCCCCTCCTTCAGGGGCCTCGTCCTCAACCAGCCCAACGGGGCACGTGACATTGCCAAGCCCTACCTGGACTGGCTGCGCGACGGCGGCAAGGAGATCGACCCCACGGTGTGGATCGACGCCGCCAGCGCCCCTGAGGCGACCCCGGACAGCCTGCTCGCCCTCTACCGCGAGGTCGAGGCCGCCAGCGCCCTCGCGACGCCACTGATGCACCCGCAGACCGGCCAGCCGACCAGCCTCGGCGCCTTCATCAAGGAGCGCGGCACCGCGCTCAAAAACGCCCAGCAGTAACCGACGAGGCGCCGCCCGCGCCGCTATCGCGGGCGGCCTCCTCGAAGTCCAAGGAGACCACAGCTATGACCATGACGCCCGAGCAGGCCCGCATCAAGGCCAACGAGCTCCTCGCCGCCCTCTACGCCCACGTCACCGACTGGAACGAAGCCGTCCTCGACCAGGCCGTACTCGCCATAGCAGGCGGCAACCGGCCCTTCAGCGCCAACGACCTGTGGGCCATCGTCCCCGAACTCGGCCGCGGCACCGCCGGCCTGTACTTCAGCTGCCTCGCCAAGCGCCGCCAGCCGAAGGTGCTCGTCAAGGTCGGCGACGAGCCCTCGGTGAACCCGAAGGCCCACGGCAAGCCGGTCAACCTGTACCTGATCACCGCCGAGGGGCGGAAGTTCATCGAGGAGCGCCGCAGCGCCCGCACCCAGCGGAAGGCGGCGGCAGCGTGAACCTCGGCTACGTCTACGTGATCGCCGTCGTCCTCGGCGCCGCCACGGCCGCCATCGAATGGGCCTGCAGGAGGCGGACGTGATCGAAGCATTCGACGCCGTCGAAGCCGTCCTCTGGGGCGCCATCGCAGCCTTCGCCGTCATCGCCACCGGCATCGCCTTCCTCACCGTCGCCGCCAGCTACTGGACCGCCGTACTCGCCGTCTGGGCCATCCGCACCATCACCCACCACATCCGGAAGGAGACACCGCAGCCGTGACAGCCGCCCACCGTCAGCCGCCCCACCACGACACCCTCACCTGCTACACCGACTACAAATGCCGGCTGCCCGAATGCGTCGACCGCTACAACGCGTGGAGCCGCGACCGTGAGAGGGCCATCGCCGACGGCACCTGGCAGCCCCTCCTCGACGCCGAACCCATCCGCCAGCACCTCCTCACCCTCCACGCCGCCGGCATCACCATCCACCGCGTCGCCCAACTGACCGGCCTCACCTACCGGTCGGTGCGCTCCTTCACCCAGCACGACTACGGCAACGCCGCGCCGCGACGGCACCGTGCCACTCGCGAAGTCGCAGCCAAGATTCTCGCGATCAACCTCGACGAGCACACCCCGGCCGTCGTGAGCCCGATCGGAACCCAGCGGCGTTTCCGCGCGCTCGTCGCAATCGGCTGGCCCACCGTGCACACCGCGATCCGCGCCGGCCTCCACCCCTCAAACCGCAACAGCATGCTCCGCTACCCGACGATCCAAGCCAGGACCGCCCAGCGGGTCGCCGCCGTGTACGACGAGATGCGGCACGAGTCGCCCGCCAAGCACGGGATCTCGGCTACCAGCATCAAGCGGGCCAAGCTCCAGGCTCAGCGCGAGCGCTGGGCGCCGCCGTCCTACTGGGATGAAGTCGGAGGCATCGACGACCCCGACTTCGAGCCGCAGTACGGCATCACCCGTCGGGAGATCGTCGCCCAGGACGCCCACTGGCTCATGCAATCCGGTCTCGACCGGGCCGCCGCAGCCGAACGCCTCGGCGTCTCCAAGTCCTACGTCGAACACGCCCTCGCCGCCCACCCCGACACCGAACGGGAGCTCGCCGCATGAACGGCACCCGCCTCGGCGCCGGCATCCGCGAGCGCCTCTACGCCTCCACCACCCACACCTACGACGAGACCGCCGACCTCGACTACATCGCCATCGAATACGCCCTCAACGGCGAACCCGTCACCCTCACCCGCGCGGAGAAGATCCACGCCGCGCGAATCCTCGACGCCCGCAACTTCAGCTCCAAGGAGATCGGCCGCCGTATCGGTTCGGACCCCTCCACCGTCGAGGCCTGGAAAGCGAACGGCTGGAAGCCCGGCAAGCACCCCAAGACCCGCACCCACACACCCCGCCCAGAACCCATCTGCGGCGAACCCCGCATGTACCGCCGCCACCTCAAGAACGGCGAACGGTGCGACACCTGCCGCGCCGCCAACGCCGCAGCAGACCGCCGCTACCGCGCCACCGGCAGCCGGAAGGAGGCCGGGTGAACGCCGCCGAGAAGCGTCAGCAGATAGAAGCCCTGCTCCGCGCTGGGCACAGCGACCTCGCCATCCACCGGCATACCGGGGCTGCCCGCGACACCGTTGCACGCCACCGCAAGCGCCTCTGCCTGCCCGGCTACCAGACCACCGCTGACAGCCCTGCATGCCGCCACGGCCACCCATTCCCCGAGAACCTCGGCCGCAACGAGAAGGGCCATCTGGTCTGCCTCGAATGTCGACGGCAGCGCGAGCGGGCCCGCTACCAGCCCGCCGAGCCCGATGAGATAGCGATCGAGCGCGCGGTCGCCGGTGATCCGCCTGAGTCCCTGACCCCGCGCGAACGCCACGCCGCAATCCACCAGCTCGACCGCCGGGACTACTCGGCTGCGGTCATAGCCGAACGCGTCCGCTGCACCCCGCGCACCGTCCACCGAGCCCGCAGTCAGTTGCGAGCCGCCGCGTGACCGGCTGCTGCTGGCCGCGTGCAGCGACCACAGTCCGCCCGGCAACACAACGCCAAACCGTGGCCACCTTGTGGCCATGTCGCCTGTCGGCTGCACGGCGCCGAAAGCCACAACCCGCCATGAATGCAAGCAATTTGCGTGACCGGATCCAACGCCGGCCAGCCGAAGGTGGCCACGAGATGGCCACGGTTTGGCGTACCGGCGCCACCGAAAAACCGGAAGCGTTGATCACCCGCGCCGGGCCCTGACCAGCAGCAACCCCAACCACCCGCACACGGCAAAGGCCCCGCACACGCGGGGCCGGAGAGGAGAGGAGGAGAGATGTCAGTCGTCGGAGGCCGGCTTACGACGCACGACGACCTTGCGCTTCGGAGTAGGGGCGTCCTTCTTGACCAGTTCGCGTTCCTCGCCGAGGGCTTCCAGTGCCCGCTCGTAGAAGTCCATGCCGACGATGACCGCGACGCGCTTCCCGCGGCTGGTCATGACGGTGGTCTGGTCGAAGTAGCGGGCGCGTTCGATCGCGTCGGCGAGCGAGTTACGCACGTCGGCGATCTTCTCCTGGTGCTCCTTCTTCGGCGCGGTCATGTCGGGAGTGTACCTCAGTTCTGTGATGTACATGAGCGCGTTGAGCGCTATGATGTACGCGAGAAGGCGAACCTCCGGGCCAAATCGCTCACCGGAATCGCAAGCCCAATTCGTCACGCGCAGTTGAAAACGCGCTTCCAAAACGAGGGACAAATGGCCGTCTCAAAACGCCTCCGGTACGAAATCTTCCGCCGGGACAACCACACCTGCAGGTACTGCGGAGCGAGTGCCCCCCTCGTCCCGCTGCGCGTCGACCACGTCACACCCGTCGCGCTCGGCGGCACCGACAAGGCGGACAACCTCGTCACGGCCTGCGAGCCCTGCAACAGCGGCAAGAGCAGCGCCAGCCCCGACGCGGCACTGGTCGCGGACGTCAGCGGCGACGCGCTCCGGTGGGCTGCCGCCATGAAGCAGGCCGCCGACGACCTGCGGGACAAGCAGGCACCGAAGGTCGCGTACCGAGAGTCCTTCGAGAAGTCCTGGCGTGGATGGACCCGAGAAGACGGCTGGAAGACCGCGCGCGTCGAACTCCCCGACAGCTGGAAGACCAGCCTCGACACCTTCTACGAGGCAGGCCTCCCACAAGAGGTGTGGCCCGACATCATCGAGAAGGCCATGACCAACCCCACGGTCAGGGTCGACAACACGTTCCGCTACGCCTGCGGCATCGCCTGGCGCGTGATCAAGGAACTCCACGAGCGAGCGCGCGAGATCGTCGCCCCGCAGACCAACAAGGCCGCCCCTGCACTCAGCTCCGTCGGGCAGGCCGCACTTGACCTCTGGGCCCATAACTGGAAGTCCGACCTCGAAGTGGCACCCTCAGACGAGGAGCACGCCACGTTCGTGCGCAGCCTCATGCAGATCGAGGCAAGCACCGACTGGGTGGACCCGAAACCGCTCATCGCTGCGGCCGCATTCGGTGGATCCGCGGGCCTCTCGACCATCGAAGAAGCGATGGCTGGCGCCACCGATCAGGAGCGCGCCGACGTCGTCATCAACTGGTGCGACGCGTGGACCGACCTCGACGGCGCGGCCACGTACACGGCGCCACCTGACAGCTTCCTTTTCAGGGTCGTTCAAACCCAGGTCGACGACCTTGCGGACGGCGACGTGGCACTGAGCCGCATCAGGCGGGCAGCCGTGCTGGCCGGCTTCCACCACTCGTCGGAGCTGCACCACGGCCTGCGAGCAAACGAGGTCGAGCACACGGGAGTTGACGCCTTCCGGCAGCGGGCCGCCGACCTTTGGTCGCGCAGCTTCCGTGCGGCAGCCAACCGTTGGCCCGAGCCCGACGAGCGAGGCGCTTTCCTGAGCCACTACAACCGCGTGGCCGCCGACGGGGACTTCTACCTCAACGACGTACTCGCCGCCGCCGTGGCAGCCGGGGCCTACCAGGACACCGACCTGACCACCTGCCTGCCTCGGCACCTCTCCGTGCTGGAGATCGCCGCACAGCCGCTGGGCGGTGCCGCGTGATGACCCACACCAAAGCCCCCAGGGAGAACTGATGCCCTGGTTCAGGATCGATGACAAGGCGCACTCCCACCCGAAGCTGATCAAGGCTGGGAACGCTGCGCTCGGTCTGTGGCTGCGCTGCGGTTCCTACGCCGCCCAGCACTTGACCGACGGCATCGTGCCCGGCGTTGTCGCCGAGCTGTACGGCACCAAGCCGCAAGCGGCCAAGCTCGTCAAGGCCGGCCTGTGGCACGAGCACGGCCACGGATGCCGCGACGGATGCCCCGATCCAGCCCCGGGCGACTACGTCTTCCACGACTTCCTGGAGGACGGCCGCAACACCTCTCGCGCCCGCGCCGAGGCAGAGCGCAAGAAGGCCCGCGACCGCCAGTCGAAGCACCGTGAGGAGCGTCGCGGTGGAGCTCCTGACACCCAAAAAGGCGAGCGAAACGCCGAGGAATCGAAGGACTTTACCTTCGATTCGTCCTCGAAAAAAAGTGAAAGTGCTTCGGAAAGATCGCAGAGTTCAGACGAATGTGCAGGTCGGGAGCAGGTGTCACGGCGTGACGCTTCCGTCACGGGTATCCATGCCGCTGCCGCTCCTTACACCAGTACTTCCTACGGAAGTACTGGTGCTGCAGGCGAGCGGCGAACGGGCGGTCTACCTGACCCCCTAGCCGATCTGAAGCGCGGCGTCGCTACGGCAGGCCTCGCTGGCGTCGCCTGGGATCTCCGCGAATCCGGCTGGGAGTACACCCGCCAAGCCATCGAACGCGTCGGCGTCGCCGCGATGGTCGCCTACGCCGTCAACTCCGCCCGACTCAAAGGCCCACCTGCTGGCGCCTCCGCCTGGGTTCCGGGCTGGAGAACTCTCGAAGCCCCCGAGCAGCAGGACGGCGTCTCGTACCTGCCTGCCGTCGTGGGCGGTCTGCCCCCGACCCGCCAGCAGCAAGAAACCAACGACCTCTTCGACCGCGCCATGGAGCGCGCCAAATCCCGTATGCAGGAGGACCAGTGACCCCCGACGAAACCGTTGTGCTCGCCCGTTACGTGCGGGCACTCTGCCCCGGCCAGAAGTTCGACGAGTACACCCCCGACGCCTGGCACGACGTCCTCGCCGACTTCGCGCTCACCGACGCCCGTGCCGCCGCTGCGGCTGTGGCTCGTAAGCAGCCGTTCGTCAGCCCGGCCGAAATCATCGCTGAGATCCGTAAGCAGCGCGACGAGCGGGCCGCGGACTTCCAGGGCCCCGGTTTGTCGGCTGAGGTCCCTGACGCTGACCCGGACGACGTACAGGCCTACCTCTCGGCGCTTCGCGGTCTGCGCACCCGGGCCGCAGACGGGCTGGAGATGAAGCGTCGGCCTGTCGCTGAACTCGTGGCTGGCATAGGCCGGAAGGTCTCGCCCGAGGTCGCGGAGGTGAAGCGCCCAGGACCTCTTGGCGCCGACTGCCCCAAGTGCAAGGCCGCGGTCGGCCGGCCGTGCCGGACCCCAGGCGGGAGTGAGCGCGCCCCGCATGCGGCTCGAAGCGGCGACACGGATCCGGCTGCCGAGCAGGCGGAGATTGAGCGCCGCAAGGCTGCTTCTACCCGTCACCTCGCCCGCCTCGAAGTCGACGAGGAGGCGGCGTCGTGAGCGAGGCGCAGATCCCGCAGGACGACGGCATCCAGGTCGACGACGTGAAGGCGATCCGCCGCGAGGGGCGCGGGGAGCTCCGGCAGCTGCTGCGCGCGCAGATCGCGATCGGCAAGTCCCGCCGCGAACCGGCCCCGAAGCCCGCCGCGCAAAAGCCGCCCGGTCACCGGCCGGGCGCCTGGCCTTCTGGCACCGGCCCGCCGGGCCGCCGCCGGACTGGCAGATACCCCGCCACGTATGGGCGGCGGCTGCCCGGCACCTGAGCAACGAGATCCACCGACCCGACGAACCCTGCGACTGCGGCAACTGCCCGCCGCCCAACACCGAGGAGAACCGATGACGCTCCGCTACTCCGCCCCGATGCCCGAGAACCTGCGGCACTTCATGCGCGCCCGCCAGCACCCGGCTCGTGCTGTGGACTGCCCGCACTGCGGTGTCCCCGCTCACCGGCCGTGTGTGTTGCGGAAGTCGGGTCGGATCCTGACCGAGCCGCACCCTCAGCGCGTGTCCGCGTGGGCGCAGACCACCGCCTGCTGCCCCCAATGCCAGGTCGAACCGACCACGCCCTGCCACGACGAAGGACGAGCCCGGATCACCGTCCACGAACGCCGGGAGGAGGAAGCCAGGGTGACCGCTGCATGAACGCCACTTGCCGCATCGACGGCTGCACCGCAGCACCTCGCCCCGGCCGGCGGATCTGCTACAAGCACCGGACTCGCATCACCCGCCACGGCGACCCCGACTTCACCGAGTGGACCGTTGCCGACGAGTTCGACGTCGAGCTGATCGTCGCCGAACAGCGGGCCGTCGAGGGCCTCACCCGCCTGGAGCGGGTCATGGTCGCTCGCGGCCTCACCGAACGCGACGTGCCCGCCGAGGAGATCGCCCGCATCGTCGGCGTCACCCCCCGCTGCGTCTACCGCTGGCGCTCCGAAGGCTTCCGCCAAGCCGCCTAACCCCAACCCGACAGGAGAACCCGATGATCAGCCCCAACCAGTGGTCCACGATCCGCAACCTCGTCGCCTGGCTGGACCGGGAGAACGGCCGCACCCAGCAGGAGGTCACCCTCCGCATCCTGAAGCTGTCCGAGGAGGCCGGCGAGGTCGCCCAGGCGTGGATCGGCGCCGTCGGCCAGAACCCGCGGAAGGGCGTCACGCACAGCCCCCGCGACGTGGCGGACGAGTTGTGCGACGTGATCGTCACTGCGGCGGTGGCGTTGGCCTCGATCGTCGACGACCCGGCCGGGCACTTGGACGCCAAGCTGGCGAAGATCGCGGGCCGCCCGCGGACACCTGAGCAGGTGACCCGCTGATGGCCCGCGTCATCCACGCCCGCGACGTCGACGCCGTCCTCGCCGCCTACCCGCAGTCCGAGTTCGTCGACGGCGACTGGGAGCCCGGCTACCGCACCGCCCAGGCCGGACGGCGCATGGTGCACGTCTTCCACGACGGACCCGGCGAAGCCGACCAACTGGAGAAGTACCGGCTGGAGTTGCAGGCCGCCGGGTTTCACGTGATTCCCGACCAGCAGCCGGGCGGCGGACGACGACGCCTCCACGTCACCAAGCCCTGACCCGGCGCGCGTTGTTGCCCGCCCGCCCCACCCCACCGCCATCACACCCGGCTACCCCGGCCGGCCACACGAAAGGCACCGACCATGACCGACCGCCCGCCCCTGAGCGACGCCCAGCTCAACGAGATCGACGCCCGCGCCACCCGCGAGCGCCTCACCCCTGGCCCCTGGCGACTCGACCGCGAGTCGTGCGACTGCGGCGGCGACTACCCGTGCGGCCACGGCATGTTCGTGACCGGCATCGTCACCCCCACCCCGACGCATCTCGCGGTGGAGCGCTGCAAGCGGACCGGGGAGCAGCCGCGCGATTACGACTTCCACCGTTCGGAGATCTGTGACTTCACCGATGCCGACTGGGAGTTGATGGCGGCTGCTCGTGACGACGTGCCTGCGCTCGTCGCCGAGGTTCGCCGCCACCGCGCCCAGATCCGGTTCCTGCTCGCGGCGATCGCCCGAAAGGACGCCCGCTCTGGCGAAGCCGACCGGAGGCTCCGGGAGTTCCTCAGCGGCGAGGAGGCGTGATGCCCGCCCGTATCCAACGCCGTCGCACCAAGGGATGGCGCGCGCCTGAGGAAGCCGTCTATGTCGGACGCGGCAGCCGCTGGGGCAACGCGTACCCGCTCAACTCCACCCAGGTCCGAATGCCCGCGCTCGACGGCAGCGAGTGGGAGCACGAAGGACGCCTCGGTAAAACGTCCGGACAGCAACACGCCTTCGTGCACCCCGACGGCACCATCACGTGGCACCTCGTCCAAGACGCCACCCGCGAGCAGGTCGTCGAGCTCTACCGCCAGTGGCTGGCCGACCGGCCGGAGGTGCGTGACGAAGCACGGCAGCAGCTGGCCGGCCGGGACCTCATGTGCTGGTGCCCGCTCCCCGAGCCCGGCGAGCCGGATCACTGCCACGCCGCGGTGCTGCTGGAGCTCGCCAACGAGCCTGCGCCCGCCTGAACCACAACCCGCTGTCAGACCCACCCCCTACCGTCCCAACACCCGCTAAACCAGGAGGAATCATGACCAGCCTGCCGCACGACTCGTACATCGAAGCCGTCACCACCGAACTCGCCACCTACGGCATCACCGTCACCAAAGCCGATACCACCACCCAGGACGGCGAACTCCTCGAAGCCTTCATCGAGTTCGACCAGACCGACATCAACACCGACACCTGGCAGGACGGCGTCTACCTCGGCTGGGATCAGCGGCGGGGCTGGCACCTCATCGAGGCCGGCGGGGGCCGCAACGTCACCGAGCTGGACCCGGAGGGCGTGAACGTCTTCTCCAGCCCGCAGCAGGTCGCATGGTCCGCGGGGCGCGCTCTGAACGGCCGGCTGGTGTCGGGGCCGATCCGTAACGACGGGTCGTGGGTGTGGGACTCGCGTCCGTTGGAGGCGGCGATCGCGGCGTGGGAGGCCGACGAAGCCTGACCCCCGCTCGCAAGGAACGCCCGCCGGTATTCGACCTACCGGCGGGCGCCCACCCTCGATCACAGCATCTGGAGACCCGAATGACCAACAACCCGCAGACCACCTGCCGGACCTGCGTCACCCCGATCGCCTACGTCGATTGCCCCACCGGCGGCTGGTGGGCCCACGACACCCACCCCGCCGACGGACACGACGCCGTCCTGGCCGTGGGTTACGCCCTCGGCCGGGCTCGGCTCGGCCCCCGCCTCCTCAACTGGGCCGAGGACGCCACCACACCCGGCTGGCGCACCTGGAAGTTCTGGCCCGCCGCCCCCATCGTCCTGGCCGCCCTGGCCTGGATGTGGACCGTGCACCCGCGCCGCACCCTCGCGAACGTCCGCTCGTGGCGCGAGGAGCCGAAGCTCGGGCCGCCGCTTGAGTTCCGGCCCATCAGCCGCAGGGACCCGCAGTGATTGCCGAGGCGGTGCACACCGCCCACCTCGTCATCCTCGCCGCGATCCTGTGGGCCGGAACGCTCGGCGCCGCGCTCGCACTCGTGGTCGTCGCCGTCGTGTGGGCCGGACTACCACTCGGCGTATGGACACGAATAGACCTCAGGAGGCGCTCAGTGCCCGCTAGAGCGCCTCGCAGCCCCTCCCGCGACTCTCGCGACGCCGGAACCCCAGAACGAGCCTCAAACGGGCGTACAGCGCCCCGCTGGACCCGCACGACCCAGGAGCCTCAATGACACCCACCGAAGAAATCACCACCGCAACCGCCAGACTCCGCGTCCTCACCGGCGAACTCGGCGACTGCCGAGGCCCGTGGTACATCGACAACCGCGAGAAACGCCCCTACCCACAGACGATCAGCAACAAGGGCGTGCCCTACGTCGTCGCCACCACGACCACCGACCCGCACGTGCCCCCGTACATGGCCCTCTATATCTGCGCGGTGCACCCCGGCGTCGGCAAAGCGCTCGCCGACTGGCTGGACAGCTGGACCGGCATCGAACTCCGCGAGGACGCGGCCCTGCCCGAAGACGCCCGCCACGCCCTTGCCGTCGCCCGCGCAATCAACCAGGCCTCGTGAACTCCACCGGGAGCAGACCGTGATCGCCCTCCTCACCCTCATCCTCGGTACATCCGCCGGCTACCTCATCGGCTACGAGTGCCTGCCCTGCCGCCGGATCGGCGCCTGCTCATGACAGGCCCGTCGGCCGCGTCCCGGGGCGAGCACACGCACTCCCCGGGCGTCACCTGGCAGACCAGGGCCAGAGGGAGACGCTGATGCCCCGCAACCCGAACTTGCCCCTCAGCGTTGGCGAGTTGGCCGCGCTCCGGCTCGCCGCCTCCGGCTACACCAGCAAGCAGATAGCCCACCGCCTCGACACCACCGAGCAGGGCATCCACCTGCGGCTCACCGCGGCAGCGAACAAGCTCGGCGCCCGCTCCCGCACCCACGCCGTGGTGATCGCCCTGCGTCGCCGCATCATCCGCTTCGATGAACTCGAACCCCCCGACCAGCAAAGGACAGCCGTATGACCGACCAGACCGTGCCGCTCGTCCAAGTCGACCGCGCGGCGCAGCTCGCCGCCGACCCGGAGGCGGGCCAGAAGCCTCCCAACATGCCCCACAGCGTCCCGGCAGGCGCCGCGACGGGGAATTCGGCACCCGAGGCACCCAACGGGCCGCAGGGCGGCGCTGAGAGCCTCGACGCGTACCGTCAACTCCTCGCCCGCCTAGCGCAGGAACGCGCCAAAGCCCTCGACAACGCACCCCGCTGCACCCTCGACGAAGCCCGATGGGTCAACGAAGGCATCGCCAGCGGACTCCACATCGCCGCAGCATGGGCCATCACCCTCTTCGAAGGCCACGACGCGCGAACCCGCTACCTCGCAGCGGGAGGTGGCCAGGCAGCGGCACACGACGAAGGGCCCAGCGTCGCCGAATGCCGCGACGCAGACCGGCGTTGGCCACTGGAGAGGAACGGCGAATGACCGCCCCGTACCGGATCCTCGTCATCGGTAGCCGAACGTGGAACGACCAACGCCGCGTATGACAGCCGCTGTCATGGCAGGTGAGCCCAGCGGCGCGCCATGCGACAGCTTGGCACTCACCGACGGCGAACAGGCCGCGTTCCAGCGGCTCCGCGACCAGGCCAAAGCCACTAGCATCGCCGCATGACCGATCTGCGGTTCCATGAAGCTCCGGCAGACTTCGCGCGATTGGCGGTCAGTGGCGATGCGCTGCAGCAGGGCTTGAGGGACCGTGGATGGCTGGTGGCGGACGTGAGATTCGGGTGGATGGCAGCCAACCCGAGCTTCTTAGTTTTCGGCGACCCAGCCCCCATGACGGAGATTGACGTGTCGCTGCAGGGAGAACGGTTCCTGCTGCTCGGCGTGATTGCGCCGGCCTTGGGCGACATCCACTGGCAACTCCAGGGGCGAGAGGAAGTGCCGGAGGGTTGGTTCGCCAGGCACTATCTAGGCACGGATGAAACCGCCCTGCCCTATCTTGACAATGCTTTCTATGGCCGCAACCAGCGCACGTCTGGCGCGGGCTTCATATTGGGCGACCCCGCGGCCGTATCAATTTTCGCGCTGACGGCCTTGTTCGTCGGAGGCATCCTCGCTGAGGGCGGGAAAGACGTATACGCCAAAATAAAATCTTTATCCAGCCGTTCAACCGCCTTCAGGCGCATCGAAGGCAGTAGTGTCAACCCGTGGGTGGTGGTTCACGATCCCGAACACAACTGCGTAATCGAGTATCCGAGGGAGCTACCCCCTGCAGCAGCAGAAGCGTTGATCCGTCTAAGAGCGGAAGAGATCGTCCGGACTCATCTGCGTTGGAACCCAGAAACGCAGGCATGGGACCGGGTGGACCGTCAACCCCTCATAGCAGACCCCGGGGCCCCGTCCGATTGAGGCAAGCTGACGTTATTCGATCGGGGATGCCTGCCACGCACGTGCGTCCTGAGCATCCCGATCCAGCGAGCTGACCATCACACTTACCGCCCGATCGGGTAGACCTGCCGTCGTTCTCCAGGTGAGCGCCCCGCTGGTGTCGCTACGAAGATCACGAAAGCTGTCCGTGATCGAGAGGACTCCACCGTGCGACTCGCACGCGCCGCTGCAATGGCTGCCGCCATTGCGGCCCTGCTCTTCCCCGCAACCGCCCACGCCGCGCCCGCCGACATCCCGCCCCGGGCCGCGGCCGGCGAAACCATCACCCTGCCCGTCAGTGACGCCCTCAACCAGCTCCCGGTCCGCGACGAGGACCGCACTGGCTACACCCGCGACAAGTTCAAGCACTGGATCGACGCCGACAAAGACGGCTGCAACACGCGAGCGGAGGTACTGAAAGCCGAGGCGGTCGTCGCACCGACGCAAGGGTCGAACTGCGCCCTGACCGGCGGCGAGTGGTACTCGGCTTACGACAACCTGTACCTCGACACGGCCAGGAAACTCGACGTCGACCACCGCGTACCCCTCGCCGAAGCCTGGGATAGCGGCGCCTCCGCCTGGGGTCCCGCCGAGCGCCAGGCCTTCGCCAACGACCTCGACGACCCCCGCGCACTCATCGCGGTCTCCGCCGCCTCCAACAGGTCCAAGGCCGACAAGGACCCCGCCGACTGGCTGCCGCCCTACACGCCCGACCGGTGTGAGTACGTCACCGACTGGATCACGATCAAGACCCGGTATGCGCTGAACATCGACCCTGCGGAACAGGCCGCGCTCAACCGCGAACTCTCCTTCTGCCCCGACCAGACGATCACGGTGACGCTGGCCCGGTAGCCCAGCCGTCGCTCGGAAGGCTGAAGCCCCTGCCGCGTGTTGAGCGGCAGGGGCTTCAGCCTTGGGGGTGTTCAACCGCAGCCGTTGCGGTTGATCTTCAGAGAGCGAGTCTGGTCGTTGAGGTTGTAGCCGCGCAGATCATGAATGGAACCACCGCTGCGGGTCACACACGCCCAGCGACCGCTGTAGTTCCGCTTCTCATAGACACGGGCAGTACGGCCGGAGTTGTTACGGATCGAACTGCCCCGGTCACGGATCGAGGACGGCAGATCCTTCACACCACCATCCACGGCCCGCCGCACCCACGGCTGCCCACCAAAGTTGATCTCCGGGTAGATGCAGACATAGCCGTCCGGGCAGTCGATACCAGCCCGCCCAGCCGTGGTGCTGCCGGAAGCAGAAACGGGAAAAGCCAGCGGCGCCAGAGCCAAGGCGGCAACGGCCGCGGCACGCATCACTTGATTCATCACGACACCAGACATACGGGGTACCGGCGGCCAGGAAGACGGTTTGGCCTGCAGGTTCACCCCAGCGGTCGAGCGCCACCGGGCGCGCGCCCGGCGGGCGACGCAACCCGTCCGGCCGGGGCAACCCGGCCATCGGCTCCTCAGGGTTCACTTACTCACGCTAGTCTCGAATCAACCAGCACTTTCGGCCGGAGGCAGCGATGAGCGAGCAGTCGTGGACGATCGAGCGCATCACCGAAGCGCTCGGCAACCCTGCCCTCGCCCAGCGCTTCCTCGGCGAGATCAACCGGGCCCCGGCGCATGAGCTACTCCAGGTGTTCGCCAAATGGCAGCGGATCGCCCAAAACACCCTGAACGCCTTCGAAGGCAGCAGCGAAATCGTGGCCGCTGTACAGCGCGGCGAGGAACCCCCAGGTGACTGGATCGACGGCACAGAACGTCTCCTGCAGGCAGCTGAGCGAATCGGGTCACAAGGCGCCGCCTGACCTGCCACCCTTAACCGGGTGTACAAGCTCCGCTACTCGAAGGCCGTCGAAGCCGTCTGGGACGCCCTCCCCGACGACGCCAGAGCCGAACTCGACCGCGCCCTCATCGGGATCTGCCAAGACCCCTGGGCCCACACGGAGCCCCGCAGCGACGACCTACGCGACGTGGAGCGGACATGCGCCCTCCAGCACACCGCAATCGCCCTCCTCGTCATCGCCGCACCACCCGTCCGGCGCGTCTACCTCCGCAACATCGACTACCTCGGCTGAACACGAACAAGCCTTCGTCCGGCCGGCGGACCGGATACATCGTGCCGTGGCCCCATTCCGAGGCCGGCCGCCGTGACCGTAGGGTTCGAGGGTGGATGAGTCCCAGACATGGCAGATCGACGTAGACGGCCCGATCATCGTCGGCCCGGCGGATACAGACCGGCTTGAACACCTCTACGACGGGCTATACGACGACAGCACCTACGGCGCACCAGAGCCCCCCATGCCCGAGGCCCGCACCGTCGCCTGCCCCCAATGCGGCAGGCAGCGCAACCTGATCGCCACCGGACGATGGACCGACCCGGCCCGCATGAAATGCCCCGACGACGGCCAGGAATGGACCGAAGACGCCACCGACCAGCACACCGGCCTCACCCTCATGCAAGCACTCATCCAGGGATCCACTGCGGGCACGAGTTCCCGTCCGTCACACCCGCACTCGGAGAAGCCATCCTGAGTCGCAGGACGTGACAGTGCCCCTCGCCCGGACGGGCGGACGAGGCGCGCTCCTTTGTGCACCCTCACGTGGTCACGGTTCGCGCACAACGCCTCCGTAACGTGCGCCACATGCGGGATGATCCGCTCTTCAGCAGCACCACCCTCGGGGGGGATCATGAGCCAGAACGTCACGCCGCCAATGCCCGGATATGAGCCACCCACCGCGCCGCCGGCGCCGAACAAGAACCGCACGGTCCTCATCGCCACCGCAGCAGCAGTAGCAGCCGCGGCCATCGCGGCAACCATCACCGCAGGCGTCACCGGCAACAGCGAAGCCAGCCCCGCACCCACCGTCACAGTCACCGAGACGGCAGCACCCGAAGCCGACACCGCAGAGGCGGAGGACGCGGCAACAACGACCGTCGAGACTGACTTCAAGGTCGGCGAAAAGGCCGACAACGGGGGAGCAGTCGTCAAGATCACCAAGGTCGTGGAGAGCAACACCATCACCCTGGCCGGGGCGCAAAAGAACGCAGGCGACGGCGCCAAATACGTCACCCTGAAGACCGTCGTCACCAACGAGACGAAGGCCAGCATGGACCTCACCTGCTCGCTGCCCATCGTCAGCGCCCTCATCGACGACCAAGACCGCCGCTACGACACGATCGAAAACCTCTACGAGGTCGCAGACAACCCGGAATGCAACGCACAACTCCAGCCGGGCTTCAAGGACGACATGCAATTCGTCTACCGCGTACCGAAAGACGCGAAGATCACGATGTGGGAGTTCTATCCATACGACCTGGAGAACGAACCCACCCCCACCCTCGTAGACCTCACCTGACGCGCCTGCGCCCCGATCCGCCTCCGGGACCGGGGCGCAGCGCCAGCCCGCACCATCTACCCCGCGTCCGGCAACTCGACCTCCGCCATCACCGCCGGATCCGCATTCGCCAGCCGCTCAGCCGCCCGCCCGTTCTCCTCCCGCAACGTGGTCAGCCACGGCCACAGATCGGGCAGCTGCTGGCCCGAACAGGCGAGCCGGTGCTCGATCCGGCAACGCTGCGCCGCATCCGGCGGACACACCCCGTACACGGTCACGCGGCCATCCGACACCGTGATCCACCGATGCTCGGCCGGCACCAGATGCGCCAGCACATCCACGCCCGGCTCCAACATCACCCAATCGTGCTCTAGCGTCGGCACCCGCTCCTGCGGTAGCCCGCACTTCGGGCACGTGTGTATCTGCTCGCCGCCCAACCGCGGCACCCCATCCGCCCCCATATCGTGAGCGTGCGCGCAGGGCAGCTACGGCACACGGCAGCATTCGGACGGGAACACTGCGGCGTGACAGGTGCACGGCGGCAGGCGAGGCGGCAGGCGTATCCGCCCGGCACAGCAGCCACGGTGGGCGCGGCCGGGCGGGCGGCCTAGACAGAGCAGGTCGTTCGTCAGACTGGCGTCCACATGACGCCCCGCCGATCACCACCCGGTCCCGAGCGCGCCTACACAGACAGCACCGCCATGCCCTATAGGCAAAGCCGCATGCCGCTCCTCCACGCCCCAGTGCCCAGCCTCCGCCAAGCCATCGAGCACCGCTACGGCAACGCCGACTGCTGGCCGATGCCCATCCAGGCCGCCACAGCACACCTCACCGTCCTCGAAGACCTGATCGGCGACCTATACGCCCCAGTCCTTCAGCGCGCCATCGAAGCGATCTACACCGAGATCGAGGAACCCACCCGCCACGACTTCCTCAACGTCCGCCGACAGCAAGCCTTCGAACGGCGCTTCGGAACCGGACCAGACCCTCGGCTCGACATCGCATACACGACGCTCAACGGCATCGAGACCCTGCTCGGGAAAGACACCTACCGCCAGGTGATCCGCGCAGCCTACGAAGCACGCCACCTCGTGCAGTGCTCCTCGCGAATCACGCGCGGTGCCACGTAGGGGTGAACAGCCAGCGCGACATCAGGCCCCGCACCGGGAAACCGGGCGGGGCCTTCGCCGCCTAGTCAGGCGGCTTCCTCCACCTCCGGCGGCCTCTTCCCGTTCAGCACCTGACGCACCCACCCCTCCGACAGGCCCAGCCGGGCCGCCAGCTCCGGCACCTGCACCCCGCGCCCGAATGCCCCACGCAGCGCCGCATTCCGCTGCCGCTGCAGCCGCTCCGTCGCCGCCTTACTCGCCACCGTCCGGTGCAACACCACCGCCACCGCCAGCAGCACCCAACCCGTCACGTCGTTCAACCTGCGCTGCATGCAGACCCCCCAGTCAGTGCACCGTCATCCGACCTACACAACGGTCAGCGGTACACGGCGGTGCGACAAGGGCGCAGACCAGGCGCAAATGCAGACCGCCCCCGCCCTGTTGGGCGGGGGCGGTCTGAGGGTTCGGCTACAGCTCGGTGAGTTCGTATGGCTCCGGCAGCGGTGGCATCGGCACCCGCAGCGCCCGCCCGAGCATCGCCCGCGCCATCAACTCCCACTCCGCCGCCGGCCGGGACGCGGGGCGCACGAAGAGCAGCCGGCCGTCAGGATGGACCGCCGCACCCCCGGTGAAGCCCGGGTCCGTATCCAGCACCGCCACCTCCACGCCGAACTCGGCGAGCAGAGAATCGAGCGGGGCGTCCAACAGGTGCTCGGTGGTTAAGGCATCCCGATCCGACAAGAAATTCTTTACCACCATCTTTGCTACGCTCCCCACGGAGCCTCCATTCTGGCGAGTAGGGGTTCTCACTGATCAGCGAGGTGATGACTCGCTGGTCGACCAGGCCGGGCGGGTGAAGACCGCCCGGCCTGACGCATTCCTGGAACCTAACTGACGGGCTCGTATGAGACAGCTAGATCCGGCACGGCCTTCTCGCGTATGAAGATGAGTCACAACCCAACCCGGGCTGACACGGAAAGTTCGGCTGAGCTGGACTTTTACATAAAGTTGCGCGCCGATGACCTGCATCATTACCACTGACGACATAGCCCCCTGGCTCTCGCCATAAATCCAATTAGGCAACGTGCAGCCCGGCAAACCGGACATAGTGCCGGTGGCAGGATGGCCGAATCCGAACAATGCCATGTCGGTTTGCTTGCCAGGAAGCACCGCCACTGCCGGAAGCGGCGCCAGGTAGGCGGTGTAGACGCGGCAGCGCCCTCTCCCGAGGTCAGGGAGAGGGCGCCTTTGTGTGTAAAGCTACGAGCTCAGCCAGGCCCGACCGGCTGGTAGTAAGTTCGTCCCACCACATGATCGATAGGGGGCGCATGAAGTGGGCCATGAGCGACGACTACGCCGCACTCATCACCACAATCATCCTGGCGGCACTACTGATCGGCTCAGTACAGCTCGCAAGCCTGCTGCGCCGGTTCGTCGGGGCGTTCGTTGAATCGGCTCAGCGAGGCGTGAACGCACAGAACAGCGCCATCGACGCCATTCAACGCGAAGAAGACCCCGAACCAGACGACCTGGAGGCGATAACCGTCGCAGTCCGGCCTGGTCGCGTGCTGCGCAAGGCGATACCTGCACTGGCCGCTGCGATCATCTGGCTGGGCATTTGCGGCCCCCTCGTATGGATACTCATCAAAGTCCTGTTCTGGTCTGCAACACACGAACCGCAGACAGACCCCCAACTGGCCAAAGCATCCTTCTACGTGACTGCTGGCGCCGTAGCAGTACTCGTTATCGAAGGCATGGTCCGAGTCGTGGCTGAGGCCCTGAGGAACATGAAGAGGGCGCTGAACAGCTACACCCCCCCGACACGCGAGCAAAGGTCCAAACTTTTCGAAGCCCTTGCACGGCATGCCGGAACTTCCAGCAACGAGCCCGACAGCCACTGACGCAGACAGAGCGACGGCTCACGCACCCAAGGCGTCATCCAGAAAAGCCTGAACCGGCCCGAACAGCCCGCCAGGGATCCGCTCGGGAATCTCGCCGAGGCGCACCCAGGCGACCTCCGCGACCTCCCGCGGACTCGCCACCCGCGCATCCCCGGCCAGCCGACGGCAGGCCACGTACACCATCCGGCGGCCCGAACCCGGATGCAGCCGCTCACCGAGGAGCTGCACCGGCTCGACCGTCACGCCCGCCTCCTCCAAGGCCTCCCGCGCGGCAGCCGCGGCAGGTGTCTCGTCGGGCTCTACCTTGCCCGACGGGAGCGTCCACAACAGGGCGCCCTCCGGGACGCGGCGGCGGATCAAGAGCAGACGGTTCGCGTGGACGACCACCGCGGCGGCGATCGGCGGGTTGGATGCCACGAGGCTCCCTTCGGCGACGAGCGGACACGGTAACGACCAACGCCCACGCCATGTGGCGGGGGAATTGCGTCAGTGCGGCGAGTAGTTGCACGAATATCGCCATAACTGGCAGCGAAAGTAGGAGAATTGGAAGCCTAAATACCGCGCGGCCCAGGCGGTGGTGGTGCACCATCCGGGGCCGCTTCGGAGACTGCGAAGGAGTCCCCGTGTGACAACTGTACAGAAGCTCTCACCGCGCTCGCAGGCAGCGTGGGACGCGTTCCAAGAGCGGGTCGCCCAGCTTGGCGGTGTGGTTTTGGAGACAGAATGGCTAGGAAAGAACACGCAGCACCGGGTGCGCTGTCCGGAAGGGCACGAGTGCACACCTGCGCCGAGCTCCGTGCAGCAAGGCAGCGGCATCTGCCGCGCATGCGCAGGACGCGACCCGAAGGCCGCTGAAGTCGCTTTCCGGGCGCGTCTCAAGGCATTGGGCGCCGTGCTGCTTGAGCCCGTCTGGCTTGGTAGCAGAAAGCCACACCGAGTGATCTGTGTCGGAGGTCACGAGTGCAGCCCCCGTCCGGCAGATGTGCAGCAGGGTCGCGGCCTCTGTAGGGCGTGCGCAGGCAAGGAACCCGGCTCCTCCGAGGCTGCATTCAGGGCACGCGTCACAGAACTTGGCGGTGAAGTCCTGGAGACGGAATGGCTTGGCAGGGCCACACCGCACCGGGTCCGCTGCGCAGCCGGCCACGCCTGCACACCGCGCCCGAGCAGCGTCCTGCAGGGACAGGGAATCTGCGGGGCGTGTGCGGGCCGGGACCCGAAAGTCGCGTGGGCCGCCTTCCGGACCCGCGTGGCGGAACTGGGCGGAACCGTCCTGGAGACGGAATGGTTGGGCAGGGCCCCGCATAGGGTGCGTTGCACGGTCGGCCATGAATGCACGCCAACCCCCAGCAATGTCCTGCAGGGACAGGGAATCTGCGGGGCGTGTGCGGGAAATGATTCAAAGGTGGCCGAGAGCCAATTCCGGGCACGCGTCGCGGAGCTCGGTGGCGTTGTCCTTGAGCTCAAATGGCTTGGCAATAAGCAGCCTCACCGCGTGCGATGCGCGAAGGGCCATGAGTGCTCACCCACGCCGGGCGCTGTGCAGCAAGGGTGCGGTATCTGCCGGGTGTGCGCAGGTAGGTCATGGGATGTGTTCTACGTCGTTGTTGACGAGATCAATGACACCGTGAAGTTCGGTATCACATCGGGAGATCCGCGTCCTCGGCTTAGTGACCATGCCCGTGACGGCTTCGACTGCGTCATACGCCTCATCGAGGGACTGCCCGGTGACCTGGCGCCGCGGCTGGAACGAGCCGTCCTCGCCGCGCTACGAGATGCTCGCGAGGCGCCGGTGCGTGGCCGCGAGTACTTTCCCGCGCGCGTTCTGGGCCTGGTCCTCGACGTGGTCGACGGGTGGACCAGGTCGCCAGCGCCAGTCGAGGAGCCGGAGCAGCTCGCCCTCGATGTTGCCGCGTAGAACATCAGAAAGGCGCTCTCGGCATATAACCGGGAGCGCCTTTCTGGTGTTTTAGGAGGCGATGGCGCGGGCCATGTCCCGGAGCTTCTCCAGGTTGGCGATGGTCTTGTCGCAGAACTCCGCCACATGCTGCGGGTCCATGTAGTAGCCGTTGGCGGTCGTGCCGTCCTCGGCGAAGATGAACGGGCGCCGCTTGTCCTCTTCGCTGCTGTACGGGTCCAGGCCCATGCGGAAGTAGGCGAGCAGCTCCGTACCGTCCCGGTGCGGGAGCTCGATGTCGACGTCCGGGCCCGAATGCCAGATGTCCTCGACGGCCACCTGGCGGTCGTTGGCGTGGTCCTGCGTGCACCACGCGGGGTCTTCGATCCACACGTGCCGGGCGCTACCCTCGCGCCCGATCAGCGCCGGCACCAGCCGGAAATCGGGAGAGACGGAGGGAGCGGCGGGCGCCGCAGAGACGGCAGACTCGCTGTGCAGTACGCTCATCGAGATTCCTTCTTTCGCGAGATGGATCACTGGTCAGCGAGTGGCGACTCGCTGTCGAACAGCGGCCGGGCGTGGCGACGCCCGGCCGTTCGTCGTCTTGGCGGAACGGCGACAAGTGAGACGCTAGATCACGCCACCGGGAGCGGGTACGAAAATCGGATGCCCCCGCCGCCCCCGAGCAGGTGGCACAACCCGATCAACGGCGCACCACCGCGTGCAAACCCAATGTCACACGGGGTACTTTCCACCTTGCATTTCTTGCGAGGCGGGAAACCGGGGACTTGGATGAGTCCCGGAGGCGACAGCATCTGACAGCTCCATTGGACGGCTGAAAATCGTCGATCTTCATAGGCGGCGGCCTCCGGCGACCGGGCGTTCGCGTTCGTCGTGGGGCGGGCCAGAACTTAGCTCGTGGCGGGGCTGGCGTGCGACCCAGGCCCGAAGTGATCACATAGATTCGGCAGGTCTCTAACCAGCCGATTCTTGCGAATCCTCAAAATGAGAATGTGTCACCCGGACCTCCCAACTGTGGACTTTCCTATGCGCAAGTCGCCTACGAAACCGCAAACCGGGCCAAGAGGCCCGAACCACAGGCGTCTGCGTCCGCGCTCCTTTGGCGGGAAGTCACCCGTCACCAGTACCCCGGGCTCGGTAAGAGGGCGTGAGTCGTGCCACTCGTCTGGTCGAGATGCCGACGTAGGGCAGGACGTCGTCGGCATCGTAGTAGCGGTAGAGCGCGGTGCGCTCGGTGGATTCGGGCATGCCGCTCCTTCATGGTCATCTTCACTTGGGTATCCAAGATGACCCACCGAAAGTAGCGCCACTGCCGCGGAGCGTGCAAGTGGTGCGACGAATCGCGATGTAGGTAGCGTCGAGCCATGGAGATGCCAGAGGTGGAGCGGCGCCAGCGTTTCGCGGACGCCAGGGTGTTGCG
The DNA here is from genome assembly GCF_009377235.1 of Streptomyces acidicola. GTDB lineage: Bacteria > Actinomycetota > Actinomycetes > Streptomycetales > Streptomycetaceae > Streptomyces > Streptomyces acidicola. The sequence goes on from NZ_VMNX01000001.1 coordinate 52,658, forward strand.
CCTGTCGACGGCGGACGCCGAGGGTAAGCCGCACCTGGTGCCGGCGACTTTCGCCGTCGTGGGCGACCGCGTGGTGATAGCGGTGGACCACAAGCCAAAGCGCCACACCAATCTGAAGCGACTTCGGAACATCCAGGAGAATCCCGCAGTCTCCCTGCTCGTCGATCACTTCGATGAGGACTGGGAGCGGTTGTGGTGGGTTCGCGCGGACGGCCTGGCGCGAGTGCTTGAGAACGTTGACGCCGACGAACTTGTACAGGCGCTCCTATCCAAGTACGACCAATACCGCGACCGGCGCCCGAGCGGCCCGGTGATCGAGATTCATGTGAACCGCTGGTCAGGGTGGGTGGCGCACGCGGAGTAGACGCGCAACTTGGATATCCCGCTACGCTGACTTTGGGTATCCAAGCAGTCAGGAGCGCGATGTCAACCAACCCGTCCAAAGTTCCGCCCTTCAGGCGGATCGCCAATGAGCTCAGAGCCGAGATCCTCCGGGGGGACCTGTCGCCCGGGGACAAGATTCCGTCACAGGAGCAGCTTGAGCAGCGCTTCGGGGCCAGCCGCGCCACCGTGCGTAAGGGAGTGGCTGTGCTGGCGACGGAAGGGCTCGTTACGACCAGCCAGGGAAAGGCATCCATCGTCCGGGAGCGCCCCAGCGTGAGTCTGCGGCAGACGGGCAGTATCTATCGGGCACGCCGTGCGACCGGGGAAGCGAACTTCAACGCTGAGGCCCGAGCTCAGGGGCAGCGCGTCCATCAAGAGATTCGCGAGGTGGTCGAAGCGCCCGCCCCGGAGGTGATCGCCGAACGCTTTCGGCTAGCGCCAGGGGCACCCGTCGTCGTTCGACGGCTACTCTTCGTCGCAGAGAGCAAGGACGGGGGGGCTGACACGCCCTTGCAGTTGTGTGACGGCTACTACGATGCGGCCGTTGCGAGGGAGACGCGGCTGGCGGAGGCGCGCCTGATTAAGGGGGGTGCCAACGCCCTCATTGAGGACCCTGACGGCCCCATAGGGCGTCGCATCACGCAATTCATCGAAGACCTCGACATCCGCATGCCCTACCCGCACGAGATCGAGCAGCTCAACATCCCCGTGGGTGTGCCCGTCGCCCGCGTGATCCGCACCGCCTACGACTCCGCCGGGGACGTACTCGAAGTCCTCGACTCCATCGTTCCGTGTGATCGACACGTCTTCCGATACGTGATCGATGTGTAAGCGGCGTTACTCCAGCTGAGCCCCCAACTGCCTAGCAGCTGGGGGCTTTTTGCTGCCCTTGTACTTGTCGCAGCACTTGCATACCCAAGCTGTAGCGGCTACGGTCTCACTAGTCGCAACATGGATATCCAAGATGCGGCAACCCAGTCCTGACCTGCCCAAATGACCGGAGGCCTCTGTGCCCACGCCCAACGACGAACTCGCCGAAGAGCTCGCCCAGTTGCAGGGCGCGCTCAAGCCGGCAGAGGTCGCCGAGTACCTGGAAGTCCACCCCGCGACCGTCTACCGCCTGATCGCTAGCGGGCAGTTGCGCACCATTCGGATCGGGAGCGGCCGGAAGCGCCGCACCGGTCTCAAGGTGCCGCAGTCCGCCGTCGTCGAGTACCTGCGCAGCTCCCAGCCGTTCAAGCCGGGGGACGGTGCGACCGGCGCTCTACGAATCCCCGAGTCCGTCCTGAACTCGACGGACACCCTTTCGTCCGCCACGGAGGTGGCCTGATGAGCACCACCGCAACCCCCGCCCTCACCCCGGGCGACATCTATGTGGCTGCTGCCCGCGCCGACCATCTCGCACGCTGCGTCTCTTGCCGGGAGATTGCCGACGCGGTCGAGGCTGCGGCCGTCGAGAACGGTGAGTCGATGCAGCGCCGTGACCGCATCCAGCTCGGCTTCCGCGTCGCGCGCTCCGGGGCGGTGACGGCATGACCGCCCCCACCCCCACCGCTCCGCTGCCGCCGGCTGCGCTGGATGCGATGGACCACTTGGAGCTGCGGCTCCGCTTCCCGAAGTCTGTCGTCGATGCGGTCGTCGTGTACGAGACCGCGGCTCTGCGTGCCGCTGATTTGGCTGCGAAGGCTGCGACCGGCAAGGGTCTGCCTGCGCTGGATGTGCGGTCGTGGGAGTTCGCCGAGGATCTGATGGCCGCCGCGAAGGCGACGCTGGTCGAGGCCGGCCGCCTGGACCTGATTGGCGGTGCGTGATGACTGTGCCGTCCCGTCTGCTTGACTCGGCCGCCGAGCAGGTCCGCGCCTTCAATCACGTGTCGCGGGACACGGGCGACGAGTGGCGTTTCCCGTCGCACTCCTACGATGCGCTCGGCAACCTCGCCCACTTGGTGCGGATGCTGGGTCAGGCGATCGAGCAGGCCACGTTCCCAGCGGAGCGCACTCATCGGGCTGGCCGGCTCATCATCGACGGCGGGTTGGACGCTGACGAGCAGGTGCGGCGTATGCGGAATGCGCTCGCCGCCGCTAGCACGCACGCCACCGACCTTGCTGCTGCCCTCGACCGTATGCACTCGGCGACGTCGCCGATGGCTGTCGACACGACCGGTCTGGTCGGCTTCGAAGACGGGGAGGCATGATGGCCGCCCGCATTGTGCACGCCGAGTTCCCGGCGTCTCACCCCCGTGGTTCGTGGCCGGCGGAGGAGGAGGCGCAGCGCCTCCGCCAGTCCGGTACCCCGGCCGAGGTCCGCATGGATCTGCGAACCGACCGCTTCCTGGTCGTCTCGAAGTCCGAGGGCGGTGAGCAGTCGTGACGGAGCAGGAAGCCGCGGACGCCTTGGCCGCCCAGCGGATCGCGGAGGCTCTGGCCGCCGCGGAGGCTGCTGAGCGTGCCGCTGCCGAGGCCGCGCGTCTGGCCGCTGCCCAGCAGCAGAAGTAACCCCTCAAGCCGCCGCGGCTGGCGGACCTCCTTTCCCCCCCGTCCTGTCAGCCGCGGCACCCCATCCCTATCCCGTACTTCCTGAAAGGGCTCATGAGCCATGTCTCCGTACCTGTTGTCTGCCGATCTGGGTGTTACCGAGCTGGGCCAGCGAGCCCGCGCCACCACGACGGTCGCCGAGGCCACCGTCCTCAGCATCACCGATCTGTTCGCCGCGTTCGCCGAGGCCCGCGCGGCGGGCGACCAGGCCCGCATGGATGCGATCCGCGCCGCCGCCGCGCTCGACCCCGCTCTGGCGGCCGAGCTGGACGGCTTCGACTACGAGGCCGCTGCCTGATGGCCACGGTGGAGATCGTCAGCTTCGGCTTCGGCCATGCGGGCGCCCCGGCCGCGCATCTGGTGCTGGATCTGCGCGAGCACTTCCGGGACCCGCACGTGGACCCGCGGATGCGCGAGCTGACCGGGTTCGACCGGCTGGTGCGGCGCACGGTTCTCCACACCAGCGGTGTGCGGCGGCTCCTGCGGGCGTCGACCCGGCAGGTGCAGGCGTTCGTGGCGGGCCCGTCGGGCGGGCGGATCGTGGTCGCCCCGGGTTGTGCGGGCGGCAGGCACAGGTCGGTTGTGGTGGCCGAGCAGCTGGCCCGCCGGCTCCGCCGCCGCGGCCACGAGGTGACCGTCGAGCATCGCGACATCCGCCTGCCGGTCATCGACCGGTAGCCACCGAGCCGCCGCTCCCTCGCGCATCCGTCTCCCCCACGGCCGCGAGGGAGCGGCACCCAGCCCCGGCCAGGCCGAACACGGGCCACGCCTCACCAGCAGACCGGGGCGCTGCACCACCAACTCAACCTTCGAACTGAGGAGTACTGCATGGCTTCCGAGCGCCACTTCCGCCCGGCCGGCTACTACAGCACCGACCAGCTGAGGCAGCAGATCGGCGAGGACATCGCCGACTTTCACGGTGCCGGGCACGGCGATTCCGTCGACAGCCTGCTCGACGAGCTGAACCAGGTCAACAACGGCACCTGGAAGCCCAACCATCCGATCAACGGCCGTTGACCGGCTGTCCGCCTACCCGACCCGAGAGGACCGTCTGATGGCCGCCATGGACTCGCCGTTCTCCCCGCCGGTGCGAGCTGCAGCTGACGCTGCGCTGGCTGCGCTGGGTGATGGCCGTACCGGCGATGCCGCCCAGCTGCTGACCGCGGTGGCCCAGGAGGGCACGTGGCGGGACGCCGTGATGGCCGCCGAGATCGTGCTCGCCGCCCACCACACCAACAACCACAAGCCGGCCGCCTGAGCGGCTGCCCGCCTCGCCCGTCTCGCACGGACGAGGCCGAGGGGAACCGCAGTCAGCGGCATCCAACCTGATCACCCACTGACCTGAGAGGAGTCCGTCATGCGCAGCAGCCTGCACCGGGTCGGCCGCCAGTATGCGGCCACCATCGACCGCATCAACGCCGCCGCTGGCGCTGCTGTGGATCTCGTCGAGGCGCAGCTGCGTGGCTGCGTGGGCTCGGTCGAGCTCGCGGTGTCGAGTGAGTCCGGCATGTGGGAGCTCGTCGCCGACGCCCACCGGCCGATGTTCGGGCGGCAGGACCCGAAGGTGTGGCGGTACGAGCGCAATGCCTTTGGCACCACCACGATCACCCGGTCCGGGGTGTTGGTCGTCATCAATGCGCAGGCCTGCCGCGGGCGGGATGCCGAGGTCGACAAGACGCTGCTGCACGAGTTCACGCACGCCGTGCAGTTCAACCGGTCGGGCGCACGCGATCTGATCATGCGGAGTCTCGCCAACAACTACGGCATCCAGCCCATGACCCGCGCCGAGGCCAAGGCCGCGAACAAGCGTGTCGACGCCGACGAGCGCGAAGCCGCCCACATGGAACGCCACCACCCCCTGCTCGCCCAGAACATCACCTGAAAGGACTGATCCACCGTGACCGCCGCCCCGGCCAACATCGCCCCCTGGCACACCAACGTGTACGTGGACGGCGTCGCGTACCCCACCCGCCACTACGCCCTCCTCGACGAGGACGACGACGGCACCGAAACCGTCCTCGGCTTGAAGCCCGACGAACTGCACTACATCCGCGCCATCCACGAGGCCGCCCACGCCGTCACCGCGATCGCCGGAGGCGCGCACCTCCACCACGCCCAAATCGAGACCCTCGACAGTGCCACCGACAACGGAGGCGTCACCGAGGCCTGCGGCCTGGACGACGGCAACCTCTACGCCGTCTTCAGCGGGGCCGGGGAACGGGCCAACGACCGCTGGCTGCGCGAAGCCGGCCTGTGGACGCCGCGGCTGGCCGTCGCTGTCGAGTCCGGAGCCCGCAGCGATCGCGCCAGTTTCCTGGAGGTCAACCCGCACGTGGGCTTCGGTGACCGAGAGGTCGACTACCGCGTCGTTCACGACCTTGCCGACCAGGTCATCGACCGCCACTGGCGAGAGATCAACGTCGTCGCTGACGCCCTCGTACAGCAGATCCGCCTGGACGGCGACGACATCGCCGGCCTGATCCGCATCCCCAACGGCCCGCACCGGGCCCGTAACACGGAAGGGAACGAAGCACCGTGACCGCCACATCCGTCGAGAAGGTCAACGGCGCATCGCTGGCCCAGCCCGAGCGCGGCTTTGACGCCGTCGCCCTGGCCGAGGCGGAGGCGATCCGGACACGCGCGGAAGCCGAAGCCGCTGCCCTCCGCACCGAAGCGGCCGGCAAGGCCGAGGCCGAGAAGGTCAGGGCCGTCGAGGAAGCTGAGAAGCTGCGGCTCGCCAACGAGAAGCAGCGGCTGCGCCTGGAGAAGGACCAGGTCGACCACGACGCCTACGTCGCCAAGAAGGAGGCCGAGGCCGCCAAGTCGCGCGCCGAGAAGGAGAAGGCCGAGCAGGCCGATGTCGACCAGGCCGCCAGCGAGGAGCAGCGCGCCAAGGAGCAGGAACGCAGCGAGAACCTGTGGAAGTGGGGGGCCCGCGGTATCTATCTCGTCGGGTTGGTCATCGCCGCGCCCGTGCAGTTCCTCGCCTTCTGGGACAGGGAGCGCCCGTTCCTCGTCGCCGCCCCCGCGCTGCTGGAGGGCCTGGCGCTCGTTCTCGCCTGCGGTGCCGCATGGGCCGTCGCCCACCGTCGGGACGTCCTCCCGTACCGCATCGGCATCATGGCTGGCGCGCTGATTGCCGCAGGCATCAACCTGTGGCACGGCATCACTGACCCGGCGATCGGGTTGAACGCCGGCCTGATTGGAACCATCGCCTCGCTGGGCGGGCCGATCGTGCTCATGGCCTACGAGCACGGCATCGCGCAGAAGGTCGATGGCATCCCGTCGCTGCGGGAGCGTCGAGCCGCTGCCCGAGCCAAGGCCGAAGCGGATGCAGCCCGCGAGAAGACGCGCAGCGAGAAGCAGGCGGCCGAGGCGAAGGCTGCCGCTGACAAGGCTGCCGCGCAGAAGCGCGCGGAGGAGGAGCAGGCACGCAAGGACGTCGACCGCAAGGCCAGCCACCCCGACGTGTGGGAGGTCGCCGACGCCCTCCGTGCCGCGCGAGGTTCCGCGTTCGTCACCGAGCAGATCTGGGCCGAGTCCTGGCTCCTCGTCACCGGCTGCAAGACCGTCGGTATCCGCGCCGAAATCGAGGCTCAGTCGCGGGCCGCGCAGGCGCACATGCGGACCGTCACCGAGGCCCCCATCTTCGGTGAGTTGTCGCTGGTCAATTCCCAACGACCCTCGCGCCCCAAGAAGGACCCGAACGCACCCGACGGGCGCCGCAACAACGGTGGTACTCCGCCCGTGCGTCGTCCCGGCGACAGCCAGCCGAACAGCCCCCTTGCCCGCACCCAGGCCCGCGCCGAGCGGACCCCCGAGCCCGCCAAGAACTCCCGCCCGAACGCCAACTAACCCACCCCATTGGAGAGATCAGAAATGAACGCGACCCTTCGCAAGATTGCCGTCTCGGGCGGCGCGGCCGTAGCCCTCCTCGGAGGCGCCACCGCCACCGCCGTGGCGGCTAGCCCGGAGCACGAGGCGACCGTCATCGCAATCGCCCGTACCGACACCGGACCGGGCAGCGCTGACGGCATCACGGGCGACCTCACCCCCAACGGCGGCGTCGGCGCGCCGCTGCAGAACCCCGCCAACGGACAGGTCCCGGCCGGCTACAACCAGCAGATCCAGACCCAGGCATCCGGTGGCGTCATCGGCGCCGGTGTCGTCGCGATCCTCGTGCTCGGGATCATCGTGGTCGTCCGCATCAAGGGCCGGGACGTCAAGGTCGGCGACGCCGTCGTCCTCACCCTGTTCGGGATCGCCGTGTCCGGCACTGTCATCGGCGCCCTGGGTGACCAGCTCACCGACTCCGCCATCGGGTCCATCGGCAGCATGCTCGGCGGCCTCTAGCCCACCTCGCGGGGCCCGCAGATCCGGGCCCCGCACCCACCCCAGGAAGGACACGGCCAGTGGCCACCGAAGTGCAGCCCGACCACATCGAGCAGCAGCCCGTCGAAGATGCCGCCGAGCCCACCCGCACCGACCGCATCAAGACCGCGTTCAAGGAGCAGTACGGCCATGCCTCCGCCCGTGGCAAGGACTGGCTGGCCGGCGGGGACCTCGACCAGGTCGATGTCATCCAGTACGCCACCCAGCGGAAGCAGGGCAAGCGCGATGAGAAGCTCGCCCGCCAGCAGCGGACCGTCGCCGAAGCCCACGGCCGTTTCGCCCACGCCAAGATGCAGGCCGAGGAAGGCGAATCCGCAGGCAGGGGGATGCTCGCGAGCCTCGGAGGGCGTGTCGCCGCCGAGGAGTCCAAGCTGGCCGCGTTGCAGGCCACGCCCGTGCTGCCTCCCACTGACCGGGAGATCGCAGCGGCCCGCACCAGCAAGAAGGCCGGACGTGCCGCGATCGTCGCGGCGGGCGGGTTCGGATCGCTGTCCGTGCTCGGTGCCGCGATCGAGCAGGCCGCCACCGGGCAGCCGCTCCTCCTCGGAGTCGTGACCACCGCGGCCGGCTACGGCTGGTACCTGCTCTCCCGGCCCTTCGTTGCCCGCGGGAAGGAGGGGGTGGCCCCTTTCGTCCCGGCCCCCAGCCTGCCCGCCACGTTCCAGGCGGAGTCGGCCGGGGGAGCGACGCCGATCGTCGGCGGGAACGTCGTCATGTCCGTCGAGCAACTGCCCGACGAGGGCAAGCCGTTCCCCATCCGTGATGCGCGTACCGCCGAGCAGCTAGCCCAGTGCGTGTTGCTGGCGGCGCGAGCCGAGAACGTGCCGATCGTCGAAGTGTCCGACGTGACGCGGCAGCCGTGGGGCTGGCAGTGCACCGTCCGCGTCGGTGAAGGCACCCCCGAGGCGATCATTGATAAGAGCGGCGACCTGGAAACCCGCTTCGACCTGCCCACCAACGGTGTCCGGCCGCAGCCGCTCAAGGTCCGGAGGGCCTGCGCCGTGCTGCGCCTCGTCGACGGGGATCCGTTCGCTTCCGCCCCCGGCCTGCCCCGCCGCGCTCCCAAGTCCCTGTCGATCACCGACGCGTTCCGTATCGGAACCTCGGTCGGCGGCGACCCGCTCGAACTGTCCCTGGCTGGCGTCATGGGTCTGTGGGTCGCGGCATCCGGTGGCGGCAAGACCGGCATCCTCCAGGCCCTCGCCGAGGGCGTCACCGCTTGCCGGGACAACATCACCATCGACCTCGACCCGTTCGGCGACGGCCTCGAAGACCTCGGCGACGCGGTGCGGATCACCGGCCGGTCCAACGAGCAGATCGAAGCGGTCCTGCTGTTCTTCCTGGTCATGGCCAAGGGCCGGGCTCGGCTGCGGGCCAAACTCGGCATGGGCAAGAAGTGGCAGCCCAGTCCCGAACGTCCGGCCGTCACGATCTTCTTCGACGAGCTGCCGAAGGCCAGCGCCCTGGCCAAGCGCCTGTACAACGACCTGCTGCTCGTCGGCCGCAAGGAACTGATTGTCGTCGAGGCCGCGTCGCAGGGCGGCCAGAGTACCTACCTCGGGGCGAACATCGCCCAGATGGTCGCCCTGAAGGCCGTCGGCCCCTGCAAGGTCGAAGACACCCGGTCCGTTTTCGGCGACGGCTCTGTCAAGGAGGGCTACCTGCCGCACAAGCTGTCCCCGGCCACCCAGACCGATCCCAAGGATGCTGGCCACATCTTCATCCAGGGCGTGCCTGGGAAGGCCGATGAGCCGATCGAGTACGCCATCCACGAGGTACCGTCCGCCGTTCTCCGCCAGCTCGGACAGGAGCGGCTCGAAGCCGGACTGCTCGACCCCGACCAGGACAGCCTCGACGCCATGCGGACCGTGGACCTGCCCGAATACGTCGAGGCCGTCTACGACAACGACGGCAACCTCAAGAAGCCTGCCCCGGTCGAGCTCCTCACCTGGGAGCAGCTGCTGAAGCTGTGCGGCGCGGAGCCGGCTGCCGGTGCCGATCTGACGGACGGGCCCGCACGGGCCGCGGTCGAGGACTCGGTGACCGTGATGGAGAAGGCGGGCGTCGACCGGATGAAGACCGAGCCGCTCCTTGCCGCCGTCCGGGACTACGACCCCGACGCCTACGGCGAGATGACGGTCGATGAGTTCAAGGCGCTCATGAAGCAGGCCGGCGCCGGGGCACCCGTCACGCTCGGCGAGATGGACGGAGAGAAGAACCCGCGCGGGTTCAAGCGTGATCGGCTCCGCCACCTGCTGTGACCGTTACGCGAAGTATGTGTCCCTGATCAGGGCCTGCTCAGCCCTGCTCAGGCCGCAAACCCGCAGGTCGCAGCTGCTCAGGCTGCTGATCAGGGCCTGCTCACCGTCTGCTCTGAGCGGCGGGTGAGCAGGGTCCTGAGCGGCCCTGACCTGCACGTTTGCCTGTTGAGCAGGCCTGAGCAGTGAGGACAAAGCACCGCAAACAACCACGCAAGCCGAAGGAGATACCGCCGTGAGTGCAACAAGCCGATGGGCCTGGACCCTCGTGATCAGCAGTGACGGCAGGCAGTACACGCTGCCCGGCGAGACGATCGCCGCCGCCAACGCGACTGCGGACACGATCCTGCCCCCGATCCTCAAGGACGTGCCCCGCCAGTTCTGGGGCCGTGATGGTGGCTTCCGAGTCATCAGCTTCTCTGCCACCCGCACCAACTGACCCAACGCGCCCATCTCGAAGGAGTCCCCGTCATGCCCAAGATCTGGCAGCCGAACGAGGCGAAGAAGTTCGCCCGGCAGGTCCAGCTCGGCAAGAGCTACTACATCGTCCACACCATGGCGACGAACCTCGCCCCCTACGAGGACCCGTACCTGTACAGCGAGGTCAAGTTCACCCGCCGCCTCCCGCTCACCGGGAACATCGCCACGGACGGCGGTACGTCCGCCATCCGCATGTGCCAGGTGTACGGGCCCGTGTACGAGGAGCGGCCCGCCGGGCTCCGCAAGCTCGCCGGCCCCGCCCCCCAGGTCGCCGGGCCGCTCGGCGCCGACTACGAGGGCGTGCTGGACGAGCCCGAGCTCCGTGGCCTGGAGAAGCAGGCCGCCCAGACCAGCGACCCGCGCAAGCGCCGCCCCCTCGGCGGCTGGCGCGTCTGACACCGATCAAGGAGTACCCCATGGAGTACACCCACCAGTCCGTGAAGGACTACGTGGAGGCGAAGAAGCGCGGCGACCGCGCCACCACCGACCGCATCGTCGCCGAAGTCACGGCCCGCTTCGACGCCCGCACCACCGACGGCAGCGAAATCGTCGAGCTCGGGCGCGCCATGGAGCGCGTCAGCCTCGGCGAAGGGGAGTGAACGCCAGTGCCCAGTCGCGAGGAGATCTTCAACGCTGCCGTAGCCGCCATGAGGCGCGGGCACCAGCTCAACGCTCAAGGCGCCGATGAGTCGCACCCCGACTACGCGAACGTCATGCCCACCCTGCATGCGGCGATCGCCGCCGGGTTCACGGACGCCGAGATCTACGCAGCAGCCACTGCCCCGCAGTAGCTGAGCCGGGGCGCCCCCACCCGCCTGCCAGCAACCAGGGGCGCCCCTTCCACCCCCGCCCGAACCAGACCGAACGAGGAGACCTTCATCATGCCCGTACAGATCAGCGGAATGACAGACCAGGAATGGGAGGCGCAGAACGGCACCCTCCAGCCCTCGGAAGCACAGGCGCAGGGCCTGTGCTGGTGCTGCACCGGAAACGGCGTCCTCTACAGCGCCTTCGGTGGCAACCAAATCAAGGTTAGCTGCCGTGAATGCAGCGGCGACGGCAAGGCCCGGTCATGACCGCCAAGACGCTCACGCCATCCGCCTCGGCCACCGCCGCGAAGCCGCTCGACTTCGACGAACGCCTGACCCTCGCTGCCCTCGCCGTCGACGCCCGTACCGACACCACGCCGCTCGACCTGGCCGACGTGATCCGGATTCCCGAGCGGGCACCCCGGTCGCTCACCCCCACCTCGGCGCCCTGCCCCTACAACACCCCCATCGCGGGCCTGCTGTACCGGGCCCGGCAGCGGCTCGAACAGGGAGGCTGGTGCACCGGAGCCCTCCGCGACGAGCAAGGCGCGGCCTGTTTGGTCGGCGCCATCCGAGCCGAAGCGGCCAGCCGCGGCCAGGCCGACGACGCGTGCGTGCTGCTCCTCGAAGCCATCCGCCGCGACTTCCGCGACGTCGAATCCATCCCGTCATGGAATGACGCACGTCGGGACCCGCGCCTGCCGCTGCTCTACCTCGACCGGGCCGCGACCCTCGCCCACGCCCGAACGCTCTAGCCCGCCGGAAAGGACTGATCAACGTGGACTTCACCCGCAAGGAACCCGATCGAGGCAGTCAGATCTGCGGCTACCAGATGCAGATCGGCAGCTGGCACAACGACGGCAACCGGTTCTGCACCGAGCGCAAGGTCAAGGGCCTCTACTTCTGCCAGAAACACCACGACTGGGTCCTCGACGAGTGCGGCGAGATCCGCATGGCCCCCGGCAACGCCATCGGACGGTGATTGTGTCCAAGACGCTGAGGGCAGACCCTGACCCCGCCGGGCAGATCTGCGGCTACCAGATCGCATACGGCATGCCGTGGTCCGAGTACTGCGCAGAACGCAAGGCCCGCGGCAAGTACTTCTGTGAGCAGCACGACCGTGAGGTGCTGGAAGAAGACGGCCACGTCCACATGCCGCCCGGCAACGCCATCGGAACCGGTTGATCGGCATGGCTTTCGAACGCATCAGCAAGATCCTCGAAGCGCCGGACGGGTCCTTCATCTACGCGCAAGCCGACCACGCCGCCAACCAGTTCCGCGTCGTCTGCTCCGGCTGCCCCGACCTACAGACCACGCCCTACAACAGCGGCACTGGAGCGATCCTCGCCGCCTCCTACCACGCCGAACACGACCCCAACCAGAAGCATGTCCCCACCCGGTAGCCGAAAGGACCCCACCTTGGGTATCAGCATCAGCCATGGCGCCGGTGGTAGCCGGTCCGGGCTCACCATCAGCAACCTCGGCCAGCATCTTGCCCACACGCTCACCGCCTCCGAATGGCGGGAGATCTCCGACCTGTTCGACGGCACCTTCGCCGACGTCGCCAGCATTCCGCCGCACGAAGCCGACCGTATCGGCGAGCTCCTCCACAAGGCCGCCGGCCATCGCCTCATGCCCACCAACTGGGGCGACCTCGCCACCCATATTGGCGACTCCGCCAACCGCGCCGCCCGCGCCGGCCAGAACTGGGAGTGGACCTGACCGTGCCCGGCAACGAGTGCATCCTGTGCGGCGCCCCCGGCGGCTACCCGTACTGCAACGACGATTGCCGCGAAGCCGACAACCCCGAAGAAGACGACGTTCCCACGATGAGCGCCGCCGACTTCGGGCCCCTCACCGACATCACCGACCCGTGGGCATCCGACGCCCGCAACCACCTGTGAAGGAGAACCCGCCAATGACCGACGAGACCATCCACGACAACGAGAACCCCGACGGCAGCTCCGCCGACGGCAAGAAAGTCGTAAGCCTTCCCCTCACCGAGGGCGCCATCAGGGCCCTTGACGTGCTCGCCGCCATGACCGCCGCCGACGGCACCTCATACCTCGACATCTTCAACGACACCCGCGACCTCGACTAGGAGAATCCGCATGCCCAGGATCTACGGGATGGAACTGGAGGACGGCCACGACCTCGGCCTCGACGCCACCCCCAGCTGCTGTAGCGACGAGATGGAGGGCAAGGACAGGGAGGACGGCGGACGCGAGTACACGTGCGGCGACTGCGGCACCGAACTCATCGTCAGCCCGAACGGCCTGGTCTTCGACATCTACGAGGGTGCTGCCTGATGGCCATAGGACAGGAGGTCTGCTTCGTCGCCGTCTGCGACCTGTGCGGAACCAGCGAGACCAGCGCGGGCTACACACCGCACGGGTCGACCGAGCAGGCCGTCATCGACATCGTCACCGAGAAGTGGGGCGACCCATCATGCGGCTGGACTCACACCCCGGACGGGAGGCTCGTCTGCGACACCGAAGACGACGAAGCTCACAGGACCGTCCATGAAGAAGCCGGGAAGACGATCAGCAGCTGTGCCATGACCGTCACGTTCACCTGATCAGCCCTGCACGTCCTGGCCCCGGCCCTCGGTCGGGGCCTTCGTCGTGTCCGGGACCGCCCGCGCCATCCACCTGTCGTCGGTGAGGAGCCGAGGCGTCATCGCAGGCACCAGACCGAGGCGCTCGCACAATGCGGCCAAGCCGCGGGCGCACTCCTGCTCGCTGTCCGCCTGTACCGCGAAACGTAACGCCATGGCCACAGTGTGGCTTCTAAGTGTCTACGGTGTGCGGGAGTTGCATCACTTGGTCATTCCTGACGGTTGGTTCACGGGTAGCATCCTGGCTTCAATCATCACAGGGGGGACAATGCGTTTCCGCATTCACGCCGCTATCGTCGCGGCTCTACTGGCCTGCACCGCCACCGCATGCGCCGGCACCGACGAGGAAGTCACCACCAAGCCGAAGGCCCCGGCTGCGGCCGACACGGGCGCGGAGAAGAAGGACGACGGGGCGAAAGCCGAAGCTGCGAAGAAGCAGCAGGATGCGAAGGTCGGCGACACCATAGCCCTCAAGGGTCTGGAGGCCGGCCACGAGCTCGACGTGACTGTCGTCAAGGTCGTCGACAACGCCAAGCCCGCTGACGAGTTCTTCGCACCGGAGGACGGCAACCGGTGGCTGGGCGTGCAGTTCCAGTTGGTCAACACCGGCAGCAAGGCCTACTCGGACGCGCCGATGAACGGGGCGAAGCTGGTCGACGACCAGGGCCAGCAGTTCCAGGTCGTCCTCGGCGACATCTCCGCCGGACCCTCGATGCAGGCCGACGTGAACCTGAAGCCGGGCTCCAAGGCGCTCGGGTGGATCACGTTCGAGCTGCCGAAGAAGTCGAAGGCGGCCACGGTGCAGTTCGGGATGGACTCCGGGTTCTCGGATCAGACCGGGGAGTGGAAGCTGTCCTAGCCCGCGAGGTTGGCCCGGCCGCTCCCGTGGGCGGCCGGGCCTTGCCGTGTCTGGCGGGGTGACTGCGTCACTGGCCCGGGTTGTCAACCCTCGCGTGCACAATTGGCTCAAGCGTCACCTGCGTTCCGTACCACCCGAGGAGCCGCCGTGCACGACCACCCCGCCCTGGACGACTACGAGTGGCCAACCTGCCCTTGCGGCCGGCAACTCCGGAACGAGGAACTCGGGCGGGTCGCCTGCCGACTCTGCCAGGAACGCGTCGACCAGGCGCTGCGTCAACTCCCCGGCCCTGATGGTCTGTACGCCCAACTCGCTACCCGGCTCGTTCCCGGCCGTGGAGGCGACGGGCCGATCGTCGCAGTCTCCCGCACAGCGCCCCTGCCGCTCCGCCTCGAACCCCTCAGCCTCATCGCCCGCGGCGGCGTGGTGACCATCCTCCAAACTTGGCTGATCGACTGGCACGAACACCTCGGCTGGCGCCACCCCCGCTGGGAAGGCGGCCTCCAACAGCAGCTCGACCAGGTCGTCCATGCGTTGCGGGTCAACCTCGAGTGGGCCGCCACCGAACACCCTGCGTTCGGCGATTTCGTTCAGGAAGTCACCAGCTTGGTCCGGCAGTGCGAACGGCAGATAACCGGCGAACGCCCCGAGCGGCCGATAGCCGTAGCCTGCCCCTGCGGAACCGTCCTCCGCGTCACCGTGTCCACCCCCGGCGCGCGATGCCGTGGCTGTGCCACCCAGTACGACCGAAGTGAAGTCCTCGACCTCCCGCTCGCGCAACGGGCCGCAGCTTGAACTACGGATGTAGTTGACATCTGGCCTGGACCGAAGCCATCCTGTGCTCACATGGAACTTCTGTCGCAAGGGCCACCCTGAACCTGGGTGGCCCTTCGTCGTTCACTAGGAGGTGCCCAATGCCTCCAACGCTCATCAGCGCGGCTGATGCCGCCTATTACACGGGCCGCCCCGTCGGCACTATCTGGCGGTGGGCATCCGAAGGCCGTATCAGCCGCTATGGGCACGGCAAAGGCGTCCGCTACGACCTGCACGAACTGCCGCCCAAGACAGTCGATGAATCCGGCGAAGCGCACCTCGGCGACACGCCGCCACTTCCCCAACGAGCCCCCAAGGCTGCCTGATCTCCTGCGCTCTGGGTGGTGCGCAGGCCGGGCCTTGAAGCGCCACGCGCTCGGCCCACCGTCCGCCCGGTCTTGGAGGAGACCGGGCGGACACAAAACCCGGGGCCACCACGGCGGCAGCCCCGAAGTCCCGCCGCCTGCACACCCCCCGTTGCGGGCGGCGGGACAGCCAACCATGTGAATCCAGGAGGGCAGTAATCATCGCCGACAACATGACGAACACGGCGGAGAACCGCGCCCTCGACTGGATCCTGGGGCTGTCGTCCACAGCCCCCACAACCCCGCTCAAGGTGGCACTGGTGACCGCGGCCGGAAGCGACACCGCCGCGGGCACGGAGGTCGCTGGCGGCTCCTACGCCCGGCAGAACCTCACAGTGGCCGCCGCGGTGAACGGCGCCACCAGCAACAGCGCAGACCTGGTCTTCACGAACATGCCTGCCGCAACGGTCGTCGGGGTGGAGATCTGGGACTCGGCCGGCGCGCCTGTACGGCTCTGGTACGGAGCACTCACCGCCAACCGCACCGTCGCCGCCGGGGACGAGCTGAGGATCAGTGCGGGGCAACTCGCAATCTCGCTCTCGTAGGGGAGGCGTCGGTGCCGTCCCTCTCGTCCCTCGCGGACAACTTCAACGACGGAGTGATCGGCCCCAACTGGGGCAACAGCTACGGCGGCGTCACCGAGACTGGTGGCAAGGCCCGCGTCCCCTGCGGCACTGGGTTCGCCGGCTACCAGACCGCGTACTCGTGGACCCTGGCCGGGGCCTCGTTCTTCGTGAAGGTCGTCACTGTGCCCACCGCCGGGGCAGCGACCGAGTGCTACTGCGGCGTCCTCGTCAACTCCGGTATCGACGGAACAAGGATCGGGTTCACTATCAACGCCGTCGCCAACCTGTTGCGCTGCAAAAACGACACGGGCTACTTCGATCCCGACGTTGTTGAGATCCCCTACGACCCGGTCGCGCACGCCTTCCTCCGCCTCCGCGAAGACGGCACGAACGTCTACTGGGACACCAGCCCCGACGGATCGACGTGGACCAACCGCCGCACCCTGGCAAGCCCCGCCTGGATCGCCACCACCATCGACGCGTGCGCCCTCGACATGTCCGCCCACCGAGACGCCGGCACCGTCGACAACGCCGAGTACGACTTCTTCAACACCTTGTCGGACGGCGCCGTCTACAACGCGTCCGCGACACTCACCGGCGAATCCGTACTCACCGCAGCTGTCTCCTACACCGCCGTCGCCGCCGCCGAACTCACCGCTGACGGCAGCCTCACCGCCGCCCCCACGCTCGTCGCGGAAGCCTCCGCCGCCCTCACCGGGCAGAGCGAGCTCGTCGCCGACGCTTCCGGCTCTGGCGAATTCCCCGAGGGGGTGGTCGGGTTGGCGGCCGGCGAGCACGACCTGCACCTGGAGCAGGGCGCCACGTTCTACCAGACGTACACGTGCGGTGTCGGCGACAGCCCCATGCTGTGGGATGGCTGGTCGGCCCGAGCTCAGATCCGCTCGCAGGCCGCAGAGAGCGCCGATCTGCTGCTCGACCTCACGCCGTACCTGACCATCGCAGGCAACAAGATCACCCTCCAGGTTCCGGCGTCCGTCACCGAGAACCTCACCCGCAACGGGCGGTGGGACCTGGAGATGGTCAAAGGCGCCTGGGTCGTCCGACTCCTCAACGGCGCGGCCATCGTCAGCCCGGAGGTGACGAGGTGAGAGTCCAGATCGACGGCGGACCGTCCGAGACCCTCGTCATCGACGCAGCGGTCGGCCCCGTCTCCTCCGTCAACGGGCGCACCGGCGACGTCACCATCGACGCAGCCGACATCAACGCCGACCCCGCCGGCTCCGCCGAAGCGGCCCAAGCCGCAGCCACGAGCGCGGCAGCCGCCTACACGGACACAGAGATCGCCGAGCATTCGGCGGCCACCGACCCCCACGGCGACCGCGCCTACGCCGACGGCACCTTCCTGCCCCTCGGCGGCGGCACCCTCACCGGACCCGTATCCGGGCCGGGCACATTCGCGGTGGCCGCCGACGGAGGCGTCACCGCGCCGAGCCTCACCCTCCCCGCCGCGGCAACCACGGTCAGCAAGAGCCTCGTCATCACCGCGCCGACCGGCGCCGTCTCCTACACCGTGTGGCGCGCCCCCAAAGCCTGCACGATCGTCGCCGTCCGCGGATACCGGGTCGGCGGCACCGGCACCACCATCAACGCCGTCAAGAACGCCGCCGACCTCCTCGCCACCGACCTGTCACTGTCCACAGCCGCCACGTGGATGTCCGGGCCCGGCGTGCAGAATGCATCGTTCGCCGCTGGCGACAGTCTCGCCGTCGCCATCCGCTCCGTCGCCGGGTCCCCGACGGCCGTCACGATCCAGGTGGATCTGCAGGGGGCGTGATGGCTGTCCTCACGGTCGACGAAGGGTTGATGCCCTACCAGCCTGTCCCCGCCGCGCTCACCACGCAGACCCTGACCAGTCCGGACCGCCTGCAGGTCTCCGACGCCTCCGGCGTTCTCGCCACGCTCACCGTCGGCGCGAAGACCGTGACCGTGCGCGGGCCGACCCGCACGTTCACCGAGAACAAGCGGCCGTTCACCGACACCTTCACGCGAACCGTCACGAGCACCTTCGGCACCAGCCCCGGCGGCGGCACGTGGTCCAACAGCGGCAGCGACAGCCTGTACACGGTGAACGGCAGCGTCGGTCAGATCAGCTGCGACGTCGCCAACACATCCCGGCACACCACCATCGTCGACAACCTCACCGACGTCGACGTCACCGCCAAAGTCACGATCACGACGGTCCCCGCTGGCGCCACCGCATCCATCGCCCTGTCGTTCGGGTACACCGACACCAGCAACAGCAACCGGGCGAGGCTCCTGGTCCTCACTACCGGCGTAGTCCAACTCGCTTTGGAGAAGGAAGTCGCCAGTACCGTCACAACGTTGGGCGCGGCCACCCAAGTCGGTACCGGGTTCACGGCCGGCCAGTGGTGGAGGATCCGCGCCCAGCGCACCGGCAGCACCATCCGCTGCCGCGCCTGGCTCGACGGCACCAGCGAACCCGGAACCTGGCTGCACTCCGTCACCGAACCAGCGAACCCTTCGGGCCGCGTCGGATTCCGGGCGCTCGCCTCCACCGGCTCGACCGGTCTCCCGCGGCTCGTCCAAGTCGACGACCTTCAGGTCATCTCCGGCAGCTGGCCGACCATCCCCACCGTCACCCACAACACGTGGGTGCGTGTCCTCGGCTCGCCGTTCAACGGCACCTGGACGCCGGCGCTCGCCAACCAGATCCGCGCCTGGGCCGTCGACACCACGCCCGACGTGCTCGCCTACGCGATGATGTACGTCACCGGGGCGCCCACCGTCACCAGCCCCGCCCTCTCCGGCGCCCAGATCGCAGGCCAAGCCAACTATGGGCCCCTCGCCGCCGACGGCTCACTGGTCGAAGGCGCCGACTTCCACGACTACATGAACCGCAACTGGACCTTCCCCAACGGCGAAACACAGACCGCAGGCGCCGGAGAAGCCGGATGCCTCGACTGCTCCGGATTCGTCCGCATGATCTACGGCTTCCACATGGGCATCCCCATGGTCCGGCTCGCGAACATCAACGGCACCAACCTGCCGCGCATGACCAAAGACATCGGGCCGTATGGACCCGGTGTGATCATCGCCCAGGCCACCGGCACCGCCCCGCCGCTCGACAGTATTCAGATCGGGGACGTGCCGCACTTCGACGCCGACACCAGCGACGCCGTCGCCGGGCAACTCGACCACAACGGCATCTACCTCGGCACGGACAGTCTCGGCGTCCCACGGTTCATCAACTCGCGCAAAACGCCGAACGGCCCCACGCTCGGCGACCTCGGCGGGGCATCCACGCTCACCGGCGGCGGCACCTACGCCACCAGCCTCCGCCTCATCAGACGGTTCTGACGAAGGAGAGCGCCATGCCCACCAGCGACGCCGAGGGCAAGGATTGGTCCCTCGAACGGTTCCGCTACCACCTGCCCAACACCGTGACCGACATCGGGCCCGGCGAAGGCACCTACGCCAAGCTGTTCCGGCCCGTACATGAAGGCGTGTGGTGGACGGCCGTCGAGATCCACAAGCCGTACATCACCAAGTACAAGCTCAAGTCCACGAAGACACGGCGTATGTACGACGAGATCCACGTCGAGGACGCCCGTGAGAGCGAGGACCATCTCTTCCACCGCGACCTCGTCATCGCCGGCGACGTACTGGAGCACATGCCGCGCGAGGACGCCGCGCAACTGCTGGAACGCATCGTGGCCGCCGGAGCCTGGAACATCCTCGTGTCCGTGCCGATCGTCGATTCAGTGCAGGGCGAGATCGACGGCAACCCGCACGAAGCCCACCTCCACCAGTGGGATGCCAACGACATGGACGCCGTCGTTGGCGGGCTTAGCGGGTGCGTTGATACGTTCCGCGGCGGCACGCTCGGCTGCTGGTGGTGGACACGGACGTGAGCGGAGCCTGCTAGATCTCGTCCAGCCAGGACGTGTCGAGCAGTTCGATCTGGTCCTGGAACGCCTTGATCGTGACCACGTAGGCGACCTGCTCCGGCGTCGGCTGGAGCGGCACGATGAACTCCGTCTTCCACGGATGCGGCTTGCCCAGGTCTCGCATGTTGACCGGTCCACAGTCCCCAACGAACCCACCCGGCCTGAAGTCCATGCCTCCACCTTATCCACAGGAGCCCGCGCCATGGCCCGCCTGCAGATCCTCGAACTCCCCGAAGGCGCGAACGACGACCGGCCGCCCTTCATCCTCGTCGTAGACGAGTCCGTCCCGCAGCGCGTCGTGCTCGGCGGCGGCAACCCGGTCCGCGACTACTGGCAGGACATCGCCGACAAGATCGGCGCGTGTGGCGTCATCGTCAGCCCCGAGACCATCGACATCCCCGCCAACGACGTACCGCTCGACACCAACGGCAACCCGCTGTTCATGCAGGACGTGCGGGCACTCGACGGACCGCGCCTCGCCGCCGAGCGGACCGACATCGCAAGCGACATGGACCGGCTCGCCAAGCGGAAGCGCGAACTCACCGATGCCCTCGGTATGGACCGCACCCGCGACTGGGACGACATCCGCAACGCCGCACGCGGACTCCGCAAGGAACGCGACGCGCAGGCCGAAGCCATCGAACGCGTCCGCAACCTGCACCGGCCCGTCGAACACCAAGGCATCACCATCTGCGCCGAATGCTCAGCCTGGGACGGCCACACCACCGACAACTCGCCCTGCGGCTACGAGCACTGCCCGACCCTCCGCGCGCTCAACGGCGACACCGAACACAGCCCCGAGGAGTAGACATGGCAGGAGGGTGGGAAGGCTCGGACCGCAAGCGCCGGCTGCCGTCCGGCTGGCCGAAGATCCGGGCCCGCATTCTCGCGCGTGATCCGATCTGCAAAATCTGCTCGGTACGGCCGAGCCGCTTCTGCGATCACATTGTGGCCAAGGCCGACCTCAACGGGGATGCGGATCTTCAGGGCGTGTGCGGCCCATGCCATGATCAAAAAAGCAGCCGTGAAGGCAACGACGCCCAGCGCGCAAACCCGCGGCCCGGACGGACGCGCCCCCCGGAGCAGCATCCCGGAATCCTCTGAGGAGGTGACCATGCCCGCCTACCTGATCGTCCACCCTCGCGACCAACGCCGCGACGACGTCCTCATCGAAGACCCCGCCCTCACTCTCCGCTTCGAAGCCGGCTGGGCCATCCTCGCCGACGCGCGCGGCGACTGCCTCGCCATACCCAGCGGGCAAGGAGCCCACATCCAGCGGGTAGACGAACAGCAGGACACCACCAACCAGGAGCCCGCGCCGCGCAAGGAGTGACCTGACGTGGCAGGGAAACGCGCCTCCAGCCTCAGCAAGAAGACCAACGCCCGCCGTAACACCAAAGCCGGCCGCAAAGCTATGAGCCCCTCCAGCTTCGCCCTGCCGCGGCAGAAGAAGTACAGGGTCGACGACGCCGCCCACGCCCGCAACGCGCTCGCCAGGGTGCAGCAGCACGGAACGAGCGGGGAGAAAGCGGCCGTGAAGAAGGCCGTCGCCCGCAAGTTCCCCAGTATCGGCAAGAGCCGGCGCGGCAAGAAGGGCGGCAAGTGATGGCCAACCGAGCCAAGAGCAACCGGCGCATCGTCCGCGAAGGACGCAGGTACTGGAGCGACCGCCCCACCAACGGCGGCAAAGCAGCCGGCATCGGCTACGCGCTTCGCTCCGGATCGTTCACCCGATGCGTGTCCCGCGTGCAGCGCTTCATGGGCCCGAGGGCGAAGGGGTACTGCGCCCTTCGGTTCCGGGAAGCGACTGGCGCATGGCCTGGTTCGAAGGCCAACAGGGGCGGAAAAGGCCGCAGGCGGTAGGCCAACAAACCCCCGCAGAGCGGCAGTTGGACTGCGATAATGGATCAAAGGACCCCGGCGAGTGCGCTAACACTCCCGGGGCGTGGCCGACCTGATGCGACAGGACCGACATGACCAAGGCTATACGCCCCGCCCTCATCAACTGCGCCCGCTGCGGAGTCGAGAAGAAGGTCGGGCGGAGTGGGCCGATACCGACCTATTGCTCAGGTGCATGCCGGGCAGCGGTCAAGTACGAACGCACCCTCGTGGATGGACGGTACGAAGCGGAGTTGGCGAGAGCTCGGAGGCGCACCGCCCAGCGGCAGCAAGAGAACGCGCGCCCCTGCCCATACTGCGGGGCGCCAATGACGAATCCCCGGCGTGTCCAATGCGGTCTTGAAGCGTGTAGGTTGCGCGCGGCCGCAGACCGTATGCGTCAACTGCAGCGCGACTACAAGGCGGAGCACGGCGTTTGGCCGCACCACCGCTATCCGGAATCTCAGCGGGCCGCCAGCCTCCGACGTCGACACAAGCACGGCCACTGGCGAAAGCAGTACCCAGAACGGGCCGCAGCCTACGACGCCCGTAGGCGTGCCCTAGTGACGCAAGCCCGAACCGACGAGACGTTCGCACCGATCGACATCCACACTCGGGACGGCTGGACCTGTCAGCTCTGCCATGAGCCCATCGACCAGAGCATCGCTTGGCCGCATCCCAAGAGCCCAAGCGTCGACCACATCATCCCTCTATCCAAAGGGGGAGCGCACGCACTGAGCAACGCTCAGAGCGCACACCTCGGATGCAACAGCAGCAAGTGCGACAGGGAGATGGTCGACGCCGTCGCGCGCATCGGTCAGGCCGGCTGACGGCAGGCCCCCATCGCTGGCACCCGTCTCGCCAGCGCCCCTACCCACGGGCGGGCAGCGGGGCAGGGCAGGCACGAGTGAGGCAGGTCGATGGTCATGGTCATCGCGTATCGCAGCTCGTCGACGTGATCACTGATGAGCGATCAAGCGATCAGGATTCGAAGAGTGATTCGAGAGGATCGAGAACGTTGCAGATCAAGTCCCGATCAAGATCGCGGCGGCTTGAAATCTGCATGATCCAAACCGGACTCCGGTTCAGCCGACTCGACCATGATCCACCCGGGGAGTGATCCCCGGTGGCTGATCTTTCCGGATCGGGGCCGTCTAGCTCCCCAGAATCTGCGTGCGCCTGAGCTGTGTTTTTTCGGCCCCTGGTGGGCTCTGTCCGAGGCCCCAGGAGGGTCGTCATGTCATACAAGATCGAACCCCCTGAGGGTCTCGGAGCTAAGGCCCTGGTGGTCTGGTCGGAGATCTCGGGGAACTATGAGCTGCGTATCGACGAGCTGCGCGTCCTTGAGGATGCCTGCCGGGAGATCGATCTGATCGAGCGGCTTGAGGCTGCGCTGGTGGACGCCGATCTGATGGTCACTGGCAGCATGGGGCAGCCCGTTGCCTCGCCGCTCGTGCAGGAGCTGCGGCAGCACCGCGGTGTCCTGGCTCGGCTGCTGGGCTGGTTGAAGCTGCCGGATGAGGAGGAGCCGGCCAAGGGGACTGCGTCGGCGTCGGCGCGGCAGGCGGCTATGGCGCGTTGGGGCCGTGGCGCGTAGGCGGTCGGTCGAGCGCCGGGACGACGGGCACGGCGAGGTCATTGCCTGGTACCGGGAGCGTCTGTCTGGGGTTGCTCCGCGTCCGGAGTTGGAGTGGGAGCCGAAGCTGATCGGCCCGACGTGGCAGCGGGACTCAGGCGGCTCGTGGCGGCTTCCGGAGGCCACGCTGGGCTGGGAAGTCCTCGGCTGGTGTGGTGTCTGGCTTCAGCACTCCCGCGGTGTCCCGTGGCGCTTCACCGACGAGCAGGCACGTTTCCTTCTCTGGTGGTTCGCCCTCGACGAGGCTGGCACGTTCGCATACCGCGATGGAGTCCTCCAAAGATTGAAGGGCTGGGGCAAAGATCCATTGGGCGCATGCTTGTGCGCCGTCGAAGCCCTGGGGCCTTCCCGTTTCGTCGACTGGGCTGCCGACGGAACACCGATCGCAACGGACAGCCCCGAGGCGTGGGTTCAGACCGCGGCCGTCAGTCTTGAGCAGACGAAGAACACGATGCGGCTCTTCCCATCGCTGTTCACAGCGGAGGCGAAGGAGCACTACCGCATCCAGGTCGGCAAGGAGACGGTCAACGCTCTGGGCGACTCGCGCCTGATCCAGGCGGTGACGTCGTCGCCGTCGACACTGGAGGGCGCGCGGGCGACCTTTGTGCTGCTGAACGAGACGCACCACTGGGATTCGTCGAACTCGGGCCACGACATGGCCGACGTGATCGAGCGCAACGCCACCAAGTCCGCGGACGGCGCGGCGCGGACGCTCCGCATCACGAACGCCTACGAGCCCGGACAAGACTCCGTTGCTGAGCGGGACCGGGACGCCTGGGAGGCTGTGGACGCCGGCCGGGTGATGGACTCGGGCCTGCTGTACGACTCGATCGAAGCTCCACCGAAGGCGCCGCTGACGGTCGAGGATGCCCCGGCCGTGATCCGGTCGATCCGCGGGGATGCGGCGTGGCTGAACGTGGACCGGATCGTGAAGTCGATCGCCGACGTCAGGAACCCTCCCAGCCGGTCGAGGCGCTTCTGGTACAACATGATCGTCGCAGCCGAGGACGCCTGGATGGCGCCCTACGAATGGGACGCCTGCAAGGCCGTCGGCCTCGAAGTCAGGGACGGCGAAGAGGTCGTCATGTTCTTCGACGGCTCGAAGTCCGATGATGCGACCGCTCTGGCTGGCTGTCGTATGTCGGACGGCCACGTCTTCACGCTCGGCGTGTGGCAGCGGCCGGCGAACTGGGATCCCGACCTTCCGTGGTCGGTCCCGCGGGACGAGGCGGATGGTGTCGTCGAGCGTGCCTTCAACACGTACAAGGTGCTGGCGTTCTTCTGTGACCCGGGCTCCGGCAAGGACGACGATGGCGAACGGTACTGGTACGCCTACCTCGACAAGTGGGGCCAGGAGCACGGTTCGAAGCTGATCCTGCATGCGGTGACGGCGGGGCCGAAGCAGCATGCCGTCCGCTGGGACATGGGCGCCCCGCGCCATCAGGAGGAGTTCACGGATGCCGTGAAGCGGACGGGCGAGGACATCCTGGAGCGGCGCCTGACGCATGACGGCCACAAGGTGATGCGGACGCACGTCGCGAACTCCCGCCGCCGCACGAATGCGTGGGGGATCACGATCGGCAAGGAGCACCGCGAGAGCGCCCGGAAGATCGACCTCGCGGTGTGCATGATCGGCGCCCGGATGCTGCGCAGGAAGCTCCTCAACAGCAAGCAGTACGGGAAGCGGCCGAAGTCGCGCGGCAAAGGCAGGGTGGTGGTGCTGCGGTGACTCTGTCCATCCCTGAACTCCCGCTGGTGTACCTGTCGGACGACGAGCTCGCCCTGATCAACATGCTGCGCGCGGATATGCAGCGTGACCGTTGGGCGCTGCTTCTTCGGGACGCGTACTTCAACGGCGAGCAGTTGATCCGGGATCTCGGCATCAGCATCCCGCCGCAGTTGAAGGGCCTGCATACGGTGATCGGCTGGCCGCGGGTCGGTGTCGAAAGCCTGGAAGAGCGTCTCGATCTGGAGGCGTTCCGCTGGGCGGACGGCTCGGACTCGTCGGACCTGGCGGAGATCGCCGACGCCAACGATCTGTTCGACGAATCGTCGCTGGCGCACCTGGACTCGCTGGTGTACGGCCGCGAGTATCTGGCGGTCGGCTCGGGCGACTGCGGTACGGATGACTGCCCGCCCCTGATCTCGGCTGAGTCGCCGCTGGACATGACCCTGATGTGGGATGCCCGGCTGCGCATGGGGACGGCGGCTCTGCGGGAGTGCGCGGCTGACACGTTCGTGGAGTCGGGCCCCGAGGAGCGGATGATCGTCCTGTATCTGCCGGATCAGACGGTGACTGCGTTGCCGTCGGAGTCTGGCGGCTGGGAGGTCATCGACCGGGACATCCACAACCTGGGTGCCGTGCCGGTGGTGCGGATGGCGAACCGGCAGCGGACCGCGGACCGGGTGGGGAAGTCGGAGATCACCCCGGAGGTCATGTCGATCACGGACGCGGCGTGCCGGCGCCTGATGGGCATGGAAGTGGCGGCCGAGTTCTTCGGCGCTCCGCAGCGCTACATCCTGGGTGCGTCGGAGTCGGCGTTCCAGGACGCGGAGGGTAACGCCAAGAGCGCGTGGGAGACGTACATCGGCCGGGTTCTCGCGTTGGAGCGGGACGAGGACGGGCAGGTGCCGACGGTCGGCCAGTTCGCCGCGCACGATCCGACGGCGATGACGCGGATCATCGACCTGTATGCGCGGATCATGTCCAGCCAGTTTGGTCTGCCGCCGCACATGCTCGGCTACACCACCGACAACCCGGCCTCAGCGGACGCGATCCGGTCGACCGAGGCGAAGCTGGTGAAGCGGTCGGAGCGCCGCATCCGCCGGTATGGGGCGGCTTGGCAGCAGGCGATGCGGCTGGCCTTGTGGGTGCGGGATGGCGTGCCGCCGGAGAAGACGCGCCGTATCGAGACGGTATGGCGGAACCCGGCGACCCCGACGGTGGCGGCGCAGGCGGACGCCACGGTGAAGCTGGTCCAGGCCGGCATCCTGCCCGCCGATTCCGACGTCACGCTGGAGATGGCTGGGCTGACGGAGGGGCAACGGCAGCGGGTCCGGGCGGACCGACGGCTCGCCGGTGCGGCGTCGACTGGTGGCCGACTCTTGGAGCGTCTGGACGCGCTGAACCGCTCGCCGTCTGCGGCGCTGCCGGATGTGGTGGAGGTCGACGGTGGCGACGACGGTCTCTGAGGGTGGCCGTGACGCCGACCGGTACCGGTCCGCGCAGTTCGGCCTGTCTCGGCTGCTGGTGCGGGATGTGCGCGGACTGCGGCGGTTGATCATTCCGTCGAGGTTGCGGACGTCGGTTCCGGACTGGATCGCCGCGGTGCACGCGGTGGTCGAGCAGTACGCGCAGACGTCGGCCGCTTTGAGCGCCGAGTTCTACGACGCCCAGCGGGACGCGGCCGGAGTGCCCGGCACGTTCACGGTGCCGGTCGCCGACCCGCCGCCCGAGGGCCGCACGGAGGCGAGCCTGCGATGGGCGACGAAGGACGTGTGGGAGCGAGACCCGGACGTCGCGACGGCTGCGCAGCTTGAGCCCCTCGATGTCCGCTTGGAGCAGGCAGAGAGGAAGGCCGAGCTGGTCGTGCAGAAGCTCGTCGCCGACACCGGCCGCGACACAGTCCTGGAGGCGGTACGCCAGGACCGGCAGGCGACCGCGTGGGCCCGATCGGCGGCCCTCGGCGCGTGCGCCTTCTGCAAGATGCTGTCCAGCCGCGGGGCTGTGTTTGCTCAGGACACCGTGGGCTTTCGAGCCCACGACGGCTGCCATTGCGCGGCGACTCCGGTCTTTGCGGGGCAGCGCTTTGAGTTGTCGCCGCACGCCCGCGAGTGGGCGCGCTTGTACCAGGAGTACGCCGCTGGCCACTCCGGGAGCCAGCTGGCCCGCTTCCGGCGGGCGTTGGCGGAGCACGACCAGTACCCGCTCCCTGGCTCTTTCTGATCAACGAGGTCGCCCTGGTGGTGGCCTTTCTCATTTCCACAGCCCCTGGAGGGCCGATTCGTCATGCCCGAAGAGACCGAGACCGTCGAGCAGCAGAACACCGGCCCCGAGGAGACCGTCGATGAGACGGCGACCGAGGAGAACGGCAGCACCGAAGTCACGGAGGACGCCCAGGAGGCGGAGACCGGCGGCGAGGAGAAGCCGTTCGATCGGAAGAAGTTCGAGGCCGAACTTCGCAAGAAAAACAGCGAGGCCGCGAACCTCCGCAAGCGCCTGAAGGAGCTCGAACCGCTGGCGAAGAAGGCCAAGGAGTTCGAGGACGCGCAGAAGTCGGAGACCGAGCGCCTGACCGAGCAGTTGCAGGCCGCGAACGAGCGGATCTCAGCGACCCGGAAGCGCCTTGTCGAGGCTCGCGTCCAGGCCCTGGCCGGCTCGACGGTCGGGGAGCGAGCGGCGTTCACGGATCCCGAGGACGCAGTGACGTCCCTGGATCTCGGCTCGTACATCGACGACGACTCGGGTGCCATCGACGAGACTGCCATTGAGGCGGATCTCCAGGCGCTGTTGGAGCGCAAGCCGCACTGGGCGAAGACCCAGCCCCCGGAGGGCCCGCGGCGACCCGCGCCGGATCGCACTCAGGCGTCCGGCGCCAACAAGAAGCAGGCCCCCAGCCCGCGCGATGAGTTCGCCGGGTGGCTGAGTTCGAAGCTCACGTAGCTTCGGGAGAAGAGAACACCATGGCGGTTACCGCCCCCCTGACTCTGTCCAACGTCGATGCGTCGCTTCTGCCGCGCACGATCACAGCCCCGATCTTCGAGAAGTCCACGGAACAGTCGGCAGTCATGGCGCTGGCGCGCCGGGCGCCGCTGGCTCTGGACGCCACCACGTCGGTGCCGATCCCGATGGACGTGCCGACCGCGGACTGGGTCGGGCAGGCGGCGAAGAAGCCCCTGTCCACTGGCGGCGTCGACGTGAAGCAGATGCAGGCCAAGAAGCTGGCCGTCCTCATCCCGGTCGCCATGGAGGTCGCGAAGACCAACGCGGGCGGCCTGTACGACCAGCTGCAGAAGGACCTGCCGACCGCGTTCGCCCGCGCCTACGACCACGCGACGATCCACGGCAAGACGATGAAGGGCGCCACCGGCCCGTTCACCGAGTACCTGGCAGCCACCAGCAACTCGGTTGCGCTGGGCACGAAGACTCAGGCGCAGGGCGGCATCTGGGCCGACCTGGTGACGGGCATGGAGGAGGTCATCGACGGTGACTGGGATTACACCGGCACCGTCGCCGACCACCGCCTGAAGCCGAAGCTGCTGCTCGCGACGGACACGACCGGCCGGCCGATCCTCGTCGACACGCAGACCCCGGGCACCGACATGGCCGCCGCGGGCACGCTGATCGGCGAGCCGCTCGCCTACTCGCGCAGCGTGTCGGGCAAGCAGCGCCGGCAGTCCGCGTCGACGGACACCGGCCTGCGTGCGATCGGCGGTGACTGGAGCCAGGCGGCATACGGCGTGGGTTTGGATATCACCGTGAGGGTGTCCGACCAGGCCACCTACGTGGACGAGGAGGGTGGCGTCCACTCGGCGTTCCAGGAGAACTTGATCCTGATCCTCGCCGAGGCCTACTACGGCTTCGTGATGGGCGACGCCGAGGCGTTCGTGAAGTTCACCGGCACTCCGTCGGGGTCCTGATGGCGACGGCTGTCCCGGCTTCCGCGCCGGGCGGGGCAGCCAAGCCCCTACAGATCGTCGCCCGCGTGCACGCGATGCCGCCCGAGCACAACGCGGGCGCCGAGCACATGCTCGTGTCGATGGTTCGGCCGCTGGTGGACCGCGGGCACGACGTGCAGGTGTGGCTGTCCCGCTACGGCAAGGCCCACGAAGAGTACGAGTACCGGGGAATTCGTGTGGTGCCGCTGGAGTCGCGCCTCGACTTCACCACCGCGGTCCGGCGGGCGGATGTGCTGCTCGCGCATCTGGAGACGGTGCCGTCGACGGCGTCGCTGGCCCGCGGCTACGGGAAGCGGCTGGTGGTGGTGTGCCACAACACGCACAGGCCGACGTTCCGGGATGTGGCGGCGGGCGGCACGTCGCTGGCGGTGTACAACTCGCAGTGGATGGAGCGGGAGGCGGAGCTGTTCTTCGCCGAGTACCCGAAGAGCACCCAGCCGGAGTCGTCGTTGATCGTGCGGCCTCCGGTGTTCGCGGAGGAGTACCGGACGAAGCCCGGCAAGGCGATCACACTGATCAACTGCAATGAGGCGAAGGGCGGCAAGGTCCTCGCCGCTCTGGCCCGCCGCATGCCGGATCAGCAATTCCTGGCCGTGAAGGGCGCCTACGGCGAGCAGATCCTCCCCGACCTACCCAACCTCGAAGTCGTCGACCACGTCCAGGGCGAGGACATGCGGGAGAGGGTGTATGCCCGCACGCGTGTGCTGCTGATGCCGTCCTCGTATGAGTCGTGGGGGCGTGCCGGTTGTGAGGCGCTCGCCAGCGGCATTCCCGTAGTTGCTCACCCCACGCCCGGTCTGTGCGAGTCGCTGGGTGAGGCGGGCATCTTCGTCGACCGCAATGACGTGGCGGGCTATGAGGCGGTGCTGCGGAAGCTGTTGACGGCCGCCGAGTACCGGCTGGCGTCCAAGCGGGCGAAGGCCCGGTCCGCCGAGCTGGATCCGGCCGCCGACCTTGCTGCCTGGTGCGATGTCGTGGAGGGCCTGGCCCGTTAGGAGGCGTTGTGGCTTTCACCCCTCCGACCGTCGAACAGCTCGGCCTCTACCTGGGGCTGGAGGAGATCGACGGCGACCGCGCGGAACTGCTGATCTCGACGGCGGTCTCGCTGTGCCAGACCATCGTGAAGCCGCTCCCCGAGGGGGCGGAGGCGGTGGTGCTGTCGGTGGCGGGCCGCGCCTACGTGAATCCGCAGCAGGTGTCCTACGAGACGATCGGCCCGATGTCGGTGCAGCGCCCGCAGGGTTCGGGCGGCCTGTACCTGACGAAGTCCGATAAATCAGCGCTGAAGTCGCTGGCTGGCCGGGGCGGGGCGTTCACGGTGGATCCGACGCCGGCGACTGCGGATCCGTCGCCGACGTGGCCGATCGATGATCTGACGGGGTGGGCGGAGGACTACGAGGCGGGTTGGGGGTATCCCTGATGCCTGCCCCGTACCCGTTCGGTGAGACGGTGCGGATCGTGCGCACCGGGGCGTCGCCGGGTCGGGATCCGCGCGGCCACCCGCTGCCGGGCCCGGACGAGTCGTTCGACTTGACCGGCTGCGTGGTCACGCCGCGATCCGAGTCGCCCCAGGTGGGCGGCTCGCAGCAGCAGGACCGCGACACGGTCATTGTCGGATGGACCGTGTACGCACCAGCGGGCACTCCGCTGCGAACCACCGACAAGGCTGTGGTCCGTGGCGTCACATGCGAGATCACTGGCGAACCCGGCGACTGGGGTCGCTCCCCGTTCACTGGCACCCGCGGGCCGATTCAGTTCGCTGCCGACCGTGTTACTGGCTGATTAAGGGGAGGGGCTGTGCCTGCACGCGTCAAGATCAAGCGCAAGGGTGTTGGCCAGATGCTGCGGATGCCGGGCATGCAGGCGGAGATGCTGCGTCGCGCCGAGGTCATCAAGGGCGTAGCCGTGGCGATCTCACCGGTCGACTCCAACAGCCCGCACCCCGGCCACTACAAGGGGTCCTGGGAGACCGACAGCACCTCCCGCGGTGGGCGCCGCAGAGACCGGGCGGTTGCCTACGTCCGCAACACCGCCTTCTACGCCCGCTGGGTGGAGTACGGCACGGAGCGGGTTCCCGCGCACCATGTGCTGCTGCGGGCCGCCCAGTTGGGTGGGCGGAACCAGTGACCGCGATCGTCGACATCGAGCTGGAGCTCATCACTCGCGGCCAGACGCGTTTCCCTGACGCGGTGGTGCGGGACGAGCTCGACAACAACCTGCTCAACGAGCTGCCGACGATCCAGATCAGCCAGATCCCCGGCGGCGGCGACGATGGGGTCCGCCTGGCCCGCATGCTCGTCGACGTCGACATCTATGCGGCCACCCGCGCGGACGCGATCACGCTGGCCCGCGAGGTGCATGACTGGGTGACCCGCGAGCTCCGCGGATCCTCAACGCCCGGTCTGGTCATAGGACGGACGGCCGCCATCACGCTCCCCGCGGTGAGGCCCTACGAGAACACAGCGCTCCGTCGCGTCGGGGCAACCTACGAGATCTTCTGTCACCCGGTCTCCTGACCGGCCGAGGGCCCGCGCCGGACCCACAGATCCCCGCCCGTGCGCGGGCTTCACGCATGTCTGGAGACAACGATGGTCAACATCACCCGCGCCGCGGATCTTCTGGAGGTCGGAGCGAACGGGGCCGGCTGGGTGGCGCCGCTTGGTACGACGTCGCCGGGTGACCCGGCGGTGCAGCCGCTGGGGCCGTGGGCGCCGCTCGGCGCCATCAGCGACGACGGTCTTGTCCAGGGGTTCGAGGAGGACTCCCAGAGCTTCACACCGTGGGGTTTCACGGCGCCGATCCGTACCACGATCACGTCGTCGCTGCGCACGTTCGGGCTGACGGTGTGGGAGACGGGCCGCACGACGGTGCAGGCGCTGCAGTACCGTCTCGATGTCGCCGATCTGACCCCGTCGAGCGGTCTGACGACGTTCGCTGAGACCGCGAGCCCGCAGCCGGACCGGCGCGCGTTCTGGTTCGTCGTCCTCGATGGCGATTCGTTCCAACGCGGCTTCTACGTGCCCGAGGGCGAGATCACCGAGCGCTCGGACGTCACTCACAAGCAAGACGAGGTGGCGGGCTTCGAGTGGACGGTCACCGCCTACCCGGACGAGGCCGGGAACACGGTCTACCACTTCGACCGGGTGCCGGCGACCGCCGCGTACACCGGGTCCTGAGACGGGTGGGTGGGCCGCCAACCGTCGGCGCGGGCCCGGCCCGCCCACCTCTACTCCCTGTCCCGCGCCGTTGATTGAAGGAGGCCCGCGCCGTGGCCAGCACACGCAGTACCACGAACAGCAGCAGGAAGCCGCG
The DNA here is from genome assembly GCF_009377235.1 of Streptomyces acidicola. Taxonomy (GTDB): domain Bacteria; phylum Actinomycetota; class Actinomycetes; order Streptomycetales; family Streptomycetaceae; genus Streptomyces; species Streptomyces acidicola. The sequence goes on from NZ_VMNX01000001.1 coordinate 85,169, forward strand.
CACCGCGGCAGCAACCCGCCCAGCCGCGGCCCGCCGCGCTCCGGAACCCGAACCGGAGGAGCGGGAGGACGTCACGGAGGCGGAGGCGCAGGAGATCGAGGCCGAGGGGCACTACGTCACGGCGGAACTGTGTGGCGAGGAAGTACGGATCGTTCCGCCGTCAGGGTGGCGCCTGTCGTGGCAGCGAATGCTCACGCAGGGCCTCCTCGACGCGTTCGCCGAGAAGGTGCTGCACCCGGACGACTTCGACTTCTTCATCGAGATCGACCCGACCGCGCAGGAGTTCCAGGACTTCGTGCAGGAGGCGGGCGAGCGCGCGGGGGAGTCCCTGGGAAAGTCCGGGGCACCGTCGCGCTCTGGCAGGCCCACGCGGAGGCGGTAGAGGCTGATCTGATCGACCGGCACTACGACATCGCCGACGTCCTCTCGGGCGGGCGATCGTGGCGGTGGCTGCGGGTGTTCATCGAGCATCTGCCGCCGGAGTCGCACACGATGACCGCCCTGCGAAACGGCATGTCCGCGGAGGAGCTGGCCAGGCAGGCGGAGACGGGTGAGCCGGAGAGGTCCCGCTGGTCGCAACTGGAGCAGTTGATGGCGGTCGTTGCCGATCGGGTGGCCCGCGTCGAGTGGGCTCTGTGGGCGGTCAACATCGAGAAGAAGAGCCAGCGGCCGGATCCTCCGGAGCCGCTGCGCCGACCGGGTGCGGGGCCGAAGAGGAAGCGTGCCGAGCTGACAGAGAACAGTGCCGAGACTCTCTTCCAGCTGCTGAACGGGGGCGCCGCGTAGGGCGCTGGGAGGAGGCTCCCAGTGCCCGCGATCTCTGTCGGATCCGTCGAGGTTGATGTCCTCCCCAACGCCCAGGGGATTCAGGGACGGCTCCGTGCAGCGCTGGTCCCGCCTGCGTCGCAGATCGGCGACGAGGTCGGCCGCATCATCGGCCGGCAGATCGCCGCGCACATGACGCCAGCGATCCGGGACGGCATTCAGGACGGTGCACGTGCGGCCCGTCCGGCGGCGACGAGGCAGGGTGAGCAGACGGGTGGAGCGTTCGCCCGGTCGCTGCGTGCCCGCCTGGAGGCCGCGTTCCGCAGCATGCCGCGCCTGGATGTGCGCCTGTCGGACACGGGCGTCGATGCTGATCTGGCACGGCTGCGTGCCCGTCTGGAGACGCTGGCCGGGAAGACGATCGGCATCGACGTCGATGCGGCTACCGCACGGGCGGAGGCCGCGGACATTGAGGAGCGGCTGCGCCGTATCGGCGCCGCCCACCCGAACGTCGCGGTGCGCGCGGACACGGCGGCGGCGATCACTCAACTGCGCCTGCTGCAGCAGCAGATCGACGAGGTGTCCGGCGACCCGGCGCGGATTCGGGTGGAGACCGATGGCGGCTTGGGTGCTCGACTTCGGGCGGCGGTGCAGCAGGCTGAGGCATCCCTGCCGAACGTGAACATTGGCGCGGACACGACGCCTGCCCAAGCGGAGATCGCGAGCCTGCGCGCCCAGTTGACTGCGCTGCGGGATGCCCGGATCGGCATCGACGTTGACGCAGCAACCGCGCTATCCCGTATCCAGGACGTGCAGGCTCGGCTTGCCCGCCTGTCCACGCAGGATGCGGATGTCGCCGTGCGCGTGGACGCCGGCGCGGCGTCGGCGCAACTGGCCGCGTTCCAGGCACAGGTGAACCGGTTGGACGGGCAGACCGCCCGCGTGGACGTCGACACGAGCTCGGCCGTCTCCAGTTTCGGAGCCCTGGCGACGGCGGCTATCGCGTTCGGCCCGGCGATCATCCCGGCGCTGCCGGTGGTGGCTGCCGGCCTGGGGGCGATCGCGGCGGCGGCTACCGCGGCGGGCGCGGGCATTGGCTCGATCGCCCTGGTGGCAGCCCCCGCGTTCAAGGGGATCGCCTCTGCTCTGCAGGCGCAGAAGGCCGCCCAAGACGCGGCTACGAACGCGACCTACCAGGGCGGGCAGGCGTCGTCGCAGGGCGCGTCGAAGGCGCTGCAGATGGCGTCGGCGCAGCAGGCGCTGGCGACGGCGGAACGCAATGGTGCCCGGCAGATCGCCCAGGCTCAGGCCGCGGTCGGTCAGGCGAAAAGGGCCGCGGCGGATGCGGTGGCGCAGGCTGCGGTGCGGAATCAGCAGGCGGCTAGGCAGGTGCAGGACGCTGAGCGGTCCCTCGCGGACGCCCAGCGGGACGCGAAGCGCGCCCAGGAAGACCTGACTGCCGCGCGGAAGCAGGCTGAGCAGGAGCTGCTGGACCTGAACAACCAGCTGACGAACGCCCGTCTGTCACAGAGGGACGCGGAGATCGCGCTGAAGGAGGCGATGCTTCAGCGGGATGCCGTCCTGAAGAACGCGAACGCGACCGAGCTCGACAAGCAGAAGGCGCTGCTGCAGTACGACCAGGCGGTGCAGCGGCTCAAGGAGCAGCGCGAGGAAACGAAGCAGCTCACGACGGAGACCGCTAAGGCGAACAGGAAGGGCGTCGAGGGCTCCGACACTGTTCGAAACGCGCAGGACCGGGTGGCTCAGTCGCAGCGCGCGGTAGCCGACCAGGCACGCGCGCTCAAGGATGCGCAGGCTGAGGCCTCACGCACGCAGGTGGAGACCGCCCGGCAGGTTGCCGACGCGCAGGCCCGTGTCGGCGAGGCGACGGCGAACGTCGCGGTGGCCCAGCAGAGCGCGGCGGACGCGGTGGCGTCGGCTCAGCGGCAGATCCAGTCGGCGTCGATGTCGGCAGCTGGCGGCGTGGATCAGGCTGCGGTCGCCCAGGCCAAGTACCAGGCGGAGCTGGCGAAGTTGACGCCGTCGGCGCGGGAGACGTTTAACGCGTTCCTGAATCTGCGGTCGGCGTTCTCCGAGTGGTCGAAGTCGTTGCAGCCGCAGGTGATGCCGATCTTCACCCGTGCGCTGGACGGGATGCGGCGTGCCCTGCCTGGGTTGACGCCGTTCGTGAAGGAAGCGGCTGCCGCGATCGGCGACCTGCAGGACCGTGCGAGCCGTGGCTTCAAGTCACCCTGGTGGCAGACCTTCAAGGCCGACCTGTCGGGCTCGGTAGGCCCTGCGCTCGTCGGTCTCGGTGTGGCGTTCGGCAACGTCTTCAAGGGCATGGGCGGAGTCATCCAGGCATTCCTGCCGCACATGGACTCGATCTCTTCCCGCATGCAGACGATCACAGCCCGGTTTGCGACGTGGGGCGCCGGCCTGAAGGGGTCTCCGCAGTTTGAGCGGTTCCTGGCCTACTCGGCTGAGCAGGCCCCGATCCTCAGCGAGATGCTCGGCAACCTGTTCAGGGCGTTCTTCGATCTGGGTGTGGCTCTGGCACCGCTGGGTGGCACGGCGACTTCGTTCATTAACGCCCTGGCGACGGGCATCAGCGCGATTCCGACAGACCTGTTGACGACGGTAGGTGTGGCGTTCGCGTCGATCGCGATCGGAGCCAAGTTGGCGGCCGTCGCCATGGGGATTTGGCGGGCGGCGCAGACAGTGGCGACGGTCGCAACAGCGCTCCTGACGGGGCAGACGCTGGCGTTGAACGCGGCGATGAGGGCCAACTTGATCGGCATCATCATCACCGCCATCGCCGCGCTGGTGGTGGCCATCATCTACGCGTGGCAGCACTGGGACGGCTTCCGCAATGTGGTCCTCGCGGTGTGGAACGCCATCAAGATTGCGGCCTTGTTCGTCTGGAACTCCGTGCTCAAGCCGGTGTTCACCGCGATCTGGACGGGCTTGCAGACGATCGGCCGGTGGGCTTCGTGGCTGTGGACCAATGTGCTCTCGCCGGTGTTCGGGTTCATCGCGACAGCGGCGAAGATTCTGATGACGGCCGTGGTGACCATCGCGCTCGTGCCGATCATCGCCACGTTCAAGATCCTCGCAGCTACTGGCGAGTGGCTGTGGAACACGGTGCTGGGACCGGCGTTCCGGGGGATCGGCGCTGTCGCGTCCTGGTTGTACAGCAACGCGATCAAGCCCGCCTTCAATGCCATCGCAGTTCTGGCTGTGTGGCTGTGGAACAACGGGATCAAGCCGTACTTCCAGTACATTCGCGGTGGCGTGTCTGCGGTCGGTGCCATCATGGGCTGGCTGTACCAGAAGGCTGTTAAGCCTGCCTGGGAGGGCATCAAGAGCGCGATTGCCTTCGTGTGGGATAGGGGTATCCAGCCCATCTTCGGCGCGTTGAAGTCGGCCGTTGCCCGGGTGGCGGACTCCTTCGAGTTCGCCCGCAAGGCCATCAAGATCGCGTGGGACAAGCTGAAGAAGATCGCCCGCGAACCGGTCCAGTTCATCGTCGACACCGTCTACAACGGCGGTATCCGCGGCGTGTGGAACAAGGTCGCGAAGGCATTCGGCGCGCCCACGTTGCCTGCGTTCAAGTTCGCGTCCGGTGGCATCATGCCTGGCTACACGCCGGGTCGCGACGTGCACCGGTTCGTCTCGCCAACAGGCGGCAGGCTCGACCTGTCTGGCGGCGAGGCCATCATGCGGCCCGAGTTCACGCGCGCCGTGGGCGCCGGGTTCGTCGGCAGCATGAACGCCATCGCCAAGTCGCGCGGCGCGCAGGGCGTGAAGGCTGCGTTGGCGCCGGTGTTCGGCGGCAACCCCGTCACGTCGACCGACCGGTCGCTGAAGTACGCGTCCGGTGGTGTGCACCAGCAGTTCGCCGACGGCGGGATCTGGGGCTGGGTTAAGTCGGCCGCCGGCGGTGCGGGCTCGGCTGTGTGGAACGGCATCAAGGAGGGCGCGAAATGGCTGTCCGACACCGTTGAGGGATCGCTCAGAGCGGGCGTGAAGAGCGTCGTCGACCCGCTTCTGAAGAACTTCCCCGGGATGGACACCGCGCTCGGGCAGATGCTGCGCCGCATCCCGACGAAGATCCTGGACACCCTGTTCGGGTACGGCAAGGAAGCCGACAAGCGCGGGGCGGCAGGAATCGGCGGGCCGCGGATCCAGGCAGCGCTGAAGTGGGCGAAGTCCCAGAACGGCAAGCCCTACCAATGGGCGGGCAATGGCAACCCGAGCTGGGACTGTTCCGGGTTCATGTCGGCGATCGAGTCCGTCATCCGAGGCCAGAAGCCGCACCGCCGCTGGGCGACGATGGCCTTCCATGGGCAGACCGCGCCTCCAGGGTGGGTGAAGAACGGCAACAGTGCCTTCCGTGTCGGGATCACGAACGCTGGTGTCGGTCACACCGCCGGAACTCTCGGCAAGACCAACGTCGAGAGCCGCGGCGGTGACGGTGTCGTCGTGGGCAAGCGCGCCCGCGGCTACAACGACCGCCTGTTCACGTCGTGGTACGGGTTCATGCCCGGCAAGTACGACAGCGGTGGCTACCTCCAGCCGGGCTTGAATCTCGCCTACAACGGGACGGGCCGGCCCGAGCCGGTGTTCACCACGTCGCAGGCCAACGCGCTCACCACGATGGCGAGCCGCGGCGCCGGACCCGCTCGGTTCGAGGGCGACCTGTTCCTCGACTCCGGGGAGTTCCTGGGCAGGGTTCGCGGTGAGGCGACAGCGGTGATGCAAGAGGGCCAGCAGCAGCTCATCGGAGTACTCAACGCGAGCTGAGGAGGTGCCCCAGTGGCGATTCCCGGGAACTTTCTCAGCCCGACGACGGAGTCCATCGACCCGAACACCTCAGGGTGGACGCCCAAGCTGAACTGCACTATCAGCAAGGGAATCGGCGGCCGAAACGGCGACGGATGCTTGGCCGTTCGATCCTCGGCGGCGGGCGAGATGCAGGTCCGCACTGTCTCCTCGTATGTCGTGTCGGCGGGCACCACCTACCAGGTGTTCGCCGACTCGGCGGGCGTCGTGCCCGAGCGGATCGGAATCCGGTGGCTCAACGCCAGCGGTACGGAGATCAGCATCACGTGGTCGCTGACCACGCTCGGATCATCATCGGCATGGCATCGAGTCGGGGTAGCCGGCGCCGCGCCAGCAGGGGCGGCGAATGCGCAAGTGCTGTTGTCGTCGACGGAAACCGCCGTGGCCGTCTACCACTTCTGGGAGAACGTCTACCTTGGGCTGCCGATCAGGGTGCTTGGCAACCTGTTGCCGTTCGGCACCGAAAGCAGCGAGGTGGACGCCTCCGGGTGGACGGCCGTCGTCAACGCCACCGTGACTCGACAGGTGCCGGTGGTGGGCTGGGCCGTCGACAACTACACGGCAGGCGGGCACACCCTGGCGATGACAGCGGTCGCCGCAGGCAACGCGAGCGTCCTGGCCGTCGACCGCCCCGCAGTCACACCAGGGGTCGAGTATCTGGCATTGGCCTACCTGCAGCCGCCCGTGATCGCCTCGGCCGCATGGATTGAGCTCCGGTTCTACGATGCGGCTGACAACCAGGTCGGAGCCGCCCGGTCCACTCTGGCGGCGCCGGGCACCGGCATGTACCGGCAGCGGGCTTCTGCCGTCGCACCATCCAATGCGGCCACCTGCTCGGTCGCCGCAGGTCTGGACGGGGCGAGCGCGGGACAGATCCTGCGCCTGGAGACCGTCGTCATCACCGTGGCGCCCGAGCTGCAGGCCGGCACGCTGGTGCCGTATGCAGACGGCAGCTTCGAGCAGGGCATCGCCGGATGGACGACCGCTTCCGGGGCGGCCGTGCTGTCCCGCACCACACCGTGGGGTGCAGTTGCCTACTACGGCGCCTACGCCCTCACCATCGCCTCCGCGACGGCGACGGCTAGCACCATCAGATCCGCCCGGTTTCCCCTTGGGGACGGCGCAGGCCTGAACCATCGGGCCGCGCTCTACGCCCACGTCGGCGCGGGCTCCTGGTCTAGCCTGTTGCTGAGAGTGCGCTGGTACGACGCCGCCAACACGGATCTCGGAGCCTCGGTGGGCACGTCGTACCCAGTGCCGGCGGGCAGCTGGCTGTTGATGACGTCGGACGCGGTCGCGCCGACGACCGCCACGCAGGCCGCCGTCGAGTTCGTTGCCACGGTGTCGTCGACGAGCAGCGTCCTGCACGTGGATGCGGTCGCGTTGTGGCAGGTGCTGCCGTTGACAGCGGTTGAGGCGGTCGACGCAGGCGGCTACGTCGAGGTGACCCTGCGGGAGTTGACCGTCGGCTACGAGCTGTCCGTGTACAGGGAGCTGCCTGACGGATCCCGGCAGCTGGTGCGCGGCCCGTCGGGGCTCATAGGCCACCAGGCCATCGCATCCGACCTGATGCTCATCGAGGACCATGAGGCGCCACTGAACACGTCGATCCGCTACGTGATCGAGCAGTGGCCGCCGGGCTCGCTGTCGTCGGCGACCCGCACCAGCGACTACGTCACCCTCAGTCTCGCCGACATCAACGAGGCGTGGCTGAAGGACCCTGGCAACCCGCAACGGAATCTGAAGGTGCTGGTACAGACGGCTCCGGAGTGGTCACGGCCGATCGAGCAGGCCGTCCACCGGGTGCGCGGACGCCGCAATGCCGTGGTTCTGTCCGGGGTGCGTGGAGGCCTAGAGGGCGATCTGGCGATCTGGACCCGCACGGACGAGGAACGGCGGGCCCTGCACCTTCTACTTGACTCCGGCAACGTGTTGCTGTGGCAGGCCGCGCCGGGCATGGGTGTCGACGACATGTATGTCAACGTCGCTGCCGTCTCTGAGGCGCGGATCGGAACGCTCGCGCAGGACGTGTGGCGGGCGTGGACGCTGCCACTCATCGAAGCAGACATGCCTGTGACGACCGGCGTCAATGGGGCTGCGGGCCGCACCTGGCAGGACGTCCTCACCGAGTTCGACACCTGCGCCGACGTGCTGGCCACCTACGCGACGTGTGAGGATCTGCTGCTCGACCGGCGGGGGTGATCGGTGTATCCCGTCTCCGACCGGTTCTTGGCCCGGCTAGCCGAATCACATCAGGTCGCCACCAGGGTGCAGCTGTTCCTCACCGATGGCCGGGTGCTGGATGTCGACCACACGGGCGGGTCAGTGTCGGTGGACCGCAGCAACGCGATCCGCCGCTCCTGCACGGTCACCTGCCCCGACCCGGCACTCATCCCACGCACGCCCACCGACCAGCTCGCCACCTACGGCGCCCGGCTGCGCATCAGCCGCGGAGTCCAGTATGGCGACGGTGCCTCAGAGCTGGTGCCGCTGGGCGTGTTCCGGCTCGACTCCGTTGACGGAAGCATCAGCGAAGGACCCGTGAACCTGCAGGGCAAGGGCCTGGAAGCATGCGTCGCTGACGACAAATTCACCGAAGCGTACACGGCAACCGGCACCGTGGTCGGCGCTGTCGCGGCCCTCATCCAGCGCACCCTCCCGGACGCCGATGTGGTGTCCACGATCACCGACGCCCCTATCGGTTCCCGCACGTTCGACATCGAGGCGGATCCGTGGGCCGGCGCGCAGGAGATCGCCGCCGCGGCAGGCGCCGAGGTGTACGCGAACGCGGACGGCGTGTTCGTCATCGCCACCCTGCCTGACCTGCTGTCCGCAACGCCCGTGTGGGCTGTCGAAGCCACCGAGGGCGGCGTCTACATCAGCGGCAACCGGGCCATGAAAAGCGACGGCGTCTACAACGGCGTCCTCGCCCGCGGAGAGAACACGGCAGACAACGCACCGCCCGTCTCTGCGCTCATCGTCGACAGCGACACCGGCTCCCCGACCTACTGGGGCGGACCGTTCGGCAGGCGCCCGAAGTTCATCTCGTCGTCGACACTGACCACGGTCAACGCCTGCGCGCAGGCCGCATCACTGGAACTCGCCCAGGCGAAAGCTCCCAACTCATCCGGGGACTTCAGCAGCATGCCCAACCCGGCGCTGGAGCCCGGCGACGTCATCCGGGTCACGCACCCGGACGGCACCCGCGAACTTCACCAGGTCGCCTCGTTCAGCGTCCCGTTGGACGAGGGAGGCGAGTTCCCCATCACGACGATCTCCGCGAAGGAGGACGCGTGAAGACGAGCCACGCCAGCACCCGCGACCTCGCCGCAGCGCTCAAGCAGTCGGCGCAGAAGACGGGCGAGCAGTCGCCGTCCGTGCGGGGCGCGGACTGGAGGCTCGCCACCGTCACCGCCATCGGGGCAGGCACCGTCACCGCGGACAGCATCGTCTGCCGCCGCCTGGAGACCTACCGCAACCCAGTCGTAGGCGACGTCATCGTCATCACCCAGTCCAGCAGCGGCAACTGGCTCGCCGCTGGCCGCACTGCCGTCGACTCCGACGGGCTCGGCACCGTCCTGTACAGGCGGAAGGCCGCCGACACCGGGCCGCGGACCAGCGCGACACCGTCCGTTGACCCGCACCTCGCTGTCACTCTCGCCGCGAACGCTACATACACGCTCGAAGCGTTCGCGAAGTGGAGCTCGGACACCAACACGTCCGACATGAACTGGGGCTGGAACGTCCCCACCGACGCTGCCGGATCGTGGGTCTGCTACGCCGACGCCACCTCCATGACCGCCGTCCCTTCGACGGTCCGCAACATCGACACCGCGATCGGCTCGCCCCGCTCCTATGGCGCTATCGCGCCCGTCACAGGGCACGCCATGCGCGGCATCATCCGCACCACCACGGGCGGCGTCTTCTCCGCGAACTGGTCCTCCCAGACCGCAGGCGGCTCCGGCGTGACCGTCTATACCGACTCCTGGATCCGACTCGAAAGGGTGGAGTGAATGGCGCTCGGCTACCCCTACACATCCATCACCGGCGACTCGGAGGAAGGGCAGGTGGAGGTGCAGATCGCTGTCCTCGACGAGTACCACCTTGCCGACGAGCAGGCCATTCTCCGCGCCGTGCGTGAGTCCCTGGCCGCGCAGCCGAGCGTCACGGGCATTGAGGCGAGGCGGATCGAGATCACCACCACGAAGCTTCCGGAGGACTGATGCCCACGACCGACACCTACGGGCAGAACATCAGCCTCGCCGCCCTCACTGACGCCCCCGACGTACCGAGAGCCATTGCCGACTTGGCCGCCGGCGTGATTCCGCGCGGCACCTTGCGGTACGCGTCCGCCTCGGCGCGTGGCGCGACGCTTACGTCGCCCGTCGACGGCATGCTCACCTACCTGCAGGACGTGCAACGTCTCGACGCCCGTATCAACGGCGCCTGGGTCGCCTTGTCCGTCGGCACATCGTCGTGGACGACGATCGGCCTCAGCTCACCGTTCACGCAGAACGGCAACAGCAACGGCACGCTGCAGTACCGGCTATTGAACATCGCAGGCGAGGAGTCCCTGCAGTTCCGTGGGGCGATCGGCCGATCCTCGTGGCCGACGACACCGGCCGGCTCCTACGTCATCAACAACACGGCCCTGCCGTCCGGGGTCCGCCCGCAGACCCTGCGCACCGTCCTCATACCGTGCTCGGACGTCAGCAGCGACCGCATCGCACTGAAGCTCGACGTGCAGACCGACGGCTACCTGCAGGTCTTCGGCACCGGATCCACCGTGAAGCCGCCGTGGATCGGCTTCAACGGCGTGACCGTCAGCCTGTAGGAGGCGCTCGTGGCCACCGTGTGCAAGCTGTACCGCGGTGAGAAGCCGCAGATCATCCCGCCGAACACGTGGACGCTCGTCACCTACGAGAAGACCATCAGCAACGACCGCAAGATGATGCGCGGTCTAGCGCTGATCATGCCCCCGTTCGACGGCGACTTCCTCTGGGCCCGCAACCTCCGCTGGGCCTCCATCAGCCTCCCCGACGGCGACACCCGGCCGCGGCAGATCATGTCCCGCTTCATCCGCGACCCGCACGGCATCCGCGACTACACAGGCGCCGATGACCGTCTCGCCACCCCCGGCCGGTCGTGGCAAACCGTCATGTGGCCCTTCGCGGGCCAGGCCGGGCAGCCCGTCGGGGTTGAGGTGTGGCACGACCACCACGAGGGCTGGCCGCTTGAGCACGCCCAGTTCGTCGGCACGACCAGCGACTACTAGAAAGGGCCCGCGCCATGGCCACACCAGCATCCGCGTCCAAGTTCGCTCAGATCCTCAGAGACGAGGGCCTCACCGTTGTGGAGGTGGGGAAGTGGGAGGCTCACAACCGCAACAGCAAGGGCCCGTGGGGGCCCGTCAACGGGGTGATGATCCACCACACCGTCACCTCCGGCACCGACCGTTCGGTGCAGATCTGCCACGACGGCTACTCCGGACTCCCCGGCCCGCTCTGCCACGGCGTCATCGACAAGCAGGGCGTTGTCCACCTCGTCGGCTACGGCCGCGCCAACCACGCCGGACTGGGCGACCCCGACGTCCTGCAGGCCGTCATCGAGGAGAAGGTGCTGCCCGCCGACAACGAGGCCAGCGTCGACGGCAACCGTCACTTCTACGGCTTCGAGTGCATCAACCTCGGCGACGGCAAGGACCCCTGGCCCGAGGCCCAGTTGGAGTCGATCGAGCGCGTTTCCGCCGCGATCTGTCGCCACCACGGGTGGACTGCCCGCTCCGTCATCGGTCACCTGGAATGGCAGCCAGGCAAGGTCGACCCGCGCGGCTTCACGATGGCGTCCATGCGGGACCGTATCGACGCACGCCTGGGCAAGCCCACGACCATACCGACCCCCGCGCCCGCTCCGAAACCGGCTAAGCCGACCGTGGATCTGTCCAAGCTTGTGACCGCCGCCCGGTCCAACCCGGCTGCGTCCGGCACCCCGGTCACCTACTCCGGCGTGCGCACCGTCGAGGCCGCACTGGTGGACGCCGGGCTGCTCGCCAAGAAGTACAGCGACGGCCACTACGGCACCGCCACGGTCGACGCCTACGCCAAGTGGCAGCGCCGCCTCGGCTACACCGGCCGGGACGCCGACGGCATCCCCGGCAAGACCAGCCTCACCAAGCTCGGCGCGAAGCACGGCTTCAACGTCGTCGCCTGACTCATCCAGCAGAAACGAGACTGCACCATGAAGATCTTCGGCCGTGAACCGGCTCTCATCATCTCCGTCATCAGCGCCAGCCTCAGCCTGCTGGTGACGTTCCAGTTCGGCCTGTCCGCGGAGCAGGCAGGCGCGATCGTCGCCGTCACCTCTGCCGTGTTCGCCGCAGCCACCGCAACCATCACGCGCCCGATCGCGCCCAGCGCGTTCACGGGTCTCGTCGCCGCGGTCGTCGCACTGCTCGCCGCCTACGGATTCAACGTCACCCCCGAGACCGTCGGCGCCCTCAATGCCGTCGTCCTCGCCGTACTCGGACTGCTCACCCGCGGCCAGGTCTCCCCAACTGTCCCGACGACACCCGCCACCGCCGAACCCTCGCAGGGCGCCTGAGCGGAGCAACCGATGGCCGACGAGCAGCTGTCCAACGGCGAACTCGGCCGGCAGATCGGAGCACTACAGCAACTGATCTCCACACGCTTCGCGGAGCTGAACAGCCGCCTCGACAAGGTCGTCTCCCTGGACGTCTACACGATCCAATCGACCCATGTCGACCAGCGGCTCGCTCAACTCCAAGCCGACCTCCAGTCGTGCCGGGAGGCCACCGGGAAACTGGAGGATGACCTAGAGCAGTACCAGCTCTCCGAGCGAGACCGACGCGAAGCCGAACGGCAGCGCCGCCTCTACCAAGCCGTCATCCCCATCCTGATCGCCCTGCTCGCAGCAGTGATCTCAGTCTGGGCGGCGGTGGCAACATGAGGGCTCGGAAGAGGCGCAGGCGGATCCCGTTCTGCAAGCCGCGCGCCGAGTGGCTCGTCGCCGCCACAGGACTCCTCGTCGCCCTCTTCCTGTGCTGGCTGGCCATCCAAGTGATGACCCTGGCTGCGGACCTGAGGCACGCCAACCAGGCTCGCGACCTGCTGGCCAGCCAGGTACAACGACTTGGCGCAACCCCCGTTGCTGGGCCACCAGGAAGCCGGGGAGAACCCGGCAGGAGTGTGACAGGACCGCAAGGACCCAAGGGCGAACCAGGACCATCGGGCTCACCTGGGCCAACCGGCCCTCCGGGCAAGAACGGGACGGACGGAACGGACGGAGTCGGGACGGCGGGGCAGCCCGGCATAGTTGGCGCCACCGGACCTTCAGGCCCGCAGGGCGTCCAAGGTGAGACCGGGGCGACCGGCCCGCAGGGGGCCGCGGGCAAGGATGGGAAGGACGGCCGGGACGGGCAGACCTGCCCCGACGGTTACAGCCTCCAAGCCCCAACCTGGGATGCGGATGCGTTGGTCTGTCGCAAGGACAACGCGCCGCCACCCGACCCTGGGAACGGCAACGGGAACAACCCGCAGGCGCTGGGCCTCGATCCGCAACGCCGCCAGTACCCCTAGGAGCCCGCATGCCCGACGCCATCGAGCGCCCGCCGCGCCGCGACGACAATGCCGCCGACGTGGGCAGCCTCGTCCAACTCGGCGAAGCCGAACCCCAGCCTGTACCCGCCCCGGCCACCCAGCCGTTCCTCGAACCCGACTGGCCTCCACCGGACGAGACGGTCTGACCGAACGACACCGCCCCCGCCTTCCTGTCGCGTCAGCGGCAGGGGGCGGGGGCGCTTCGGTGTGCCCTGCCGCAGGGGCGCCCGCCACTCTTTGCTAAGTCGTTACCAAGGCTCGGGAGGACCTCTAGACCCCTGCACGCGCACGCGTCCCTATAGGGGGCACTTCCGCCATTTGTGGGGTATTGCGAGTGATGCGGGGGGGCCGGGCAGCATCAAGCCAGCCCCAACCCGCCCCTCACGCCGAGGAGTTCAGTCTTGGCTCGCACACCAGCCCGCCGCTCCCCACGCCCCCGAACCGAAGAGTCGCCGACGGGCCCTGGCTCACCGGTCGAGATCCGACTCGTCGGCCACGAGACGGACGTGCGCCGTCTGGTCGCAGCCATGCAGGAAGCCGCAGGCGGATCCGCCGGCCCAGTGTCGTACCGGCCGAGCCATTACACCGAGGGCGCCCTTCGCGCCTACCTCGCCATCGTCATCCCGCCCGCCGAGGAGCAGCCGTGACCGCCACCTACCAAGACCTGCCCGTCTACAGCACTGGCAGCGCACCTATCGGCCTCATGACCCGCGCCCAACTCCGTGGCGCAGGGCGTCGACTGCGCCCAGGGCAGAAGGACCGTCCACAGGCGTGGCTGTACTGCATGCCCCGCCACCATCACGCACCGCTGTACGCGCTCGACCAGACCGCCGCCCAGCCGAAGTCGACTCCTGCTCAGCTCGCCGCACTCTCCGCAGGGCGCGCACTCTGGTGGAAGCAGCGCGCGTGCCCACTCTGCGACGAGATCCACAAGGGGTGGTGCGAGCAGGAGTTCATGACGATGCTGCGCCAGGACCACGACGCCGCCGCAGGGTGGGCGCGCCAAGTTCTCGATGACCCGACCTGCGTCGTCCTGGACACGGAGACCACCGGCCTCCACGACGGCGCCCGCATCGTCGAGATCGCCGTTCTCAGCGTCGACGGCAGCGTCCTGCTCGACAGCCTCATCAACCCGGGCGTGCCCATCCCGGCCGAGGCCACTCGCATCCACGGAATCACCGACGACATGGTCAAGACTGCCCCCGGCTTCAGCGACCTGCTGGTACAGCTCACTGGCGCGCTCATCAACCGCAAGGTCGTCATCTACAACCGGGACTTCGACAAGCGTCGCCTGGCCGTCGAACTCCACCACCACTACCGCACCCGCTGGGTCAACCTGGAGAAGCCCCGCAACGGCCGGCGACGCATCCACCCAGCCGCGCGCGCCTGGCTGGCCGCACAAACGTGGGAAGACTGTGCCATGGGGGCCTACGCCGAATGGTGCGGCGACTGGACGTGGGACTACGACTTCCGCGACAACCAGCCGCTGTACACGCAGGGCGACTACCGGTGGCAGCCCCTGCCCGGCGCCGGGCATCGCGCAGCTGACGACTGCCGGGCCGTCATCGACACGCTCAAGAAGATGGCGACAGATGCGAGCTGACACACAGGCGCCCCCGCCTCCTCGCCGCTGATGCGGCGGGGGGAGCGGGGGCGCCTCGCTGGTACGGCTAGAGTTCGGGGAGGTCCCCGCCTGTTAACGGCAGGCGGGGACCGCTCACTGCTCGACGAATGCGCGTGAGGCGCGGGGCGTTTCGGTGCGCGCCGCGTACAGGGCTTCGCGATGGTGCTCCATGGCCTCGGCGCGAGTGCCGACTCGGGTGCTCGACTTGTCGATGACGTAGGGCCCAAACGTGCGGCCCTCGTACTCGTGCCCGTTCAGGACCATGCCGTTGTGACGCTTGTCGGCACTGTCGTCGAAGATGACGGTGTCGTAGTAGTTGCGAGCGATCTGCACGGTGGACACCGTCAGCGTCACTTCGGTGCCGTGCTTGACCGGCGTCTGACGCACGATCTTCGGGAATCCCATGCTTAACTCTCCTTGTTCGTGTGGTGCTTGCGGATGTGGTTGGTGACGGATGCAGGGGCGCCGACGTAGCCGCAGCCGCGCGGGCACTTCTCCCAGCCTCCCTCGTTGACGGCCGCGTCGGTCACCGACTTGTCGGGGCCGAACCCGTGCTCTGCCAGCAGGCGAGGGACCGACGCCTCGTACCGGACCGCCATCAGGGCGGCTTCGGCGACCTTGTCGTGGCCCTGGGCGAAGAACTTCCCGAGGGTGATCTCACGGCCGCAGCCGCACCAGCAGAAGCCATTCGGGATCAGGCGGTGGTTGCTCGTCATGTCTGGTTGCCTCAGAGGGTGTTGGGCTGGATGTCGAAGCTGAGCATCGCGGCGTCCGCGAGGTACGGGCTGGCCCCGACGACCTGGCGGCGGATCTCGTTCATGGCGTCGAAGCGGGTCATGCCTTGCGTCGGCGTCCAGTGCCCGCTGCGATCCTGCGCGGTCAGACCGATCTCGTTGCGTGCGAGGAACGACATGTGCCAGCAGTGCGTGCCCTGTTCGGTAGCTGTCGTCATGAACTCAAGGTAGCAACTCAAGATATGCAGTCAAGAGTGAATGCCAAGGATGGATGCAAGAGGTAGCGCATAACGTTCCCTTACGTGCTCGTCGCAGGAACGACCGAGCCCCGCCTCCCTGCCGTGTGGCGAGGGAGCGGGGCACTGAGCTGTCGTCAGAACGGAGCCTCGCCGCTACCCAGGATGCGCATCACCTGCGGGCCGGCGGGGCTGGCAGTCCAATCGGAGGTATCCGGCCGGACGAACTCTCCCGTCTTCCGGTCGATGAGGAGGTGGCCGTCGCTGATGTTCAGCAGAGCTCGGAACAGCGTCACGTCGCGGAAGGTGAGGGTTCCGCGCCAACTCCCGGACGAGTCCTTGGTGAGCTCTGCTTCGGTTTCGAACTCGCGGCCGTCCTCGGCAAGGAGGATGGCATCGCCCTTGTACGTGGTCATGGTCGGAGGCTAGCCACGGCGTCAAGTCAGGGGCGCCTAACCGATGCCAGGTAGCGCGCAACTGAGTTGGATCGCGGCTCGGAGCCGCTGCGGGCGTGCGGGGACTGAGCATCAAGGATCTGTGGACTCCCGATCAAAGACGATCTGATGCCAGCAGTGAGACCGTGGAGCCGCACGAGCAGTCGATCAACCGTCACCAGGTCTGTAGGGGGACAAGTGAAGAATCTGCGAGTGGTGACCGCTCTCGCATCGGCAGTACTCATCGGCGCCAGCGGTCTCGTCGCCGCTGGCCCGGCGCAAGCAGCCACGGCACAGCAGGCGGTCGCCGCGGGCTGTACGACTTACGCCGCGAAGACTGGCGTCACCGTGCGCAGCCAGCCTTCGACCTTCGGCAGTGTTGTCGGCTCCCTGTCCAAGGGGCAGACGGTCTGCGGGAACATCGTGACCAGCGAACTGAAGGGCGGCAACTACACGGCCTGCGGGGGAACCTCCAACAGGTGGGTCCATTTCAAGGGCACGTACATAGCCGCCCTGTGCATGACCGCGATCAAGGGAGGCTAGCCTTTCGCCGGCGTGAGGAGGTAGCCCTGGCGCCGATCCTCGACGTTGGACGCGACAGCGCCCCCGCCTCCCTGCCTCACACGCGCAGGGGGAGCGGGGGCGGTTAGCTGTGCGCGACGTGAGGGACCGGATGTCACGGTAGGGGACATCGCCAACCTGGTTCTGTGAGCT
The DNA here is from genome assembly GCF_009377235.1 of Streptomyces acidicola. Lineage (GTDB taxonomy): Bacteria > Actinomycetota > Actinomycetes > Streptomycetales > Streptomycetaceae > Streptomyces > Streptomyces acidicola. The sequence continues at coordinate 102,137 of NZ_VMNX01000001.1, forward strand.
CGCATCTGTTATAGAGATGCTTAGACGCGGTCCGCTCCAAGTTCCTCGCGCATCGCCTTACGCAGTTTCGCAAGGGCGACTTCGTACTCACTACGCCCCTCCGCGTACCTCTCGTCTCCGGCGAGAGCACCAGAGCCCGCTACGTCGCGTATGTTGCGAAGCTTTCGGAACGTCTCCTCGGAAGCAGCAACTACCTTGGCAGAGGCGGTGATTGCGATCTGATACCGGCCGTCGTAGCAGGGCACAAAGCTAGTGCGGGCGGAGGCTCCTCGTTCCTTCGGATCGATGTCAAGGTCTCGGGCGAGGCTGCGGAAGTGGTTCCGGGCCTTCGAGAGAGCGGCAAGGTATTCGCCGTACAGGACGCGACGGGTGTCAGTGAGCTGCTGCGCCTGGTCCCGGCGCCAACGGTGATGGTCGAGGAAGGCGCTGGAGGCCGTGGCGATGACTGCGCCGGTGATGGCGCTTACCAGTGATAACCACATGCAGGGACACGGTACGAGGAGGGCACCGATGCCTCCAGGTGCGAGTCGTCACGTTCCCTGAAACAATCCCCCATTGTGGTCGAGCACTCTCGATAACATGCCATATCGCGGGCCCCGCTCCTCCTCGGCGCGGGGCCCTTCGTCATGCCCGGAGTCAGTGCGCGGGGCAGAAGCAGAACGAGCCGTGACACATGTAGCAGCGCGGGCGTCCTCGGTGTGGTGCTTGACCGCCTCGTCGTCCGTCTCGTCGTACTCCTGGCGGCAGGTGGTGCACGTCTTCATGGCGCGGAGTGTGTCACAGCGGGGAGCCTAGGCGGCACGTCGAGAAACGACCGTCTATCGACACCCCTACCCCCAACTGCGTTCCTGCAGTTCGAGAGTGACGCAAACTCGTGTCCTCAACTATGTCGCGTAAAGGGCTCAGAATCGCTACGCTCGGTTCATGAGAATCGGATACGGCCGCGTCTCCACACGCGACCAGAACCCAGACGCACAGGAGGACGCCCTCAAAGAAGCAGGATGCGATCCCGTCTTCGTCGACAAGGCCTCCGGCAAGCTAGCTTCCCGGCCCGAGCTCGACAAGGCGCTGATCGCCGCCCGCGAAGGAGACGAGTTCGTCATCACCAAGCTCGACCGGCTCGGACGCTCCCTGAAGAACCTCATCGAGCTCTCCGAGCAGCTGGAGAAGAAGGGCGTCAACCTCGTCGTCCTGAGCCAGGGCATCGACACCAGCACCCCGGCCGGGCGGATGTTCTTCCACATCCTCGGCGCCATCGCGGAGTTCGAGCGGTCCCTTATCGTCGAGCGCACTCGCGACGGCCTCGAAGCCGCCCGCGCCCGAGGCCGGGTCGGCGGCAGGAAGCAGGCCCTTAAGCCGCGCCAGGTCAAGCTCGCCCAGGAGATGTACGACGAGCTGGGCGAGGACGGGAAACGCAAGCACACCGTGCAGGCCATCGCCGACGAACTCGGCGTCGCCCGCACCACCATCTACCGGTACCTGGAGAGGAAGAACTCATGAGCATGAACGGACTAGGCAACGTCAAGATCGGTGACAACCTCGTCCTCGTCACGGGCAACCGCTTCCGAGGTGACGAGCCCGTCACCGTTTCGCGAGTCGGCCGTAAGTACCTGTACGTGTCCCTCCACGGGTACGAGCGCCGGGAGCGGTTCGACCGGAAGACGGGAGCCGAGGAGGGCAACGTCGGAGTCCGTGCCCGACTGATGACACAAAAGCAGTACGAGGAGATGAACCAGCGCAGGTCGCTGTTCATGGAGTTGCTGGCCGCCGGGATCGACGTCAAGCACGAGGTGCGCTCCGAGGTGACCACGGACCAGCTCCGTGCCCTGCTCGCCGTCATCAAGCCCGCCGCCTGACTGACAGCAGCAACGGCGCCCCGCCCAGGGTAAGTGGGCGGGGCGTCGTCGCGTCAGCCTACTGGCTCTCGATCGAGAACCCGTCGTGCCCCTCGCAGATGAGGTCGGGGCAGTACCAGAGGACGGACACGTCCGGGTTGACGCCGCCGCCCATGTCGGCCTGGACGCGCTTGTCGACACGGCTCAGCCGGCCGCAGTGGATACAGGGATGGTCGCGAAGCCCGCGGGCTTCGGACTGGCTGTAGATGGTCTTCGGAGTGCTCATGCTGGGACGGTAAGGCCATTTCGGCGGAGTGTTCCCCCGGCCCTCGACAGCCCCGTGCCACACTGGCTGTGGCGCCCGTCTCGTCCCCCGTCGAGTCGGGCGCCGCTGTCTTGTTAGGAGTAGGTCCACCGCCATGCGTTGGAGCTGTACACGCACTTGATCCTCGCGCCGCTGGCGGTGGTCGTGCTGGCCCCGTGGTCACTGTTCCGGCAGAACTGTCCTGCCGAGTAGCAGTTGCCCGAGCTGGAGACGATCGAGCACGTGCCCGTGGTGTCGCTGCCGCTGTCGCTTCCGCTACTGCTGTTGGTGTCGGCGACCTGGGCACGGGCGGTTTTGGTGACGGTGACCGTGGGCTGTGGCTTGGCCTTGGCTTTGATGGTCTCGGTGACGGTTGGGCCTGGCTCGGGTGTGGCCGTCACGGTGATGGTCGCGGCTGGCGCGGATTTGATCTCGGCGGCGGGTTGCTGCCCGCCGTTCCCGGTGGCGGCGATCAGCGCGCCGGCGATGAACAGGCCCGAGCCGCCAGCCCATACGCGGGGGCGCCTGTAGAGCGGGCGGGTGTCGGCCGGGCGTGGCGCTGGCGGCATGGGCGTGTACGGGTTGGTCATCGTCCCCCCTGCTTGTGGTGGAGCGACGACGGTAGTCATCTGGTGGGGCGCTGGTGGGTGTATGGGGGAGTAGTCACCTTTTCGTGACAGATGGTGGTGCGCGCCCCGCCGTCAGGGCGGGCGCCCGCGCACGGTCCTACACCTGGGGGAGTTGGCCGGGCTTGACCGGCACGATCTCCACGTTGGTGCTGCCTGCCGCTTCGAGTACGGACTTCTGCCGTCCGGCGCTGGTCTCGTCGTAGGCGACAGCGGATGCCCGCGGTGTGCCGTCGGTGTCGGTCCAGGTGAGCGCGTAGTTCTGCATGGTGGTCGTCATGCGCTCATCATCGCTGGCGGCACTGACAGCGCCTGGCTCGCGGGCTGGTGGGGCGGCTCATAGGCTGGTGCTGCTCGGGGCAGCCTGCGGAGGTCAGCCATACCTGCCATCTGGCTTCGTGTGGTGAGCGCCACCGAGACGCATTCGATCTCGTTCCACCAGTACCACCGGGAGGACATGGGCCGCGTCCGCTAGGCCGCCAGGAAGACGGTGAAGAAGACCGCGGGCCGGGCGAAGCGCAGCGCCTAGTCGAGCACGCCGAGCTCCGTGTCCGGCCTGCAGTGCGTGCACGCCGCCACGCCTTCCGTGAGCGCCCGGACGGCCTGGTCCCGCCCGATTCCGCGCACGTTCTTCCCCGCCATGTGGCAGCCGCCGACGTGCACTGCGACGGGATGTCGTCCACCCAGGGACTGCTGCAACAGCCAGTCCGGGGCGGGTGGCCGACGCTCTTCGCCGCGGCGCCGCTCGGCTTCCCGCTGCTCTTCTCGGGCGATCCATTGCCGGGTGCGTTGGAGGTCGGCGAGCTGGATGCGCTCAAGGAAGCGCAGCATGTCGAGACGGGACGGCGGGCTATCGTTCACGCGTTCGATTCTATGGCGTAGGATCCCCCGCGTCGCATCGGAGAGGAGCAAGCCTGGACGTCGACGAGCTGCTGGCCATGCACGCCGTGAACGTTTCCCGCCTGCCGCCTGCCGCCTGCCGCCTGCCGCCTGCCGCCTGCCCCTGCAGCGCCACACCACCGCGAGGTGCTCGAATACGACGACGAATGATCGCCGCTCGCGCCTGACCAACCCTCGTTGTCGGTGGCGGCTCGTACAGTTGGAGCCACGTATCCGCGCTGCATGGCTGCACGCGCTCGCCCCGCCCGGAGTGATGCCCGGTGCGGGGCGCTCGACTTAGGAGGGCCTGTGGCTCCGTTCTCGCCGACGATCAACCTCGTCTGTTCGGTGCTGCTCACCATGGGCGAGGCATGGGTGGAGCTCCCGGTAGCCCGCGAGATCTGGGAGGAAGACGGCCCAGTCCGCGACATGCTCACCGACAAGGTGAGGTCCGAGCTGGCGGCAGTCGTCCTCAAAGAGACAGGCCTCCAACTCGACGACGCCTTCCTGGCCACACTGCCGGTGACCGTTCAAGACCCAGACGTCGGGCCCGCTGGAGCCCCAAGCCGAGCTGCGGAGTGCGCGGTCGTCTGCGTGGGCGGCCCTCGCGACGGCACCCGCCTGAAGCTGGACCGCGCACACCCGGGCCTCGCCGTTCAGCTGCCTCTTGAGGAGCCGTTGTCGGCCCTGTTCGAGGCGGCTGCCGGGAAGGTGGCCCCGATCCGACGGGCCCTGTACGTGCCGATCGTCGAAGGCGGGCGCTGCAGCCGGGCTGATGACGGAGCGTGGCGATTCCGCTGGGACGGGGACTGCTAGCCCGCCATCTCCGAGTGCCGCACGATCCGCTTGAGCTCCATCTCGACCTCGTACCGGGAGGCGTCGACTTCGTCGCGGGCGATGAATGCGCCGACCCCAGCATGGACGGCGAGGGCGGTGTCGACGGTGAGCTGGCCGCGCTGAATCTCGCCCCACGCCGCACGTTCGTGCTCGATCAGGTCGTCAGGTAGTTCGATTGCCACGCGGTAAGGTTACGCCGCCTTCACGATCTCCCCGCACGCCCGCTCCGCCGCGACGGCCAGCGTCCACTCCTCGACGAGCAGCGCGTACCGGGCCCGCTGCTCAGCCGTCAGCCGCACCGCCGGATGCGGCCACAACGCACGGATCTCCGCGTTGACCTGCTCGGCAGGCCGCACGGAACCCGGCGACAGGGGATTAGACGGCATGCGGGCAAGTCTAGGAGCCGGGTCTGACAGTGGTCAGGACTCCGACGGCCGCGGCAGCTCGGTGACGAACGTCCCCACGCCGGGATACATGACGGCCAGCCCCGCCTTCCGCAGCTCTGTCAACACGCGCTTCGCGGTCACCTGGCTAATCCCGAACTCGTCGCAGATTGCCATCGCGGACGGAAGCCTGCCTCCGGGCGTGTAGGTGCCGTCGACGATCCGCTCCCGCATTACGTCACACACCTGCCGCCACCTGGGTACTTCCGGCTCCCACCTCATGATCCAAGACGCTAGGTGGGCTTAGCCGAACAGGCGAGATGAGACCGCCTATACGACCTATACCGCCTATTCCGCGAGAGTATGGTGACCCACAGCACAAAACGCCCCCCGGACGCGGGCCAGCATCCGGGAGGCAGCCGACGATCGGAGCGTCGACCATGGACGAGCGTAGAGACCCGCCGCCCACACCAGAACCCGGCGTGCCGCGCCAAATGAACGCCCCCAGCGGCGAGCTCAGCCCCGTCCAGCAGGCCCGGCGCCGCTACGTCCAACACGTCACCGACGAGTGCGCCAGGTGCAGGGACGTCGACCGCGACCGCTGCGACGAAGGTGAACGGCTGTACCGGGCCTGGATCGATGTCTGCGACGACGCCTACCGCCAGCTCTCCGACCACACCCAGTGAGCGCCACCCGCCGCCAAAGCCTTGCAGCGGGCGGGTAGTTGAGTTACCCGAGGGAACGTTTGGCCATGGCCTGACCTGCGGGTGAGGAATTCACACGGAGCGCTTTCGGTTCACGCGGATCTATGCAGACTGCGTACTTGCCTCAGGGGTGCCCGCGTATTGACGATGATTCAGTAACCGCGGAGGAGGTCGGTGACGTGCACACCCAAGACGCGCGCGATCTTTATGAGCGACGAGATCCGGGCGTCGCGCGTGCCAGCCTCAATGCCCTGCAGGGTGGCGCGGGAGAGGCCGGCCGAGAGGTGTAGGGCTTCCTGGGTCATGTTCTGGCGAAGCCGGGTAACGCGGATACGGTCGCCGATGGCGCGGCGGCGTTCGAGGAGCCAGGCGTCATCATCGGGCAGGTGTGGCACTCGACAAACGCTCTGGCCTGCATGATCATAAGTCAGCCTCGTAAACGAGGCATTATTTGATCTTGAAGTTAGTCGAGCCGCTTCATTGCTTGTTCCGCATGACCCACCCCCCTCGCTCGCAGCCCTGTCGCGTGCTGGCGTGCGCTACAGGGTGACAGGTAACGTCCAGATTCGAACGAATGTTCACGCCGTATGACGCAGACGGCCAACCGACGGGAGAAGAGATGGACCGCCAGCAGATCCTCGACCTCTATACCTGGCAGCCGGGGACCTGCTTTCGCCACCCAGGTGGCGGAACCGTCGACACTGCCCTCGTCAAGATGATCAAGCCCCGAGCTGGCCAGCCGGAAGAAGTGCGCGCCTGTCGCGATTGCGTCCTCGTCATGGAGGGCTGTCGCCGCAACACTGCCGAACAGGCTGGCGTCGAGTACGAGCCGGGGCATGTCGGGGAAGCGGTCGTGGCGAGGTGTCCCGGCAGTTCATAGGGCATCTACGGCGATGGATTCCGGGGAGGATCTGGGGAGCAGGGCCTTCCGGGGAGCGTTTGGGGGCGTGGAGAAATGCCACCCGTCACCACTCGGCACCACTCAAGGACACTAGATACCAGCAGGTCAGGACCTTCGAGAGTCAACCGCACTTCATCGCCGCAGACCGCACGGGCCTGGCCTGGCAGAACACGGCTTATAACCAGCCGCCGCACACGAGCTTCTTCATCGGCAACAAGATGCCGACGGCACCCCGGCCGACGGTCTACACGCCATGACCTGCTGAAACAGCATCGATTCCTGAGCTGAAAGAGCGGCCATCGAGGGGTCCTCGGTGGCCGCTCAACTCATGATCCATCCGAGCTGGGGAGCGTCTGGGGAGATCCACTTTGAAGCGCAGTATCAGGACTCTCAGGAGACTCCCCGGCCTCTGGCGCGACACCCGACACGAGGCGCCCGAGCGCGGCCCTGCCGCGGCTACCGGACTTCGGCATGAAGTGCACGTAGGTCCGGAGCGTGAACGCCGGGTCACTGTGGCCCAGCCACGCGGCCAGCTGTGTAATCGTCTCACCCTCAGCCAGAACGACGCTAGCAAACGTGTGGCGTAGGACGTGGAAGCCGAACTCGCGCGGCATCGTCCACGTCTCCTTGCGCCACGGGCTCCTCCCCTTCTTCGGCTCGATGTAGGTGACCTCAGGCTGCGGGATCATCCCGGCCGCAGCGAGCGCCGGCTTCCAGTGCTTCTCGTTGAAGGTGTCCTTGTTGATGGCGCCGCCGTTGACCCCGTTGCGGAACTGCGTCGTGACGAGTAGCCGCACAGTGCGCTTGGGACGGTCCTCCCACGCCAGGCTCGGCCGAGCCGGATCCACCCACGGCAGCGTTACCTCGACGGACGGGAACCGGTTGGCGTACTCCTTGATCGCCTCGGCCAGTTCGGGGGTGCACGGCGCAGCACGCTCCTTGTTTCCCTTCGGGGGCCCGAACCCGAACCGCCCGTTGACTTTGATGATCTGCCGGACGACGTGGATGTCCTCGCCGTCGACGTCATCGGGCGAGAAGCCGAGGGCCTCGCCCTGCCGCAGACCCGCACCGGCGCCCAGGCTGACCAGGATGCCGTAACGGTCGGGAAGTTCCTCCTGCACCATCGTGACGGTGTCCTGCGGCCACGCCAGCGCCTTCGACTTGGGCAGACGGGGGGCCCTGAGTTCTGGGTCGCGGAACGGATTCGCCGGAATCCTCTTCGCCTTGTGTGCCGCCTGCAGAATCGACGAGAAGTGGGCCCATGTGACGACGAGCGTTCCGACGTCGATGTCCTGCTCGGCCCGGCTCTGCCAGGCCCGCACCTCGTCGAACCCGATGCGGTTCAGTGACAGTGCGCCGGCGTGCGGGAGGATGTGGCCGAAGACCCGGGAACGCACGGACGCCTTGGTGGTCGGCGGGTACCGCACCGTGGGCCACCAGTGCTTGCGCACGTATTCGTCCAGGGTGATGGATCCGTCGCGCGGATCGTAGAACTGGCCGCGGATGGTGTCACTCTGGGCGTTGGCGAGCCAGTCCTTGGCGGCGGCCTTCTGTCCGTCGGGGAACGACCGGGAGCGGACGCCGGGGATACCGGTGACCTTGTAGCGCTTGCCCTTTCCGTGCCGCTCCGTGGGAATCTGAATGACCTTCTTGGTATCCGGGTCAACGCCCTTCTTGTACCAGCGGTCCTCGATGTATCCCGGCACGTCGCCTCCCCTGCACGGTTGATCAGGCCGCCATGGTCCCAGGGGAATCGATGGTGACGATCTCTCCGTGCCACAACTGGAACCATCGTCCGCCGGCGAGGCACTCCTCGACGGAGCGATTCAGGAAGGGGGCGATCTCGTCGATCGTTGCGGTGGGGCAGAGGTACACGGCCACATCACCCTTGTGCTCACGGAAGTCGACCGGCGGTGCCGGGTTGAAGGGCGACAGCGCGAACGTGACGGAGATGGGGTTCTCGGGGTGGTCCGGGGAGATGACCTCGCCTCCCCAGACCTGGAACCACTGGGTGTTCTTGACACAGTCGCGCAGGGTGGCGTTGAGCGAGGGGATGAACTGGCGGGCCTTGGTTCCGCAGGCGACGCGAAACTCGATGAGACCGCGTTCTTCGCGCCAGTCGGACAGTTTCCCGGGGCCGGGGTCGTCGGCCCTGTATACGACGCGCAGCATGAGGCGCCCTCCCGTTGTTGCGGTGCGCCCGTGACGGATCTGCCGAAAGCGCACGGTTGTGGAAGGGTACGACCTGTTAACAGATGGCCACAATCAGTTGTACGAAATGTCTATAAAGGGACTTCTTAGTCAACGTGTGTGCTGGCGGGGCGCGGTGCACTACTCCTCGCGCCGAGCCCGCTCGTCAGCCTCGATCATGGCCAGCCATCGCCGCTGCTCCCGCTCCGACATGCCGCCGAGGTGACCAAGAATGATGCGCACGGTGCCTCCGTAGCCGACCAGTTCGGTGGCCCGGTAGTCCAGCCACTGCTCGGCGACCGCCTCCTTGATGCGTGTCTCCGACTTGCCGAGGGCGGCGGCAATGGCGCGCATCTGGACAGGACTGGGGGCGGAAGCCGGCGGGTTCTTGACGAGCTTCTGGAAGTACTGCCAGGAGATCTTCTCGCCCGTCTCCGGGTCAACTGCGACCTTGCCGAGTTCGCGAAGGCTCTTACCGTCGTCGAGTGCGGCTTGGATGAGCTGGGAGAGCGGCCCTGTAGGGGAGGGCTGGGCTGCGTCAGACTCCGGCGCAGGGGCCGCTGCCGTCATGTCCTGGTCGTCCTCTCGGTTCACTCTTCCACCGGCTGTTTCTATCCGTGGGGGTGTGCGCTGGAAAAGTAGCAGGTCAGTCCGTACAACCATCCTCGTTTGTAGACGGATCGTCTACGCATCCATGCTATCTAGCCACAAACTTTGCCGATATGCGGCGCGAGGTGACCCATTCTGTAGACAGAGTGACACCGAAAGTGCTCTACTGGGGGCAAGCCAAGGCCACTCCGCACCACTGGAGAACCGTTGAGCCATACCCGCTACACGCTCAAAGACCCCGCGAAGTTCAGATGGGTCATGGAAAACCCCGGCCGCGGAGCCCCCTACTCGGTCCGAACCCTCGCGGAAGCGAGCGGCTGCGGCCCGGGGCTCATACAGAAACTGGCCAGCGGCAGCCAATCCACAGTGGGTGTCCTTGGCGCCCACGCCCTCGCGGAGGCCCTCGGTGTCGCCGTACTCGTCCTCTTCATGCCCCCAGTGACGCCAAATCGCGTCACCATGACTATGGGCGACGATCCTGAATAGGAGAAACCGTGCCCCGAAGTACCCCCCAGCACAAGCAGCCGGCCCCACCCGGCCACGTGTGGATCGATGAGGCCGCCCGACTGAGCGGCCGAAGCATCGAGACGCTCTACAAGGACCGCCAGAAGCAGAAGCGCACCGGTCAGTGCGACGGACCCCGGTCCGTGACCCTGAGCCGCAAGGCCGCCTGGCGCATCGCAGACATCGCGGCCTGGCTCGCCGAAGGCGACCAGGACGTTGACCCCCAGCTTCTCCACGACAGCCGCCCGGCCGAGCCCCGCCTCGCCGCCTAGTGCGGCTTGAGCCCCAACCGCCGGCGCGCATACCGGCAGCCGGGGCCCCGCGGCCGCAAAGCCGCGCGATCCACCCACACCATCCGTGAACAGAAGGGCAGATCGATGCCTCTATTCTCGCAGAACCGCCCGCCGAAGATCGTCCGGCAATCGCCTGTGAAGAGCGACACCCTCGACGTCACCGTGTCCACGATCCGCATCGCGCGAGGCAACTACAACACGGTCATCTTCGACAACCACGCCGACAAGCGGCACGCCGGGTTCTTCCTCGGCGGCTACGCCATCGACCACTCCTCGCAGCGCGCCGAGACGCGTGAGGCGGCGATGGACCAGCACCGTGAGGCGCTGTACGCGGCCCGCACCGAGGAGCCGTTCCCGCCCCGCGGCGGCCACGACGAGTCGTGCGCCTACATCTCCGGCATGACCACCCGTTGCACCTGCTCCACCGAGGGCGGTGTGCGATGACCGACCGCGCCGAGTACATCGCCGGCCTGCGCGAGATCGCGGACTGGCTGGAGCAGCACCCGGACGCCGATCTCCCGTCGACGGATCGCCTGCTGCTGCCGCTGAGTACGAACCCCGCGGTGGAGGAGTTTGCCGCCACCCTCGGCCTGACCGCCGAGATCGACGAGGAGGGTAACGCCGCCGTCGACCTGAAGTTCGGTCCGATCGCCTTCCACGCCTACGGCTACGCGGACTTTACGGAGCACGTCAAGGAGCACCACGAGCGCCAGGCCCGCAACTGGGCCGACAAGAACGGCATGGTCATCCAGCCCCGCGAGGGCGAGCCCGACGAGGCGCGCGAGCACCGCGTCGTCGCCTACCGCAACTCTTCCCAGCCGGGCGTGCTGCTGTGCCGGGAGCACGGCGACGGCTGGGCCTGGCTGACCCCGCTCACGGCCGACGACCTTCCCGACGGCGGGACCTGCACCTTCGGAGACCCGGCCGACCCCGACGACGTGTGCGGCAACGACGTGCTGATCAACGACACCAAGTCGGGAGGTGCGCGATGAGCGTCTCCCGTATCCCGACGCCGGACGCCGTCCGCTACTTCTCGTCCCGCCAGCTGCCGCGCGCGGTCCGTGAGGCGGCTTCGGCTGCTGATCGTGCCGAGCTGGAGCTGGGCCGCCCGGTGTCGCCGCTGTCGGTGGAGGACTTGGGCGATCGGGAGACCGTGCTCGCTCACTGGCATCGGGCGGACAAGGTGCTGGCCGCGACCGCACTCCGGCCCGAGCAGGCAACGGGGGTGCTGTCGTGAAGTGCGACGAGCTGAAGCCCGACGACTCCTGGCGCACCTGCGACAAGGACCTGAAGCACCCCGGCAGCCACCGTTACCTCAACGAGTCGTGGCCGCGGCTGGAGCCGAACGAGCCCGACCCGAAGGTTGAGGCGCTGCTGGAGCGGACGAAGGCCGCCCGCTCATGGGGCCTGGACGAGCGCCGCTTCCCGATCGTCGTCATCGAAACCGTCACCCGAGTCATGTGGGTGGACGCGGAGGACGAGGACGACGCGCTCGACCGCTGGGCCGACGACTACAGCGACATCGACCTGGAGGGAACTCAAGTTCTCGACGGGTGCCTAGAGTTCCGCCGCCTCGACGACTCCGAGCGCTTCGACCTGGGGCGGACTTCCCCGATCGGCCCCATGATCGCCTGCCCGGGCTGCGGCGCGCAGGCCATGCAGCGGTCCTGGTACCACAATCCGCTGCGGAAGTGCCACGGCCCCATCAAGTGGCGGGAGACCCAGGCGCCGAACCCCTGCTATCGGTGGCGCCGCGACCACGAGGCCCACGCCGGATCGGCGGTGACCGCGTGAACGCAGAGCAGTTCAACGCGCTGTACGAGGTCGGCATCCCGGTGTTCGCCTACCCCGGCTTCCGCCCGGAGGACGACCGCAACGCTCGTCGGCTCGTCACCCGTACCCGAAGCGTGGCGTCCGTGCTGGGCGGTCACACCGACGTGGTTTGGGTGGACGGGCACAGCGCCTGCATCGCTCTCAGTCACGTCGACGTGGTATCGGAGGACGAGTTCAAGGCGGCACGGGCTGCCGAGACTGCCGCAGCGGTGGCCGCCCTGGGCGCTCTGCCGATGCCTGCCGGGCCGGAGCCTAAGCGGCTCGACGACGCGCGGCTCAAGGAGATCAAGAGCCTGCTGCGGTACGAGACATCGATCTCGTTCCACAGCGCCCGCGCCAAGGAGTCGATGCTCCTGCTGCTCGCCGAGGTCGAGCAGTGGAGGGCGATCTACGGCGCCGAGGCGCTCCCCGGAGCGCTCAACCGTCTCCGCCACGCCGATGCGGAGATCGAGCGACTGAAGGCGGACAACGGCACCCTGTCGGCGGCGCTGTCCGAGGCGCTCGGGCAGGCGGCTCGGGCGGACGCCCAACTGGACCAGGCGCAGCCGGCCCCGTTCTCCGTGACCGGCGAGGCGGTGAGCGGCGATGAGTGACCGTCTCACCCCGGCCCGCGAAGCCGAGATCCGGGAGAGCATGGCCGCCCTGGACGCCAATCGCACGCTGACCCTCGGCGCCTGGACCGCGAGCCAGGTCAACGAGAAGAGCGTGCTCCCGCCCGCCTTCGCGCACGTCGTCGAGGACGTGCTGCGGACCGAGCGCGGTGCTGTGGTGCGCAGTTCGGTGGGCGTCTTCGGTGACGAGCGGCACGCCGTCTTCGTGGCGCTCGCCCGGACTGCCGTGTCAGACCTGCTCGACGAGCTGGACGCGGTCCGCAACGAGCGCGACGAGGCACTGGCTCGTGTGACGGAGCTGGAGGCGTTGACGCCAGCCCCGATCCAGACGTGCCGGGTCTGCAGCGCGGGCTACACCTACGGCCAGCCGTGCAGCACCTGCGAGTTCAACACGCTCATGGCCCGCGAGACGGGTGGTGAAGTCGCGTGAGCGCCCAGTTCTTCCAGCCCGAGCGCACCTACACCCGTCAGGTCGGCGGCCAGATCGGCGAGTTCCTCGTCGATCACATCACCCGCAACCCGAACGACGGCGGCCTGCACGCCTTCGGCTGGTACCGGCGCCTGCCCCACGCCAGCTGGCACCCCTACTCGCAGAACCAAGCCGAGTTCGGCGCCTGGACCGACAACACCACCCGCACCCTCAAGGAGGCGTCGTGAGCGCTCTGAACCTGACTGACATGACCCTCTCCTTCCGCGCGTTGGAGACGATCGCCGAGACCCACCCGCACCTGCCGGCCGCCCTGTTCCACCTGCGCGGCACCACCCTCGCCGCCGAACAGGTCATCGACGTCCAGTTCCACCACGACCCCGACGCCTTCACCGCCTGGTGCGACGTCTTCGACATCGACACCGCGCTGCTGGAGACCAGGTCGACCGGGTTCGGCCACTACACGCGGGCTGTTGTCCGCTACGCCGGCGTCACCTTCGTGCTCGTCCTCGACCACCACGACCGCGAATGGCGGACCGCACCCCTGGCGGTGGCCGCGTGAGCGAGTCATCCAAGATCGAGTGGACGGATGCGACGTGGAACGTCGTCACCGGCTGTGAGAAGGTGTCGCCCGGCTGCGACAACTGCTACGCGGAGACGTTCGCCGAGCGCTGGCGCGGCATCCCCGGCCACCACTTCGAGACCGGCTTCGACGTCACCCTCCGCCCGGAGCGGCTGACGCTGCCGCTGAAGTGGCGGAAGCCGAAGCGCGTCTTCGTAAATTCGATGTCCGACCTGTTCCACAAGGACATCCCGGTCGACTACATCGCCCGCGTCTTCGCGGCCATGTCACTGACGCCGCAGCACACGTACCAGGTGCTGACCAAGCGGCACGGCCGGATGCGCTCCCTGCTCAGCGACCCGGAGTTCGAGAAGAAGGTCGACTACGAGCTCCTGCACTTCCCGCCGTTCGCCGACCCGAAGCTGATCCGCCGGGCCTGGCCTCTGCCGAACGTCTGGCTCGGGGTGAGCGTCGAGGACCAGAAGCGCGCCGATCTCAGGATCCCTGCCCTCGTCGACACCCCGGCCGCCGTCCGGTTCCTGTCCTGCGAGCCGCTCCTCGGGCCTGTCGACCTCTCGGCGTGGATGCCCAGCGGTCACGCCGCATGGCGTTGCCAGGGGCCGGACTGCCGCCGCTTCTACTCCGGCCCGCTCGAGCAGCACTGCCCCGACTGTGCCCGCGATGGTCACTGGGGCGGCAGCCACACCGGCAACGGCCGCCCGAACGGCCAGCCGATCGGCTGGGTCATCGTCGGCGGTGAGTCCGGGCACGGAGCCCGACCGATGAGCCCCGACTGGGCGCGCAGCATCCGCGACCAGGCCCAAGCGGCGGGCGTGCCCTACCTGTTCAAGCAGTGGGGGGAGCACCAGCCCACCGGATGGATGGTCATCGGTCGTCCTTCCGACCGGCGCAACGTTCTCGTCGGCGACCCGATCGACGAGCTCGGCCACCGCTGGGAGATGCGCCGCGTCGGCAAGGGCAAGGCCGGCCGCGAGCTGGACGGCCGCACCTGGGACGAGTTCCCGGCGGCCGTGTCATGACCGCCCCGGCGGAGGTGCCCGTCCTCTGGCTGCAAGCCCTGTGCCTGACCGCCCTCCGCATCCTCCGCCTCGAAGCCGCCCTCACCGCCGCACGACACACCAACACCCGCCTGAAGGGAGAAGCCGCGTGACCCTCACCGACCTCATCCCCGGCCTGAAGGGCTCCGGCAGCCGGCGCGCCGTCGACAAGGTCGCCGAACTCCGCCGCAACGAGATCACCCTCCTCACCAACCTCCACGCGGCCGGTGACGAGGTCGCCCTGCTCCGCGAAGACCTCGCCACCGCGGGCGCCCGGCAGGCGGAGACGGAACAGGTCGTCGTGCAGCAGCAGGCCGACATCGACGACCTCACCGCCGAACGCGACCAGCTCGCCGAGGAACTCACCGCCCTCAAAAGCCGGTTCGGCGGGCAGCTCGCCGCCGAGGCCAACGCCAACGCGGTCACCGTGCCGGGCGGCTACCGCGACACCAGCGCGATCGAGGACCAGGCCACCGACCCCATCGGCATCGACGTGCGCACCCTGCGGGAAGCGGCTGAAGCCGGACTTCTCGGCCCCGTCACCGATCCCGGACACACCCACTGACCCGCCGGCCGGGCGGTGCACCCTCCCGCCCGGACCGGCGCCCAACGCACGAACCCCCGGCCGACGCAACCGACCGGGGATCCGAACCCAGCATCCCAGGAGATGACCTTGTCCGTCACCATCAACGCCCACCAGTTGAAGCTGCTCCTCGACCAGACAGCCGACCACATGGGCCACGAGGGCTTCGAGCCCCTGCACGGCATCCGTCTCGACGTCGACAGCCAGTACCTGTACGCCGTCGCCACCGACAAGTACACGCTCGCTGCCGCCCGCTACCGCCTCGCCGACAGCGAGCAGAACAACGAGCCGTGGGCGCGCCTCATCCCCGGCGACATCGTGCCCGCCCTGCGCGAGCGGATCGACTCGATGAAGGGCGCCACCTACATCACGATCAGCACCACCGACGACGCACGGCTCGTATTCGCTGACTCGCTCTCCGAGTTCAGGGTTGCCGTCAACCTCGGCCTGGAGTTCCCCGACTGGCGGGGCCTGCTCCGCACCATCGCCGCCCAGACCGTCGAGGGCGAGCCGTTCCCGGCCCTCAACACCGACTTCCTGCCGCGGTGGTCCGCCATCCGGCAAAGCCTCCGCACACGGGTCACCGCCGACAAGAAGGCCGTCCTGTTCTTCGGCCAGGACTTCATCGGCGCGCAGATGCCGTCCAACGGCGGCGGCATCGGCCCGGCCAAGGAGCAGACCTTCCAGTCCGCCCACGACTTGTGGCTGTGGACCCTCGCCGCCGGGGCCACCGATGTCGACATGGCCAGCCTGCCGCAGCCGGAGCCGTCGCGCTGGGAGGCCCCCCGCGACATCAGCGAGACCGCCGCCAACCTGCTTCGCGGTGTCCTCGACTCCACCTCCAACGCCTACCAGACCAGCTTCGACGACGACCGCGACGCCTGGTTCGCGCACATCCGCGCTGGCGTCGCGGACTGGTGCGCCTACCGGTACCTCGACGCCCTCCACCAGGTCGACCCGCGGGCCGCCCAGGAGGTCGTGAACGACACCGCCGAGCAGCTCGACTCTGGCGAACTCGGCGAGTGGGCGTGGGACATGGCCGAAGACGCGGGCTTCAACCCGCAGAAGTGGCAGGACGACCACGAGGCGCGCGTCGCCAAGCAGATGGCCGAGGAGCCCCGCAAGTGGGCGGTCCGCTTGGCCCTCGCACTGAACGACGCGAAGAACGCCGGGATCAACTTCCGTGTCGACGACAACCAGTTCGTCGCCTACGACGCCGAGGCCGAGGAATGGAAGGCCATCAAGCCGCAGCCCGCCGAGGCCGACACCGCCGCCTGACCACCTGATCCACAACCGAAGACGGCCGCGTCGAGCGACACCCCCAGCGCTCCGCGGCACCCAGGGCCCGCTCCGCACGGAGCACCCCCGCCCGAGCGGAGCGGGCCCCACCTTCTTGCACCCAGAAACGAGGACTCATGGGCACCACAAGCCCCACCATTCCCACCGAAACCGCGCGACACGTGCTGTGGACGTTCGGCCACCGAGGCGGCTACCAGCCCGGCACCTACCACCAGAAGCTCCTCGACCTTCTCGCCTACGCCCCGCCGGTCGAGGTGGCGAAGCTCGCCCAGATCTACCCGGCCGAGGCCGAGGCCGTCCGCATGGCCAAGTACGACGAGGACGGCATCGACAAGCTCAAGCGGGCGGCAGGGCTGGTCTGTATCCGGTGTGGTGACGAGGACGGGCCGTTCGCTGGGGCTCCCCGACAGCCTCTGTGCGAGGGATGCGCCCGGCCGATGCCCCTGGATGGCGTCGCATGACCGCCACCGTGGAGACGTCGGCCGACGTGCAGCCGGGCCTGTACGACATACCCGCCGAGGTCTACCACTTCGACCCGATCCCCGGCGGCAGCCTCTCCTCCACCGGCGCCCGCAAGCTCGCCAGCGAATGCCCGGCCAAGTTCAAGCACTGGAGCGAGCACCCGCAGCCGCCGAAGAAGGAGTTCGACCTCGGCACCGCCGCGCACACGCTCATCCTCGGCAACGGGCCCGAACTGGTCGTTGTCGACGCCGAGAAGTGGACCACCGACGCCGTCAAAGCCGAGGTCGCCGCGATCCGCGCCGAGGGCAAGACCCCCCTGAAGCCCTCGGAGCTGGTGCAGGTCAAGGCCATGGCTGCAGCGCTGCGGGCGGACCCGGAAGCAGCTCCGCTCCTGGAGCCCGAGTCCGGTGTCGCCGAGCAGTCCGCGTTCTGGGATGACAAGGGCGTCTGGCGGCGGGCCCGCTTCGACTGGCTTCGCCACGACGGCCAGATCGTCGACTACAAGACCACCAAGTCGGCGCACCCTCTGGACCTGCCGAAGGTGATCCACGACTGGGGTTACCACCAACAACAGGAGTGGTACCTCGACGCCGGCCTGGCCCTCGATGTGATCGACCCGGAGCGTCCGTTCCAGTTTGTGCTGCAGGAGAAGGAACCGCCCTACCTCGTGGTCGTCACCACCTGCGACCCGATGGCCCGCGGTATCGGCCGCCACCTCAACGAGGTCGCCCTCAACACCTATGCCATCTGCCGCGAGTCCGGCGAGTGGCCTGGATATCTGCCCAACCCGATGATCTCGCTCCCTCCGTGGGTCGAGCGCCAGTACGCCTAGGAGAACCCGCATGTCCCAGCTTGGCCAGCCTGTCCGCGCCGGACGCCAGCAGCAGACCACCGATGAGTACGACGACGGGCCGTTCACCTTCCGACCCGCCACGAAGGACGGCTTCAACGCCACCGTCGCCATCCAGGGCCCGTCCGGCTCCGGCAAGACGTGGACCGGGCTGTCCATCGCCAGCGGCCTCGCCGAAGGGCAGCCCTTCGCCGTCATCGACACCGAACGCGGCGCCGCAGCCCTCTACGTCAACGACCTTGACGTCACCTTCGACACCCTGCCGATGCACCGGTACGACCCGCGAGACCTGCAGAAGGCGCTCGCCGTTGCAGCACAGGCCGGCTACCCGGTCGTCATGGTCGATTCCCTCAGCCACTTCTGGAAGGGCACCGACGGCACCCTCGACCAAGTCGAGAAGGCCAAGGCCAAGTACGGCGGCAACAAGTTCGCCGGCTGGAAGGACGGCACCCCGCTCCAGAACGAAATGATCGAAGCGCTCATGGCCTACCCGGGGCACGTCGTCGTAACGATGCGGTCCTACGTGCACTGGGTCCTGGAGAACGGATCCCCGGTCAACAAGGGGATGCGCGCCGAACAGCGCAAGGGCATCGAGTTCGAGTTCGGTGTGGCCGCCGAGATGGACGAGGCCAACCGGCTCCGCTTCATCAAGTCCCGCTGCCCCTCCTTCAGGGGCCTCGTCCTCAACCAGCCCAACGGGGCACGTGACATTGCCAAGCCCTACCTGGACTGGCTGCGCGACGGCGGCAAGGAGATCGACCCCACGGTGTGGATCGACGCCGCCAGCGCCCCTGAGGCGACCCCGGACAGCCTGCTCGCCCTCTACCGCGAGGTCGAGGCCGCCAGCGCCCTCGCGACGCCACTGATGCACCCGCAGACCGGCCAGCCGACCAGCCTCGGCGCCTTCATCAAGGAGCGCGGCACCGCGCTCAAAAACGCCCAGCAGTAACCGACGAGGCGCCGCCCGCGCCGCTATCGCGGGCGGCCTCCTCGAAGTCCAAGGAGACCACAGCTATGACCATGACGCCCGAGCAGGCCCGCATCAAGGCCAACGAGCTCCTCGCCGCCCTCTACGCCCACGTCACCGACTGGAACGAAGCCGTCCTCGACCAGGCCGTACTCGCCATAGCAGGCGGCAACCGGCCCTTCAGCGCCAACGACCTGTGGGCCATCGTCCCCGAACTCGGCCGCGGCACCGCCGGCCTGTACTTCAGCTGCCTCGCCAAGCGCCGCCAGCCGAAGGTGCTCGTCAAGGTCGGCGACGAGCCCTCGGTGAACCCGAAGGCCCACGGCAAGCCGGTCAACCTGTACCTGATCACCGCCGAGGGGCGGAAGTTCATCGAGGAGCGCCGCAGCGCCCGCA
This sequence comes from Streptomyces acidicola, assembly GCF_009377235.1. Lineage (GTDB taxonomy): Bacteria > Actinomycetota > Actinomycetes > Streptomycetales > Streptomycetaceae > Streptomyces > Streptomyces acidicola. The sequence goes on from NZ_VMNX01000001.1 coordinate 121,250, forward strand.
CCCAGCGGAAGGCGGCGGCAGCGTGAACCTCGGCTACGTCTACGTGATCGCCGTCGTCCTCGGCGCCGCCACGGCCGCCATCGAATGGGCCTGCAGGAGGCGGACGTGATCGAAGCATTCGACGCCGTCGAAGCCGTCCTCTGGGGCGCCATCGCAGCCTTCGCCGTCATCGCCACCGGCATCGCCTTCCTCACCGTCGCCGCCAGCTACTGGACCGCCGTACTCGCCGTCTGGGCCATCCGCACCATCACCCACCACATCCGGAAGGAGACACCGCAGCCGTGACAGCCGCCCACCGTCAGCCGCCCCACCACGACACCCTCACCTGCTACACCGACTACAAATGCCGGCTGCCCGAATGCGTCGACCGCTACAACGCGTGGAGCCGCGACCGTGAGAGGGCCATCGCCGACGGCACCTGGCAGCCCCTCCTCGACGCCGAACCCATCCGCCAGCACCTCCTCACCCTCCACGCCGCCGGCATCACCATCCACCGCGTCGCCCAACTGACCGGCCTCACCTACCGGTCGGTGCGCTCCTTCACCCAGCACGACTACGGCAACGCCGCGCCGCGACGGCACCGTGCCACTCGCGAAGTCGCAGCCAAGATTCTCGCGATCAACCTCGACGAGCACACCCCGGCCGTCGTGAGCCCGATCGGAACCCAGCGGCGTTTCCGCGCGCTCGTCGCAATCGGCTGGCCCACCGTGCACACCGCGATCCGCGCCGGCCTCCACCCCTCAAACCGCAACAGCATGCTCCGCTACCCGACGATCCAAGCCAGGACCGCCCAGCGGGTCGCCGCCGTGTACGACGAGATGCGGCACGAGTCGCCCGCCAAGCACGGGATCTCGGCTACCAGCATCAAGCGGGCCAAGCTCCAGGCTCAGCGCGAGCGCTGGGCGCCGCCGTCCTACTGGGATGAAGTCGGAGGCATCGACGACCCCGACTTCGAGCCGCAGTACGGCATCACCCGTCGGGAGATCGTCGCCCAGGACGCCCACTGGCTCATGCAATCCGGTCTCGACCGGGCCGCCGCAGCCGAACGCCTCGGCGTCTCCAAGTCCTACGTCGAACACGCCCTCGCCGCCCACCCCGACACCGAACGGGAGCTCGCCGCATGAACGGCACCCGCCTCGGCGCCGGCATCCGCGAGCGCCTCTACGCCTCCACCACCCACACCTACGACGAGACCGCCGACCTCGACTACATCGCCATCGAATACGCCCTCAACGGCGAACCCGTCACCCTCACCCGCGCGGAGAAGATCCACGCCGCGCGAATCCTCGACGCCCGCAACTTCAGCTCCAAGGAGATCGGCCGCCGTATCGGTTCGGACCCCTCCACCGTCGAGGCCTGGAAAGCGAACGGCTGGAAGCCCGGCAAGCACCCCAAGACCCGCACCCACACACCCCGCCCAGAACCCATCTGCGGCGAACCCCGCATGTACCGCCGCCACCTCAAGAACGGCGAACGGTGCGACACCTGCCGCGCCGCCAACGCCGCAGCAGACCGCCGCTACCGCGCCACCGGCAGCCGGAAGGAGGCCGGGTGAACGCCGCCGAGAAGCGTCAGCAGATAGAAGCCCTGCTCCGCGCTGGGCACAGCGACCTCGCCATCCACCGGCATACCGGGGCTGCCCGCGACACCGTTGCACGCCACCGCAAGCGCCTCTGCCTGCCCGGCTACCAGACCACCGCTGACAGCCCTGCATGCCGCCACGGCCACCCATTCCCCGAGAACCTCGGCCGCAACGAGAAGGGCCATCTGGTCTGCCTCGAATGTCGACGGCAGCGCGAGCGGGCCCGCTACCAGCCCGCCGAGCCCGATGAGATAGCGATCGAGCGCGCGGTCGCCGGTGATCCGCCTGAGTCCCTGACCCCGCGCGAACGCCACGCCGCAATCCACCAGCTCGACCGCCGGGACTACTCGGCTGCGGTCATAGCCGAACGCGTCCGCTGCACCCCGCGCACCGTCCACCGAGCCCGCAGTCAGTTGCGAGCCGCCGCGTGACCGGCTGCTGCTGGCCGCGTGCAGCGACCACAGTCCGCCCGGCAACACAACGCCAAACCGTGGCCACCTTGTGGCCATGTCGCCTGTCGGCTGCACGGCGCCGAAAGCCACAACCCGCCATGAATGCAAGCAATTTGCGTGACCGGATCCAACGCCGGCCAGCCGAAGGTGGCCACGAGATGGCCACGGTTTGGCGTACCGGCGCCACCGAAAAACCGGAAGCGTTGATCACCCGCGCCGGGCCCTGACCAGCAGCAACCCCAACCACCCGCACACGGCAAAGGCCCCGCACACGCGGGGCCGGAGAGGAGAGGAGGAGAGATGTCAGTCGTCGGAGGCCGGCTTACGACGCACGACGACCTTGCGCTTCGGAGTAGGGGCGTCCTTCTTGACCAGTTCGCGTTCCTCGCCGAGGGCTTCCAGTGCCCGCTCGTAGAAGTCCATGCCGACGATGACCGCGACGCGCTTCCCGCGGCTGGTCATGACGGTGGTCTGGTCGAAGTAGCGGGCGCGTTCGATCGCGTCGGCGAGCGAGTTACGCACGTCGGCGATCTTCTCCTGGTGCTCCTTCTTCGGCGCGGTCATGTCGGGAGTGTACCTCAGTTCTGTGATGTACATGAGCGCGTTGAGCGCTATGATGTACGCGAGAAGGCGAACCTCCGGGCCAAATCGCTCACCGGAATCGCAAGCCCAATTCGTCACGCGCAGTTGAAAACGCGCTTCCAAAACGAGGGACAAATGGCCGTCTCAAAACGCCTCCGGTACGAAATCTTCCGCCGGGACAACCACACCTGCAGGTACTGCGGAGCGAGTGCCCCCCTCGTCCCGCTGCGCGTCGACCACGTCACACCCGTCGCGCTCGGCGGCACCGACAAGGCGGACAACCTCGTCACGGCCTGCGAGCCCTGCAACAGCGGCAAGAGCAGCGCCAGCCCCGACGCGGCACTGGTCGCGGACGTCAGCGGCGACGCGCTCCGGTGGGCTGCCGCCATGAAGCAGGCCGCCGACGACCTGCGGGACAAGCAGGCACCGAAGGTCGCGTACCGAGAGTCCTTCGAGAAGTCCTGGCGTGGATGGACCCGAGAAGACGGCTGGAAGACCGCGCGCGTCGAACTCCCCGACAGCTGGAAGACCAGCCTCGACACCTTCTACGAGGCAGGCCTCCCACAAGAGGTGTGGCCCGACATCATCGAGAAGGCCATGACCAACCCCACGGTCAGGGTCGACAACACGTTCCGCTACGCCTGCGGCATCGCCTGGCGCGTGATCAAGGAACTCCACGAGCGAGCGCGCGAGATCGTCGCCCCGCAGACCAACAAGGCCGCCCCTGCACTCAGCTCCGTCGGGCAGGCCGCACTTGACCTCTGGGCCCATAACTGGAAGTCCGACCTCGAAGTGGCACCCTCAGACGAGGAGCACGCCACGTTCGTGCGCAGCCTCATGCAGATCGAGGCAAGCACCGACTGGGTGGACCCGAAACCGCTCATCGCTGCGGCCGCATTCGGTGGATCCGCGGGCCTCTCGACCATCGAAGAAGCGATGGCTGGCGCCACCGATCAGGAGCGCGCCGACGTCGTCATCAACTGGTGCGACGCGTGGACCGACCTCGACGGCGCGGCCACGTACACGGCGCCACCTGACAGCTTCCTTTTCAGGGTCGTTCAAACCCAGGTCGACGACCTTGCGGACGGCGACGTGGCACTGAGCCGCATCAGGCGGGCAGCCGTGCTGGCCGGCTTCCACCACTCGTCGGAGCTGCACCACGGCCTGCGAGCAAACGAGGTCGAGCACACGGGAGTTGACGCCTTCCGGCAGCGGGCCGCCGACCTTTGGTCGCGCAGCTTCCGTGCGGCAGCCAACCGTTGGCCCGAGCCCGACGAGCGAGGCGCTTTCCTGAGCCACTACAACCGCGTGGCCGCCGACGGGGACTTCTACCTCAACGACGTACTCGCCGCCGCCGTGGCAGCCGGGGCCTACCAGGACACCGACCTGACCACCTGCCTGCCTCGGCACCTCTCCGTGCTGGAGATCGCCGCACAGCCGCTGGGCGGTGCCGCGTGATGACCCACACCAAAGCCCCCAGGGAGAACTGATGCCCTGGTTCAGGATCGATGACAAGGCGCACTCCCACCCGAAGCTGATCAAGGCTGGGAACGCTGCGCTCGGTCTGTGGCTGCGCTGCGGTTCCTACGCCGCCCAGCACTTGACCGACGGCATCGTGCCCGGCGTTGTCGCCGAGCTGTACGGCACCAAGCCGCAAGCGGCCAAGCTCGTCAAGGCCGGCCTGTGGCACGAGCACGGCCACGGATGCCGCGACGGATGCCCCGATCCAGCCCCGGGCGACTACGTCTTCCACGACTTCCTGGAGGACGGCCGCAACACCTCTCGCGCCCGCGCCGAGGCAGAGCGCAAGAAGGCCCGCGACCGCCAGTCGAAGCACCGTGAGGAGCGTCGCGGTGGAGCTCCTGACACCCAAAAAGGCGAGCGAAACGCCGAGGAATCGAAGGACTTTACCTTCGATTCGTCCTCGAAAAAAAGTGAAAGTGCTTCGGAAAGATCGCAGAGTTCAGACGAATGTGCAGGTCGGGAGCAGGTGTCACGGCGTGACGCTTCCGTCACGGGTATCCATGCCGCTGCCGCTCCTTACACCAGTACTTCCTACGGAAGTACTGGTGCTGCAGGCGAGCGGCGAACGGGCGGTCTACCTGACCCCCTAGCCGATCTGAAGCGCGGCGTCGCTACGGCAGGCCTCGCTGGCGTCGCCTGGGATCTCCGCGAATCCGGCTGGGAGTACACCCGCCAAGCCATCGAACGCGTCGGCGTCGCCGCGATGGTCGCCTACGCCGTCAACTCCGCCCGACTCAAAGGCCCACCTGCTGGCGCCTCCGCCTGGGTTCCGGGCTGGAGAACTCTCGAAGCCCCCGAGCAGCAGGACGGCGTCTCGTACCTGCCTGCCGTCGTGGGCGGTCTGCCCCCGACCCGCCAGCAGCAAGAAACCAACGACCTCTTCGACCGCGCCATGGAGCGCGCCAAATCCCGTATGCAGGAGGACCAGTGACCCCCGACGAAACCGTTGTGCTCGCCCGTTACGTGCGGGCACTCTGCCCCGGCCAGAAGTTCGACGAGTACACCCCCGACGCCTGGCACGACGTCCTCGCCGACTTCGCGCTCACCGACGCCCGTGCCGCCGCTGCGGCTGTGGCTCGTAAGCAGCCGTTCGTCAGCCCGGCCGAAATCATCGCTGAGATCCGTAAGCAGCGCGACGAGCGGGCCGCGGACTTCCAGGGCCCCGGTTTGTCGGCTGAGGTCCCTGACGCTGACCCGGACGACGTACAGGCCTACCTCTCGGCGCTTCGCGGTCTGCGCACCCGGGCCGCAGACGGGCTGGAGATGAAGCGTCGGCCTGTCGCTGAACTCGTGGCTGGCATAGGCCGGAAGGTCTCGCCCGAGGTCGCGGAGGTGAAGCGCCCAGGACCTCTTGGCGCCGACTGCCCCAAGTGCAAGGCCGCGGTCGGCCGGCCGTGCCGGACCCCAGGCGGGAGTGAGCGCGCCCCGCATGCGGCTCGAAGCGGCGACACGGATCCGGCTGCCGAGCAGGCGGAGATTGAGCGCCGCAAGGCTGCTTCTACCCGTCACCTCGCCCGCCTCGAAGTCGACGAGGAGGCGGCGTCGTGAGCGAGGCGCAGATCCCGCAGGACGACGGCATCCAGGTCGACGACGTGAAGGCGATCCGCCGCGAGGGGCGCGGGGAGCTCCGGCAGCTGCTGCGCGCGCAGATCGCGATCGGCAAGTCCCGCCGCGAACCGGCCCCGAAGCCCGCCGCGCAAAAGCCGCCCGGTCACCGGCCGGGCGCCTGGCCTTCTGGCACCGGCCCGCCGGGCCGCCGCCGGACTGGCAGATACCCCGCCACGTATGGGCGGCGGCTGCCCGGCACCTGAGCAACGAGATCCACCGACCCGACGAACCCTGCGACTGCGGCAACTGCCCGCCGCCCAACACCGAGGAGAACCGATGACGCTCCGCTACTCCGCCCCGATGCCCGAGAACCTGCGGCACTTCATGCGCGCCCGCCAGCACCCGGCTCGTGCTGTGGACTGCCCGCACTGCGGTGTCCCCGCTCACCGGCCGTGTGTGTTGCGGAAGTCGGGTCGGATCCTGACCGAGCCGCACCCTCAGCGCGTGTCCGCGTGGGCGCAGACCACCGCCTGCTGCCCCCAATGCCAGGTCGAACCGACCACGCCCTGCCACGACGAAGGACGAGCCCGGATCACCGTCCACGAACGCCGGGAGGAGGAAGCCAGGGTGACCGCTGCATGAACGCCACTTGCCGCATCGACGGCTGCACCGCAGCACCTCGCCCCGGCCGGCGGATCTGCTACAAGCACCGGACTCGCATCACCCGCCACGGCGACCCCGACTTCACCGAGTGGACCGTTGCCGACGAGTTCGACGTCGAGCTGATCGTCGCCGAACAGCGGGCCGTCGAGGGCCTCACCCGCCTGGAGCGGGTCATGGTCGCTCGCGGCCTCACCGAACGCGACGTGCCCGCCGAGGAGATCGCCCGCATCGTCGGCGTCACCCCCCGCTGCGTCTACCGCTGGCGCTCCGAAGGCTTCCGCCAAGCCGCCTAACCCCAACCCGACAGGAGAACCCGATGATCAGCCCCAACCAGTGGTCCACGATCCGCAACCTCGTCGCCTGGCTGGACCGGGAGAACGGCCGCACCCAGCAGGAGGTCACCCTCCGCATCCTGAAGCTGTCCGAGGAGGCCGGCGAGGTCGCCCAGGCGTGGATCGGCGCCGTCGGCCAGAACCCGCGGAAGGGCGTCACGCACAGCCCCCGCGACGTGGCGGACGAGTTGTGCGACGTGATCGTCACTGCGGCGGTGGCGTTGGCCTCGATCGTCGACGACCCGGCCGGGCACTTGGACGCCAAGCTGGCGAAGATCGCGGGCCGCCCGCGGACACCTGAGCAGGTGACCCGCTGATGGCCCGCGTCATCCACGCCCGCGACGTCGACGCCGTCCTCGCCGCCTACCCGCAGTCCGAGTTCGTCGACGGCGACTGGGAGCCCGGCTACCGCACCGCCCAGGCCGGACGGCGCATGGTGCACGTCTTCCACGACGGACCCGGCGAAGCCGACCAACTGGAGAAGTACCGGCTGGAGTTGCAGGCCGCCGGGTTTCACGTGATTCCCGACCAGCAGCCGGGCGGCGGACGACGACGCCTCCACGTCACCAAGCCCTGACCCGGCGCGCGTTGTTGCCCGCCCGCCCCACCCCACCGCCATCACACCCGGCTACCCCGGCCGGCCACACGAAAGGCACCGACCATGACCGACCGCCCGCCCCTGAGCGACGCCCAGCTCAACGAGATCGACGCCCGCGCCACCCGCGAGCGCCTCACCCCTGGCCCCTGGCGACTCGACCGCGAGTCGTGCGACTGCGGCGGCGACTACCCGTGCGGCCACGGCATGTTCGTGACCGGCATCGTCACCCCCACCCCGACGCATCTCGCGGTGGAGCGCTGCAAGCGGACCGGGGAGCAGCCGCGCGATTACGACTTCCACCGTTCGGAGATCTGTGACTTCACCGATGCCGACTGGGAGTTGATGGCGGCTGCTCGTGACGACGTGCCTGCGCTCGTCGCCGAGGTTCGCCGCCACCGCGCCCAGATCCGGTTCCTGCTCGCGGCGATCGCCCGAAAGGACGCCCGCTCTGGCGAAGCCGACCGGAGGCTCCGGGAGTTCCTCAGCGGCGAGGAGGCGTGATGCCCGCCCGTATCCAACGCCGTCGCACCAAGGGATGGCGCGCGCCTGAGGAAGCCGTCTATGTCGGACGCGGCAGCCGCTGGGGCAACGCGTACCCGCTCAACTCCACCCAGGTCCGAATGCCCGCGCTCGACGGCAGCGAGTGGGAGCACGAAGGACGCCTCGGTAAAACGTCCGGACAGCAACACGCCTTCGTGCACCCCGACGGCACCATCACGTGGCACCTCGTCCAAGACGCCACCCGCGAGCAGGTCGTCGAGCTCTACCGCCAGTGGCTGGCCGACCGGCCGGAGGTGCGTGACGAAGCACGGCAGCAGCTGGCCGGCCGGGACCTCATGTGCTGGTGCCCGCTCCCCGAGCCCGGCGAGCCGGATCACTGCCACGCCGCGGTGCTGCTGGAGCTCGCCAACGAGCCTGCGCCCGCCTGAACCACAACCCGCTGTCAGACCCACCCCCTACCGTCCCAACACCCGCTAAACCAGGAGGAATCATGACCAGCCTGCCGCACGACTCGTACATCGAAGCCGTCACCACCGAACTCGCCACCTACGGCATCACCGTCACCAAAGCCGATACCACCACCCAGGACGGCGAACTCCTCGAAGCCTTCATCGAGTTCGACCAGACCGACATCAACACCGACACCTGGCAGGACGGCGTCTACCTCGGCTGGGATCAGCGGCGGGGCTGGCACCTCATCGAGGCCGGCGGGGGCCGCAACGTCACCGAGCTGGACCCGGAGGGCGTGAACGTCTTCTCCAGCCCGCAGCAGGTCGCATGGTCCGCGGGGCGCGCTCTGAACGGCCGGCTGGTGTCGGGGCCGATCCGTAACGACGGGTCGTGGGTGTGGGACTCGCGTCCGTTGGAGGCGGCGATCGCGGCGTGGGAGGCCGACGAAGCCTGACCCCCGCTCGCAAGGAACGCCCGCCGGTATTCGACCTACCGGCGGGCGCCCACCCTCGATCACAGCATCTGGAGACCCGAATGACCAACAACCCGCAGACCACCTGCCGGACCTGCGTCACCCCGATCGCCTACGTCGATTGCCCCACCGGCGGCTGGTGGGCCCACGACACCCACCCCGCCGACGGACACGACGCCGTCCTGGCCGTGGGTTACGCCCTCGGCCGGGCTCGGCTCGGCCCCCGCCTCCTCAACTGGGCCGAGGACGCCACCACACCCGGCTGGCGCACCTGGAAGTTCTGGCCCGCCGCCCCCATCGTCCTGGCCGCCCTGGCCTGGATGTGGACCGTGCACCCGCGCCGCACCCTCGCGAACGTCCGCTCGTGGCGCGAGGAGCCGAAGCTCGGGCCGCCGCTTGAGTTCCGGCCCATCAGCCGCAGGGACCCGCAGTGATTGCCGAGGCGGTGCACACCGCCCACCTCGTCATCCTCGCCGCGATCCTGTGGGCCGGAACGCTCGGCGCCGCGCTCGCACTCGTGGTCGTCGCCGTCGTGTGGGCCGGACTACCACTCGGCGTATGGACACGAATAGACCTCAGGAGGCGCTCAGTGCCCGCTAGAGCGCCTCGCAGCCCCTCCCGCGACTCTCGCGACGCCGGAACCCCAGAACGAGCCTCAAACGGGCGTACAGCGCCCCGCTGGACCCGCACGACCCAGGAGCCTCAATGACACCCACCGAAGAAATCACCACCGCAACCGCCAGACTCCGCGTCCTCACCGGCGAACTCGGCGACTGCCGAGGCCCGTGGTACATCGACAACCGCGAGAAACGCCCCTACCCACAGACGATCAGCAACAAGGGCGTGCCCTACGTCGTCGCCACCACGACCACCGACCCGCACGTGCCCCCGTACATGGCCCTCTATATCTGCGCGGTGCACCCCGGCGTCGGCAAAGCGCTCGCCGACTGGCTGGACAGCTGGACCGGCATCGAACTCCGCGAGGACGCGGCCCTGCCCGAAGACGCCCGCCACGCCCTTGCCGTCGCCCGCGCAATCAACCAGGCCTCGTGAACTCCACCGGGAGCAGACCGTGATCGCCCTCCTCACCCTCATCCTCGGTACATCCGCCGGCTACCTCATCGGCTACGAGTGCCTGCCCTGCCGCCGGATCGGCGCCTGCTCATGACAGGCCCGTCGGCCGCGTCCCGGGGCGAGCACACGCACTCCCCGGGCGTCACCTGGCAGACCAGGGCCAGAGGGAGACGCTGATGCCCCGCAACCCGAACTTGCCCCTCAGCGTTGGCGAGTTGGCCGCGCTCCGGCTCGCCGCCTCCGGCTACACCAGCAAGCAGATAGCCCACCGCCTCGACACCACCGAGCAGGGCATCCACCTGCGGCTCACCGCGGCAGCGAACAAGCTCGGCGCCCGCTCCCGCACCCACGCCGTGGTGATCGCCCTGCGTCGCCGCATCATCCGCTTCGATGAACTCGAACCCCCCGACCAGCAAAGGACAGCCGTATGACCGACCAGACCGTGCCGCTCGTCCAAGTCGACCGCGCGGCGCAGCTCGCCGCCGACCCGGAGGCGGGCCAGAAGCCTCCCAACATGCCCCACAGCGTCCCGGCAGGCGCCGCGACGGGGAATTCGGCACCCGAGGCACCCAACGGGCCGCAGGGCGGCGCTGAGAGCCTCGACGCGTACCGTCAACTCCTCGCCCGCCTAGCGCAGGAACGCGCCAAAGCCCTCGACAACGCACCCCGCTGCACCCTCGACGAAGCCCGATGGGTCAACGAAGGCATCGCCAGCGGACTCCACATCGCCGCAGCATGGGCCATCACCCTCTTCGAAGGCCACGACGCGCGAACCCGCTACCTCGCAGCGGGAGGTGGCCAGGCAGCGGCACACGACGAAGGGCCCAGCGTCGCCGAATGCCGCGACGCAGACCGGCGTTGGCCACTGGAGAGGAACGGCGAATGACCGCCCCGTACCGGATCCTCGTCATCGGTAGCCGAACGTGGAACGACCAACGCCGCGTATGACAGCCGCTGTCATGGCAGGTGAGCCCAGCGGCGCGCCATGCGACAGCTTGGCACTCACCGACGGCGAACAGGCCGCGTTCCAGCGGCTCCGCGACCAGGCCAAAGCCACTAGCATCGCCGCATGACCGATCTGCGGTTCCATGAAGCTCCGGCAGACTTCGCGCGATTGGCGGTCAGTGGCGATGCGCTGCAGCAGGGCTTGAGGGACCGTGGATGGCTGGTGGCGGACGTGAGATTCGGGTGGATGGCAGCCAACCCGAGCTTCTTAGTTTTCGGCGACCCAGCCCCCATGACGGAGATTGACGTGTCGCTGCAGGGAGAACGGTTCCTGCTGCTCGGCGTGATTGCGCCGGCCTTGGGCGACATCCACTGGCAACTCCAGGGGCGAGAGGAAGTGCCGGAGGGTTGGTTCGCCAGGCACTATCTAGGCACGGATGAAACCGCCCTGCCCTATCTTGACAATGCTTTCTATGGCCGCAACCAGCGCACGTCTGGCGCGGGCTTCATATTGGGCGACCCCGCGGCCGTATCAATTTTCGCGCTGACGGCCTTGTTCGTCGGAGGCATCCTCGCTGAGGGCGGGAAAGACGTATACGCCAAAATAAAATCTTTATCCAGCCGTTCAACCGCCTTCAGGCGCATCGAAGGCAGTAGTGTCAACCCGTGGGTGGTGGTTCACGATCCCGAACACAACTGCGTAATCGAGTATCCGAGGGAGCTACCCCCTGCAGCAGCAGAAGCGTTGATCCGTCTAAGAGCGGAAGAGATCGTCCGGACTCATCTGCGTTGGAACCCAGAAACGCAGGCATGGGACCGGGTGGACCGTCAACCCCTCATAGCAGACCCCGGGGCCCCGTCCGATTGAGGCAAGCTGACGTTATTCGATCGGGGATGCCTGCCACGCACGTGCGTCCTGAGCATCCCGATCCAGCGAGCTGACCATCACACTTACCGCCCGATCGGGTAGACCTGCCGTCGTTCTCCAGGTGAGCGCCCCGCTGGTGTCGCTACGAAGATCACGAAAGCTGTCCGTGATCGAGAGGACTCCACCGTGCGACTCGCACGCGCCGCTGCAATGGCTGCCGCCATTGCGGCCCTGCTCTTCCCCGCAACCGCCCACGCCGCGCCCGCCGACATCCCGCCCCGGGCCGCGGCCGGCGAAACCATCACCCTGCCCGTCAGTGACGCCCTCAACCAGCTCCCGGTCCGCGACGAGGACCGCACTGGCTACACCCGCGACAAGTTCAAGCACTGGATCGACGCCGACAAAGACGGCTGCAACACGCGAGCGGAGGTACTGAAAGCCGAGGCGGTCGTCGCACCGACGCAAGGGTCGAACTGCGCCCTGACCGGCGGCGAGTGGTACTCGGCTTACGACAACCTGTACCTCGACACGGCCAGGAAACTCGACGTCGACCACCGCGTACCCCTCGCCGAAGCCTGGGATAGCGGCGCCTCCGCCTGGGGTCCCGCCGAGCGCCAGGCCTTCGCCAACGACCTCGACGACCCCCGCGCACTCATCGCGGTCTCCGCCGCCTCCAACAGGTCCAAGGCCGACAAGGACCCCGCCGACTGGCTGCCGCCCTACACGCCCGACCGGTGTGAGTACGTCACCGACTGGATCACGATCAAGACCCGGTATGCGCTGAACATCGACCCTGCGGAACAGGCCGCGCTCAACCGCGAACTCTCCTTCTGCCCCGACCAGACGATCACGGTGACGCTGGCCCGGTAGCCCAGCCGTCGCTCGGAAGGCTGAAGCCCCTGCCGCGTGTTGAGCGGCAGGGGCTTCAGCCTTGGGGGTGTTCAACCGCAGCCGTTGCGGTTGATCTTCAGAGAGCGAGTCTGGTCGTTGAGGTTGTAGCCGCGCAGATCATGAATGGAACCACCGCTGCGGGTCACACACGCCCAGCGACCGCTGTAGTTCCGCTTCTCATAGACACGGGCAGTACGGCCGGAGTTGTTACGGATCGAACTGCCCCGGTCACGGATCGAGGACGGCAGATCCTTCACACCACCATCCACGGCCCGCCGCACCCACGGCTGCCCACCAAAGTTGATCTCCGGGTAGATGCAGACATAGCCGTCCGGGCAGTCGATACCAGCCCGCCCAGCCGTGGTGCTGCCGGAAGCAGAAACGGGAAAAGCCAGCGGCGCCAGAGCCAAGGCGGCAACGGCCGCGGCACGCATCACTTGATTCATCACGACACCAGACATACGGGGTACCGGCGGCCAGGAAGACGGTTTGGCCTGCAGGTTCACCCCAGCGGTCGAGCGCCACCGGGCGCGCGCCCGGCGGGCGACGCAACCCGTCCGGCCGGGGCAACCCGGCCATCGGCTCCTCAGGGTTCACTTACTCACGCTAGTCTCGAATCAACCAGCACTTTCGGCCGGAGGCAGCGATGAGCGAGCAGTCGTGGACGATCGAGCGCATCACCGAAGCGCTCGGCAACCCTGCCCTCGCCCAGCGCTTCCTCGGCGAGATCAACCGGGCCCCGGCGCATGAGCTACTCCAGGTGTTCGCCAAATGGCAGCGGATCGCCCAAAACACCCTGAACGCCTTCGAAGGCAGCAGCGAAATCGTGGCCGCTGTACAGCGCGGCGAGGAACCCCCAGGTGACTGGATCGACGGCACAGAACGTCTCCTGCAGGCAGCTGAGCGAATCGGGTCACAAGGCGCCGCCTGACCTGCCACCCTTAACCGGGTGTACAAGCTCCGCTACTCGAAGGCCGTCGAAGCCGTCTGGGACGCCCTCCCCGACGACGCCAGAGCCGAACTCGACCGCGCCCTCATCGGGATCTGCCAAGACCCCTGGGCCCACACGGAGCCCCGCAGCGACGACCTACGCGACGTGGAGCGGACATGCGCCCTCCAGCACACCGCAATCGCCCTCCTCGTCATCGCCGCACCACCCGTCCGGCGCGTCTACCTCCGCAACATCGACTACCTCGGCTGAACACGAACAAGCCTTCGTCCGGCCGGCGGACCGGATACATCGTGCCGTGGCCCCATTCCGAGGCCGGCCGCCGTGACCGTAGGGTTCGAGGGTGGATGAGTCCCAGACATGGCAGATCGACGTAGACGGCCCGATCATCGTCGGCCCGGCGGATACAGACCGGCTTGAACACCTCTACGACGGGCTATACGACGACAGCACCTACGGCGCACCAGAGCCCCCCATGCCCGAGGCCCGCACCGTCGCCTGCCCCCAATGCGGCAGGCAGCGCAACCTGATCGCCACCGGACGATGGACCGACCCGGCCCGCATGAAATGCCCCGACGACGGCCAGGAATGGACCGAAGACGCCACCGACCAGCACACCGGCCTCACCCTCATGCAAGCACTCATCCAGGGATCCACTGCGGGCACGAGTTCCCGTCCGTCACACCCGCACTCGGAGAAGCCATCCTGAGTCGCAGGACGTGACAGTGCCCCTCGCCCGGACGGGCGGACGAGGCGCGCTCCTTTGTGCACCCTCACGTGGTCACGGTTCGCGCACAACGCCTCCGTAACGTGCGCCACATGCGGGATGATCCGCTCTTCAGCAGCACCACCCTCGGGGGGGATCATGAGCCAGAACGTCACGCCGCCAATGCCCGGATATGAGCCACCCACCGCGCCGCCGGCGCCGAACAAGAACCGCACGGTCCTCATCGCCACCGCAGCAGCAGTAGCAGCCGCGGCCATCGCGGCAACCATCACCGCAGGCGTCACCGGCAACAGCGAAGCCAGCCCCGCACCCACCGTCACAGTCACCGAGACGGCAGCACCCGAAGCCGACACCGCAGAGGCGGAGGACGCGGCAACAACGACCGTCGAGACTGACTTCAAGGTCGGCGAAAAGGCCGACAACGGGGGAGCAGTCGTCAAGATCACCAAGGTCGTGGAGAGCAACACCATCACCCTGGCCGGGGCGCAAAAGAACGCAGGCGACGGCGCCAAATACGTCACCCTGAAGACCGTCGTCACCAACGAGACGAAGGCCAGCATGGACCTCACCTGCTCGCTGCCCATCGTCAGCGCCCTCATCGACGACCAAGACCGCCGCTACGACACGATCGAAAACCTCTACGAGGTCGCAGACAACCCGGAATGCAACGCACAACTCCAGCCGGGCTTCAAGGACGACATGCAATTCGTCTACCGCGTACCGAAAGACGCGAAGATCACGATGTGGGAGTTCTATCCATACGACCTGGAGAACGAACCCACCCCCACCCTCGTAGACCTCACCTGACGCGCCTGCGCCCCGATCCGCCTCCGGGACCGGGGCGCAGCGCCAGCCCGCACCATCTACCCCGCGTCCGGCAACTCGACCTCCGCCATCACCGCCGGATCCGCATTCGCCAGCCGCTCAGCCGCCCGCCCGTTCTCCTCCCGCAACGTGGTCAGCCACGGCCACAGATCGGGCAGCTGCTGGCCCGAACAGGCGAGCCGGTGCTCGATCCGGCAACGCTGCGCCGCATCCGGCGGACACACCCCGTACACGGTCACGCGGCCATCCGACACCGTGATCCACCGATGCTCGGCCGGCACCAGATGCGCCAGCACATCCACGCCCGGCTCCAACATCACCCAATCGTGCTCTAGCGTCGGCACCCGCTCCTGCGGTAGCCCGCACTTCGGGCACGTGTGTATCTGCTCGCCGCCCAACCGCGGCACCCCATCCGCCCCCATATCGTGAGCGTGCGCGCAGGGCAGCTACGGCACACGGCAGCATTCGGACGGGAACACTGCGGCGTGACAGGTGCACGGCGGCAGGCGAGGCGGCAGGCGTATCCGCCCGGCACAGCAGCCACGGTGGGCGCGGCCGGGCGGGCGGCCTAGACAGAGCAGGTCGTTCGTCAGACTGGCGTCCACATGACGCCCCGCCGATCACCACCCGGTCCCGAGCGCGCCTACACAGACAGCACCGCCATGCCCTATAGGCAAAGCCGCATGCCGCTCCTCCACGCCCCAGTGCCCAGCCTCCGCCAAGCCATCGAGCACCGCTACGGCAACGCCGACTGCTGGCCGATGCCCATCCAGGCCGCCACAGCACACCTCACCGTCCTCGAAGACCTGATCGGCGACCTATACGCCCCAGTCCTTCAGCGCGCCATCGAAGCGATCTACACCGAGATCGAGGAACCCACCCGCCACGACTTCCTCAACGTCCGCCGACAGCAAGCCTTCGAACGGCGCTTCGGAACCGGACCAGACCCTCGGCTCGACATCGCATACACGACGCTCAACGGCATCGAGACCCTGCTCGGGAAAGACACCTACCGCCAGGTGATCCGCGCAGCCTACGAAGCACGCCACCTCGTGCAGTGCTCCTCGCGAATCACGCGCGGTGCCACGTAGGGGTGAACAGCCAGCGCGACATCAGGCCCCGCACCGGGAAACCGGGCGGGGCCTTCGCCGCCTAGTCAGGCGGCTTCCTCCACCTCCGGCGGCCTCTTCCCGTTCAGCACCTGACGCACCCACCCCTCCGACAGGCCCAGCCGGGCCGCCAGCTCCGGCACCTGCACCCCGCGCCCGAATGCCCCACGCAGCGCCGCATTCCGCTGCCGCTGCAGCCGCTCCGTCGCCGCCTTACTCGCCACCGTCCGGTGCAACACCACCGCCACCGCCAGCAGCACCCAACCCGTCACGTCGTTCAACCTGCGCTGCATGCAGACCCCCCAGTCAGTGCACCGTCATCCGACCTACACAACGGTCAGCGGTACACGGCGGTGCGACAAGGGCGCAGACCAGGCGCAAATGCAGACCGCCCCCGCCCTGTTGGGCGGGGGCGGTCTGAGGGTTCGGCTACAGCTCGGTGAGTTCGTATGGCTCCGGCAGCGGTGGCATCGGCACCCGCAGCGCCCGCCCGAGCATCGCCCGCGCCATCAACTCCCACTCCGCCGCCGGCCGGGACGCGGGGCGCACGAAGAGCAGCCGGCCGTCAGGATGGACCGCCGCACCCCCGGTGAAGCCCGGGTCCGTATCCAGCACCGCCACCTCCACGCCGAACTCGGCGAGCAGAGAATCGAGCGGGGCGTCCAACAGGTGCTCGGTGGTTAAGGCATCCCGATCCGACAAGAAATTCTTTACCACCATCTTTGCTACGCTCCCCACGGAGCCTCCATTCTGGCGAGTAGGGGTTCTCACTGATCAGCGAGGTGATGACTCGCTGGTCGACCAGGCCGGGCGGGTGAAGACCGCCCGGCCTGACGCATTCCTGGAACCTAACTGACGGGCTCGTATGAGACAGCTAGATCCGGCACGGCCTTCTCGCGTATGAAGATGAGTCACAACCCAACCCGGGCTGACACGGAAAGTTCGGCTGAGCTGGACTTTTACATAAAGTTGCGCGCCGATGACCTGCATCATTACCACTGACGACATAGCCCCCTGGCTCTCGCCATAAATCCAATTAGGCAACGTGCAGCCCGGCAAACCGGACATAGTGCCGGTGGCAGGATGGCCGAATCCGAACAATGCCATGTCGGTTTGCTTGCCAGGAAGCACCGCCACTGCCGGAAGCGGCGCCAGGTAGGCGGTGTAGACGCGGCAGCGCCCTCTCCCGAGGTCAGGGAGAGGGCGCCTTTGTGTGTAAAGCTACGAGCTCAGCCAGGCCCGACCGGCTGGTAGTAAGTTCGTCCCACCACATGATCGATAGGGGGCGCATGAAGTGGGCCATGAGCGACGACTACGCCGCACTCATCACCACAATCATCCTGGCGGCACTACTGATCGGCTCAGTACAGCTCGCAAGCCTGCTGCGCCGGTTCGTCGGGGCGTTCGTTGAATCGGCTCAGCGAGGCGTGAACGCACAGAACAGCGCCATCGACGCCATTCAACGCGAAGAAGACCCCGAACCAGACGACCTGGAGGCGATAACCGTCGCAGTCCGGCCTGGTCGCGTGCTGCGCAAGGCGATACCTGCACTGGCCGCTGCGATCATCTGGCTGGGCATTTGCGGCCCCCTCGTATGGATACTCATCAAAGTCCTGTTCTGGTCTGCAACACACGAACCGCAGACAGACCCCCAACTGGCCAAAGCATCCTTCTACGTGACTGCTGGCGCCGTAGCAGTACTCGTTATCGAAGGCATGGTCCGAGTCGTGGCTGAGGCCCTGAGGAACATGAAGAGGGCGCTGAACAGCTACACCCCCCCGACACGCGAGCAAAGGTCCAAACTTTTCGAAGCCCTTGCACGGCATGCCGGAACTTCCAGCAACGAGCCCGACAGCCACTGACGCAGACAGAGCGACGGCTCACGCACCCAAGGCGTCATCCAGAAAAGCCTGAACCGGCCCGAACAGCCCGCCAGGGATCCGCTCGGGAATCTCGCCGAGGCGCACCCAGGCGACCTCCGCGACCTCCCGCGGACTCGCCACCCGCGCATCCCCGGCCAGCCGACGGCAGGCCACGTACACCATCCGGCGGCCCGAACCCGGATGCAGCCGCTCACCGAGGAGCTGCACCGGCTCGACCGTCACGCCCGCCTCCTCCAAGGCCTCCCGCGCGGCAGCCGCGGCAGGTGTCTCGTCGGGCTCTACCTTGCCCGACGGGAGCGTCCACAACAGGGCGCCCTCCGGGACGCGGCGGCGGATCAAGAGCAGACGGTTCGCGTGGACGACCACCGCGGCGGCGATCGGCGGGTTGGATGCCACGAGGCTCCCTTCGGCGACGAGCGGACACGGTAACGACCAACGCCCACGCCATGTGGCGGGGGAATTGCGTCAGTGCGGCGAGTAGTTGCACGAATATCGCCATAACTGGCAGCGAAAGTAGGAGAATTGGAAGCCTAAATACCGCGCGGCCCAGGCGGTGGTGGTGCACCATCCGGGGCCGCTTCGGAGACTGCGAAGGAGTCCCCGTGTGACAACTGTACAGAAGCTCTCACCGCGCTCGCAGGCAGCGTGGGACGCGTTCCAAGAGCGGGTCGCCCAGCTTGGCGGTGTGGTTTTGGAGACAGAATGGCTAGGAAAGAACACGCAGCACCGGGTGCGCTGTCCGGAAGGGCACGAGTGCACACCTGCGCCGAGCTCCGTGCAGCAAGGCAGCGGCATCTGCCGCGCATGCGCAGGACGCGACCCGAAGGCCGCTGAAGTCGCTTTCCGGGCGCGTCTCAAGGCATTGGGCGCCGTGCTGCTTGAGCCCGTCTGGCTTGGTAGCAGAAAGCCACACCGAGTGATCTGTGTCGGAGGTCACGAGTGCAGCCCCCGTCCGGCAGATGTGCAGCAGGGTCGCGGCCTCTGTAGGGCGTGCGCAGGCAAGGAACCCGGCTCCTCCGAGGCTGCATTCAGGGCACGCGTCACAGAACTTGGCGGTGAAGTCCTGGAGACGGAATGGCTTGGCAGGGCCACACCGCACCGGGTCCGCTGCGCAGCCGGCCACGCCTGCACACCGCGCCCGAGCAGCGTCCTGCAGGGACAGGGAATCTGCGGGGCGTGTGCGGGCCGGGACCCGAAAGTCGCGTGGGCCGCCTTCCGGACCCGCGTGGCGGAACTGGGCGGAACCGTCCTGGAGACGGAATGGTTGGGCAGGGCCCCGCATAGGGTGCGTTGCACGGTCGGCCATGAATGCACGCCAACCCCCAGCAATGTCCTGCAGGGACAGGGAATCTGCGGGGCGTGTGCGGGAAATGATTCAAAGGTGGCCGAGAGCCAATTCCGGGCACGCGTCGCGGAGCTCGGTGGCGTTGTCCTTGAGCTCAAATGGCTTGGCAATAAGCAGCCTCACCGCGTGCGATGCGCGAAGGGCCATGAGTGCTCACCCACGCCGGGCGCTGTGCAGCAAGGGTGCGGTATCTGCCGGGTGTGCGCAGGTAGGTCATGGGATGTGTTCTACGTCGTTGTTGACGAGATCAATGACACCGTGAAGTTCGGTATCACATCGGGAGATCCGCGTCCTCGGCTTAGTGACCATGCCCGTGACGGCTTCGACTGCGTCATACGCCTCATCGAGGGACTGCCCGGTGACCTGGCGCCGCGGCTGGAACGAGCCGTCCTCGCCGCGCTACGAGATGCTCGCGAGGCGCCGGTGCGTGGCCGCGAGTACTTTCCCGCGCGCGTTCTGGGCCTGGTCCTCGACGTGGTCGACGGGTGGACCAGGTCGCCAGCGCCAGTCGAGGAGCCGGAGCAGCTCGCCCTCGATGTTGCCGCGTAGAACATCAGAAAGGCGCTCTCGGCATATAACCGGGAGCGCCTTTCTGGTGTTTTAGGAGGCGATGGCGCGGGCCATGTCCCGGAGCTTCTCCAGGTTGGCGATGGTCTTGTCGCAGAACTCCGCCACATGCTGCGGGTCCATGTAGTAGCCGTTGGCGGTCGTGCCGTCCTCGGCGAAGATGAACGGGCGCCGCTTGTCCTCTTCGCTGCTGTACGGGTCCAGGCCCATGCGGAAGTAGGCGAGCAGCTCCGTACCGTCCCGGTGCGGGAGCTCGATGTCGACGTCCGGGCCCGAATGCCAGATGTCCTCGACGGCCACCTGGCGGTCGTTGGCGTGGTCCTGCGTGCACCACGCGGGGTCTTCGATCCACACGTGCCGGGCGCTACCCTCGCGCCCGATCAGCGCCGGCACCAGCCGGAAATCGGGAGAGACGGAGGGAGCGGCGGGCGCCGCAGAGACGGCAGACTCGCTGTGCAGTACGCTCATCGAGATTCCTTCTTTCGCGAGATGGATCACTGGTCAGCGAGTGGCGACTCGCTGTCGAACAGCGGCCGGGCGTGGCGACGCCCGGCCGTTCGTCGTCTTGGCGGAACGGCGACAAGTGAGACGCTAGATCACGCCACCGGGAGCGGGTACGAAAATCGGATGCCCCCGCCGCCCCCGAGCAGGTGGCACAACCCGATCAACGGCGCACCACCGCGTGCAAACCCAATGTCACACGGGGTACTTTCCACCTTGCATTTCTTGCGAGGCGGGAAACCGGGGACTTGGATGAGTCCCGGAGGCGACAGCATCTGACAGCTCCATTGGACGGCTGAAAATCGTCGATCTTCATAGGCGGCGGCCTCCGGCGACCGGGCGTTCGCGTTCGTCGTGGGGCGGGCCAGAACTTAGCTCGTGGCGGGGCTGGCGTGCGACCCAGGCCCGAAGTGATCACATAGATTCGGCAGGTCTCTAACCAGCCGATTCTTGCGAATCCTCAAAATGAGAATGTGTCACCCGGACCTCCCAACTGTGGACTTTCCTATGCGCAAGTCGCCTACGAAACCGCAAACCGGGCCAAGAGGCCCGAACCACAGGCGTCTGCGTCCGCGCTCCTTTGGCGGGAAGTCACCCGTCACCAGTACCCCGGGCTCGGTAAGAGGGCGTGAGTCGTGCCACTCGTCTGGTCGAGATGCCGACGTAGGGCAGGACGTCGTCGGCATCGTAGTAGCGGTAGAGCGCGGTGCGCTCGGTGGATTCGGGCATGCCGCTCCTTCATGGTCATCTTCACTTGGGTATCCAAGATGACCCACCGAAAGTAGCGCCACTGCCGCGGAGCGTGCAAGTGGTGCGACGAATCGCGATGTAGGTAGCGTCGAGCCATGGAGATGCCAGAGGTGGAGCGGCGCCAGCGTTTCGCGGACGCCAGGGTGTTGCGCCTGTCGACGGCGGACGCCGAGGGTAAGCCGCACCTGGTGCCGGCGACTTTCGCCGTCGTGGGCGACCGCGTGGTGATAGCGGTGGACCACAAGCCAAAGCGCCACACCAATCTGAAGCGACTTCGGAACATCCAGGAGAATCCCGCAGTCTCCCTGCTCGTCGATCACTTCGATGAGGACTGGGAGCGGTTGTGGTGGGTTCGCGCGGACGGCCTGGCGCGAGTGCTTGAGAACGTTGACGCCGACGAACTTGTACAGGCGCTCCTATCCAAGTACGACCAATACCGCGACCGGCGCCCGAGCGGCCCGGTGATCGAGATTCATGTGAACCGCTGGTCAGGGTGGGTGGCGCACGCGGAGTAGACGCGCAACTTGGATATCCCGCTACGCTGACTTTGGGTATCCAAGCAGTCAGGAGCGCGATGTCAACCAACC
Organism: Streptomyces acidicola; assembly: GCF_009377235.1. Taxonomy (GTDB): domain Bacteria; phylum Actinomycetota; class Actinomycetes; order Streptomycetales; family Streptomycetaceae; genus Streptomyces; species Streptomyces acidicola. The sequence goes on from NZ_VMNX01000001.1 coordinate 142,975, forward strand.
CGTCCAAAGTTCCGCCCTTCAGGCGGATCGCCAATGAGCTCAGAGCCGAGATCCTCCGGGGGGACCTGTCGCCCGGGGACAAGATTCCGTCACAGGAGCAGCTTGAGCAGCGCTTCGGGGCCAGCCGCGCCACCGTGCGTAAGGGAGTGGCTGTGCTGGCGACGGAAGGGCTCGTTACGACCAGCCAGGGAAAGGCATCCATCGTCCGGGAGCGCCCCAGCGTGAGTCTGCGGCAGACGGGCAGTATCTATCGGGCACGCCGTGCGACCGGGGAAGCGAACTTCAACGCTGAGGCCCGAGCTCAGGGGCAGCGCGTCCATCAAGAGATTCGCGAGGTGGTCGAAGCGCCCGCCCCGGAGGTGATCGCCGAACGCTTTCGGCTAGCGCCAGGGGCACCCGTCGTCGTTCGACGGCTACTCTTCGTCGCAGAGAGCAAGGACGGGGGGGCTGACACGCCCTTGCAGTTGTGTGACGGCTACTACGATGCGGCCGTTGCGAGGGAGACGCGGCTGGCGGAGGCGCGCCTGATTAAGGGGGGTGCCAACGCCCTCATTGAGGACCCTGACGGCCCCATAGGGCGTCGCATCACGCAATTCATCGAAGACCTCGACATCCGCATGCCCTACCCGCACGAGATCGAGCAGCTCAACATCCCCGTGGGTGTGCCCGTCGCCCGCGTGATCCGCACCGCCTACGACTCCGCCGGGGACGTACTCGAAGTCCTCGACTCCATCGTTCCGTGTGATCGACACGTCTTCCGATACGTGATCGATGTGTAAGCGGCGTTACTCCAGCTGAGCCCCCAACTGCCTAGCAGCTGGGGGCTTTTTGCTGCCCTTGTACTTGTCGCAGCACTTGCATACCCAAGCTGTAGCGGCTACGGTCTCACTAGTCGCAACATGGATATCCAAGATGCGGCAACCCAGTCCTGACCTGCCCAAATGACCGGAGGCCTCTGTGCCCACGCCCAACGACGAACTCGCCGAAGAGCTCGCCCAGTTGCAGGGCGCGCTCAAGCCGGCAGAGGTCGCCGAGTACCTGGAAGTCCACCCCGCGACCGTCTACCGCCTGATCGCTAGCGGGCAGTTGCGCACCATTCGGATCGGGAGCGGCCGGAAGCGCCGCACCGGTCTCAAGGTGCCGCAGTCCGCCGTCGTCGAGTACCTGCGCAGCTCCCAGCCGTTCAAGCCGGGGGACGGTGCGACCGGCGCTCTACGAATCCCCGAGTCCGTCCTGAACTCGACGGACACCCTTTCGTCCGCCACGGAGGTGGCCTGATGAGCACCACCGCAACCCCCGCCCTCACCCCGGGCGACATCTATGTGGCTGCTGCCCGCGCCGACCATCTCGCACGCTGCGTCTCTTGCCGGGAGATTGCCGACGCGGTCGAGGCTGCGGCCGTCGAGAACGGTGAGTCGATGCAGCGCCGTGACCGCATCCAGCTCGGCTTCCGCGTCGCGCGCTCCGGGGCGGTGACGGCATGACCGCCCCCACCCCCACCGCTCCGCTGCCGCCGGCTGCGCTGGATGCGATGGACCACTTGGAGCTGCGGCTCCGCTTCCCGAAGTCTGTCGTCGATGCGGTCGTCGTGTACGAGACCGCGGCTCTGCGTGCCGCTGATTTGGCTGCGAAGGCTGCGACCGGCAAGGGTCTGCCTGCGCTGGATGTGCGGTCGTGGGAGTTCGCCGAGGATCTGATGGCCGCCGCGAAGGCGACGCTGGTCGAGGCCGGCCGCCTGGACCTGATTGGCGGTGCGTGATGACTGTGCCGTCCCGTCTGCTTGACTCGGCCGCCGAGCAGGTCCGCGCCTTCAATCACGTGTCGCGGGACACGGGCGACGAGTGGCGTTTCCCGTCGCACTCCTACGATGCGCTCGGCAACCTCGCCCACTTGGTGCGGATGCTGGGTCAGGCGATCGAGCAGGCCACGTTCCCAGCGGAGCGCACTCATCGGGCTGGCCGGCTCATCATCGACGGCGGGTTGGACGCTGACGAGCAGGTGCGGCGTATGCGGAATGCGCTCGCCGCCGCTAGCACGCACGCCACCGACCTTGCTGCTGCCCTCGACCGTATGCACTCGGCGACGTCGCCGATGGCTGTCGACACGACCGGTCTGGTCGGCTTCGAAGACGGGGAGGCATGATGGCCGCCCGCATTGTGCACGCCGAGTTCCCGGCGTCTCACCCCCGTGGTTCGTGGCCGGCGGAGGAGGAGGCGCAGCGCCTCCGCCAGTCCGGTACCCCGGCCGAGGTCCGCATGGATCTGCGAACCGACCGCTTCCTGGTCGTCTCGAAGTCCGAGGGCGGTGAGCAGTCGTGACGGAGCAGGAAGCCGCGGACGCCTTGGCCGCCCAGCGGATCGCGGAGGCTCTGGCCGCCGCGGAGGCTGCTGAGCGTGCCGCTGCCGAGGCCGCGCGTCTGGCCGCTGCCCAGCAGCAGAAGTAACCCCTCAAGCCGCCGCGGCTGGCGGACCTCCTTTCCCCCCCGTCCTGTCAGCCGCGGCACCCCATCCCTATCCCGTACTTCCTGAAAGGGCTCATGAGCCATGTCTCCGTACCTGTTGTCTGCCGATCTGGGTGTTACCGAGCTGGGCCAGCGAGCCCGCGCCACCACGACGGTCGCCGAGGCCACCGTCCTCAGCATCACCGATCTGTTCGCCGCGTTCGCCGAGGCCCGCGCGGCGGGCGACCAGGCCCGCATGGATGCGATCCGCGCCGCCGCCGCGCTCGACCCCGCTCTGGCGGCCGAGCTGGACGGCTTCGACTACGAGGCCGCTGCCTGATGGCCACGGTGGAGATCGTCAGCTTCGGCTTCGGCCATGCGGGCGCCCCGGCCGCGCATCTGGTGCTGGATCTGCGCGAGCACTTCCGGGACCCGCACGTGGACCCGCGGATGCGCGAGCTGACCGGGTTCGACCGGCTGGTGCGGCGCACGGTTCTCCACACCAGCGGTGTGCGGCGGCTCCTGCGGGCGTCGACCCGGCAGGTGCAGGCGTTCGTGGCGGGCCCGTCGGGCGGGCGGATCGTGGTCGCCCCGGGTTGTGCGGGCGGCAGGCACAGGTCGGTTGTGGTGGCCGAGCAGCTGGCCCGCCGGCTCCGCCGCCGCGGCCACGAGGTGACCGTCGAGCATCGCGACATCCGCCTGCCGGTCATCGACCGGTAGCCACCGAGCCGCCGCTCCCTCGCGCATCCGTCTCCCCCACGGCCGCGAGGGAGCGGCACCCAGCCCCGGCCAGGCCGAACACGGGCCACGCCTCACCAGCAGACCGGGGCGCTGCACCACCAACTCAACCTTCGAACTGAGGAGTACTGCATGGCTTCCGAGCGCCACTTCCGCCCGGCCGGCTACTACAGCACCGACCAGCTGAGGCAGCAGATCGGCGAGGACATCGCCGACTTTCACGGTGCCGGGCACGGCGATTCCGTCGACAGCCTGCTCGACGAGCTGAACCAGGTCAACAACGGCACCTGGAAGCCCAACCATCCGATCAACGGCCGTTGACCGGCTGTCCGCCTACCCGACCCGAGAGGACCGTCTGATGGCCGCCATGGACTCGCCGTTCTCCCCGCCGGTGCGAGCTGCAGCTGACGCTGCGCTGGCTGCGCTGGGTGATGGCCGTACCGGCGATGCCGCCCAGCTGCTGACCGCGGTGGCCCAGGAGGGCACGTGGCGGGACGCCGTGATGGCCGCCGAGATCGTGCTCGCCGCCCACCACACCAACAACCACAAGCCGGCCGCCTGAGCGGCTGCCCGCCTCGCCCGTCTCGCACGGACGAGGCCGAGGGGAACCGCAGTCAGCGGCATCCAACCTGATCACCCACTGACCTGAGAGGAGTCCGTCATGCGCAGCAGCCTGCACCGGGTCGGCCGCCAGTATGCGGCCACCATCGACCGCATCAACGCCGCCGCTGGCGCTGCTGTGGATCTCGTCGAGGCGCAGCTGCGTGGCTGCGTGGGCTCGGTCGAGCTCGCGGTGTCGAGTGAGTCCGGCATGTGGGAGCTCGTCGCCGACGCCCACCGGCCGATGTTCGGGCGGCAGGACCCGAAGGTGTGGCGGTACGAGCGCAATGCCTTTGGCACCACCACGATCACCCGGTCCGGGGTGTTGGTCGTCATCAATGCGCAGGCCTGCCGCGGGCGGGATGCCGAGGTCGACAAGACGCTGCTGCACGAGTTCACGCACGCCGTGCAGTTCAACCGGTCGGGCGCACGCGATCTGATCATGCGGAGTCTCGCCAACAACTACGGCATCCAGCCCATGACCCGCGCCGAGGCCAAGGCCGCGAACAAGCGTGTCGACGCCGACGAGCGCGAAGCCGCCCACATGGAACGCCACCACCCCCTGCTCGCCCAGAACATCACCTGAAAGGACTGATCCACCGTGACCGCCGCCCCGGCCAACATCGCCCCCTGGCACACCAACGTGTACGTGGACGGCGTCGCGTACCCCACCCGCCACTACGCCCTCCTCGACGAGGACGACGACGGCACCGAAACCGTCCTCGGCTTGAAGCCCGACGAACTGCACTACATCCGCGCCATCCACGAGGCCGCCCACGCCGTCACCGCGATCGCCGGAGGCGCGCACCTCCACCACGCCCAAATCGAGACCCTCGACAGTGCCACCGACAACGGAGGCGTCACCGAGGCCTGCGGCCTGGACGACGGCAACCTCTACGCCGTCTTCAGCGGGGCCGGGGAACGGGCCAACGACCGCTGGCTGCGCGAAGCCGGCCTGTGGACGCCGCGGCTGGCCGTCGCTGTCGAGTCCGGAGCCCGCAGCGATCGCGCCAGTTTCCTGGAGGTCAACCCGCACGTGGGCTTCGGTGACCGAGAGGTCGACTACCGCGTCGTTCACGACCTTGCCGACCAGGTCATCGACCGCCACTGGCGAGAGATCAACGTCGTCGCTGACGCCCTCGTACAGCAGATCCGCCTGGACGGCGACGACATCGCCGGCCTGATCCGCATCCCCAACGGCCCGCACCGGGCCCGTAACACGGAAGGGAACGAAGCACCGTGACCGCCACATCCGTCGAGAAGGTCAACGGCGCATCGCTGGCCCAGCCCGAGCGCGGCTTTGACGCCGTCGCCCTGGCCGAGGCGGAGGCGATCCGGACACGCGCGGAAGCCGAAGCCGCTGCCCTCCGCACCGAAGCGGCCGGCAAGGCCGAGGCCGAGAAGGTCAGGGCCGTCGAGGAAGCTGAGAAGCTGCGGCTCGCCAACGAGAAGCAGCGGCTGCGCCTGGAGAAGGACCAGGTCGACCACGACGCCTACGTCGCCAAGAAGGAGGCCGAGGCCGCCAAGTCGCGCGCCGAGAAGGAGAAGGCCGAGCAGGCCGATGTCGACCAGGCCGCCAGCGAGGAGCAGCGCGCCAAGGAGCAGGAACGCAGCGAGAACCTGTGGAAGTGGGGGGCCCGCGGTATCTATCTCGTCGGGTTGGTCATCGCCGCGCCCGTGCAGTTCCTCGCCTTCTGGGACAGGGAGCGCCCGTTCCTCGTCGCCGCCCCCGCGCTGCTGGAGGGCCTGGCGCTCGTTCTCGCCTGCGGTGCCGCATGGGCCGTCGCCCACCGTCGGGACGTCCTCCCGTACCGCATCGGCATCATGGCTGGCGCGCTGATTGCCGCAGGCATCAACCTGTGGCACGGCATCACTGACCCGGCGATCGGGTTGAACGCCGGCCTGATTGGAACCATCGCCTCGCTGGGCGGGCCGATCGTGCTCATGGCCTACGAGCACGGCATCGCGCAGAAGGTCGATGGCATCCCGTCGCTGCGGGAGCGTCGAGCCGCTGCCCGAGCCAAGGCCGAAGCGGATGCAGCCCGCGAGAAGACGCGCAGCGAGAAGCAGGCGGCCGAGGCGAAGGCTGCCGCTGACAAGGCTGCCGCGCAGAAGCGCGCGGAGGAGGAGCAGGCACGCAAGGACGTCGACCGCAAGGCCAGCCACCCCGACGTGTGGGAGGTCGCCGACGCCCTCCGTGCCGCGCGAGGTTCCGCGTTCGTCACCGAGCAGATCTGGGCCGAGTCCTGGCTCCTCGTCACCGGCTGCAAGACCGTCGGTATCCGCGCCGAAATCGAGGCTCAGTCGCGGGCCGCGCAGGCGCACATGCGGACCGTCACCGAGGCCCCCATCTTCGGTGAGTTGTCGCTGGTCAATTCCCAACGACCCTCGCGCCCCAAGAAGGACCCGAACGCACCCGACGGGCGCCGCAACAACGGTGGTACTCCGCCCGTGCGTCGTCCCGGCGACAGCCAGCCGAACAGCCCCCTTGCCCGCACCCAGGCCCGCGCCGAGCGGACCCCCGAGCCCGCCAAGAACTCCCGCCCGAACGCCAACTAACCCACCCCATTGGAGAGATCAGAAATGAACGCGACCCTTCGCAAGATTGCCGTCTCGGGCGGCGCGGCCGTAGCCCTCCTCGGAGGCGCCACCGCCACCGCCGTGGCGGCTAGCCCGGAGCACGAGGCGACCGTCATCGCAATCGCCCGTACCGACACCGGACCGGGCAGCGCTGACGGCATCACGGGCGACCTCACCCCCAACGGCGGCGTCGGCGCGCCGCTGCAGAACCCCGCCAACGGACAGGTCCCGGCCGGCTACAACCAGCAGATCCAGACCCAGGCATCCGGTGGCGTCATCGGCGCCGGTGTCGTCGCGATCCTCGTGCTCGGGATCATCGTGGTCGTCCGCATCAAGGGCCGGGACGTCAAGGTCGGCGACGCCGTCGTCCTCACCCTGTTCGGGATCGCCGTGTCCGGCACTGTCATCGGCGCCCTGGGTGACCAGCTCACCGACTCCGCCATCGGGTCCATCGGCAGCATGCTCGGCGGCCTCTAGCCCACCTCGCGGGGCCCGCAGATCCGGGCCCCGCACCCACCCCAGGAAGGACACGGCCAGTGGCCACCGAAGTGCAGCCCGACCACATCGAGCAGCAGCCCGTCGAAGATGCCGCCGAGCCCACCCGCACCGACCGCATCAAGACCGCGTTCAAGGAGCAGTACGGCCATGCCTCCGCCCGTGGCAAGGACTGGCTGGCCGGCGGGGACCTCGACCAGGTCGATGTCATCCAGTACGCCACCCAGCGGAAGCAGGGCAAGCGCGATGAGAAGCTCGCCCGCCAGCAGCGGACCGTCGCCGAAGCCCACGGCCGTTTCGCCCACGCCAAGATGCAGGCCGAGGAAGGCGAATCCGCAGGCAGGGGGATGCTCGCGAGCCTCGGAGGGCGTGTCGCCGCCGAGGAGTCCAAGCTGGCCGCGTTGCAGGCCACGCCCGTGCTGCCTCCCACTGACCGGGAGATCGCAGCGGCCCGCACCAGCAAGAAGGCCGGACGTGCCGCGATCGTCGCGGCGGGCGGGTTCGGATCGCTGTCCGTGCTCGGTGCCGCGATCGAGCAGGCCGCCACCGGGCAGCCGCTCCTCCTCGGAGTCGTGACCACCGCGGCCGGCTACGGCTGGTACCTGCTCTCCCGGCCCTTCGTTGCCCGCGGGAAGGAGGGGGTGGCCCCTTTCGTCCCGGCCCCCAGCCTGCCCGCCACGTTCCAGGCGGAGTCGGCCGGGGGAGCGACGCCGATCGTCGGCGGGAACGTCGTCATGTCCGTCGAGCAACTGCCCGACGAGGGCAAGCCGTTCCCCATCCGTGATGCGCGTACCGCCGAGCAGCTAGCCCAGTGCGTGTTGCTGGCGGCGCGAGCCGAGAACGTGCCGATCGTCGAAGTGTCCGACGTGACGCGGCAGCCGTGGGGCTGGCAGTGCACCGTCCGCGTCGGTGAAGGCACCCCCGAGGCGATCATTGATAAGAGCGGCGACCTGGAAACCCGCTTCGACCTGCCCACCAACGGTGTCCGGCCGCAGCCGCTCAAGGTCCGGAGGGCCTGCGCCGTGCTGCGCCTCGTCGACGGGGATCCGTTCGCTTCCGCCCCCGGCCTGCCCCGCCGCGCTCCCAAGTCCCTGTCGATCACCGACGCGTTCCGTATCGGAACCTCGGTCGGCGGCGACCCGCTCGAACTGTCCCTGGCTGGCGTCATGGGTCTGTGGGTCGCGGCATCCGGTGGCGGCAAGACCGGCATCCTCCAGGCCCTCGCCGAGGGCGTCACCGCTTGCCGGGACAACATCACCATCGACCTCGACCCGTTCGGCGACGGCCTCGAAGACCTCGGCGACGCGGTGCGGATCACCGGCCGGTCCAACGAGCAGATCGAAGCGGTCCTGCTGTTCTTCCTGGTCATGGCCAAGGGCCGGGCTCGGCTGCGGGCCAAACTCGGCATGGGCAAGAAGTGGCAGCCCAGTCCCGAACGTCCGGCCGTCACGATCTTCTTCGACGAGCTGCCGAAGGCCAGCGCCCTGGCCAAGCGCCTGTACAACGACCTGCTGCTCGTCGGCCGCAAGGAACTGATTGTCGTCGAGGCCGCGTCGCAGGGCGGCCAGAGTACCTACCTCGGGGCGAACATCGCCCAGATGGTCGCCCTGAAGGCCGTCGGCCCCTGCAAGGTCGAAGACACCCGGTCCGTTTTCGGCGACGGCTCTGTCAAGGAGGGCTACCTGCCGCACAAGCTGTCCCCGGCCACCCAGACCGATCCCAAGGATGCTGGCCACATCTTCATCCAGGGCGTGCCTGGGAAGGCCGATGAGCCGATCGAGTACGCCATCCACGAGGTACCGTCCGCCGTTCTCCGCCAGCTCGGACAGGAGCGGCTCGAAGCCGGACTGCTCGACCCCGACCAGGACAGCCTCGACGCCATGCGGACCGTGGACCTGCCCGAATACGTCGAGGCCGTCTACGACAACGACGGCAACCTCAAGAAGCCTGCCCCGGTCGAGCTCCTCACCTGGGAGCAGCTGCTGAAGCTGTGCGGCGCGGAGCCGGCTGCCGGTGCCGATCTGACGGACGGGCCCGCACGGGCCGCGGTCGAGGACTCGGTGACCGTGATGGAGAAGGCGGGCGTCGACCGGATGAAGACCGAGCCGCTCCTTGCCGCCGTCCGGGACTACGACCCCGACGCCTACGGCGAGATGACGGTCGATGAGTTCAAGGCGCTCATGAAGCAGGCCGGCGCCGGGGCACCCGTCACGCTCGGCGAGATGGACGGAGAGAAGAACCCGCGCGGGTTCAAGCGTGATCGGCTCCGCCACCTGCTGTGACCGTTACGCGAAGTATGTGTCCCTGATCAGGGCCTGCTCAGCCCTGCTCAGGCCGCAAACCCGCAGGTCGCAGCTGCTCAGGCTGCTGATCAGGGCCTGCTCACCGTCTGCTCTGAGCGGCGGGTGAGCAGGGTCCTGAGCGGCCCTGACCTGCACGTTTGCCTGTTGAGCAGGCCTGAGCAGTGAGGACAAAGCACCGCAAACAACCACGCAAGCCGAAGGAGATACCGCCGTGAGTGCAACAAGCCGATGGGCCTGGACCCTCGTGATCAGCAGTGACGGCAGGCAGTACACGCTGCCCGGCGAGACGATCGCCGCCGCCAACGCGACTGCGGACACGATCCTGCCCCCGATCCTCAAGGACGTGCCCCGCCAGTTCTGGGGCCGTGATGGTGGCTTCCGAGTCATCAGCTTCTCTGCCACCCGCACCAACTGACCCAACGCGCCCATCTCGAAGGAGTCCCCGTCATGCCCAAGATCTGGCAGCCGAACGAGGCGAAGAAGTTCGCCCGGCAGGTCCAGCTCGGCAAGAGCTACTACATCGTCCACACCATGGCGACGAACCTCGCCCCCTACGAGGACCCGTACCTGTACAGCGAGGTCAAGTTCACCCGCCGCCTCCCGCTCACCGGGAACATCGCCACGGACGGCGGTACGTCCGCCATCCGCATGTGCCAGGTGTACGGGCCCGTGTACGAGGAGCGGCCCGCCGGGCTCCGCAAGCTCGCCGGCCCCGCCCCCCAGGTCGCCGGGCCGCTCGGCGCCGACTACGAGGGCGTGCTGGACGAGCCCGAGCTCCGTGGCCTGGAGAAGCAGGCCGCCCAGACCAGCGACCCGCGCAAGCGCCGCCCCCTCGGCGGCTGGCGCGTCTGACACCGATCAAGGAGTACCCCATGGAGTACACCCACCAGTCCGTGAAGGACTACGTGGAGGCGAAGAAGCGCGGCGACCGCGCCACCACCGACCGCATCGTCGCCGAAGTCACGGCCCGCTTCGACGCCCGCACCACCGACGGCAGCGAAATCGTCGAGCTCGGGCGCGCCATGGAGCGCGTCAGCCTCGGCGAAGGGGAGTGAACGCCAGTGCCCAGTCGCGAGGAGATCTTCAACGCTGCCGTAGCCGCCATGAGGCGCGGGCACCAGCTCAACGCTCAAGGCGCCGATGAGTCGCACCCCGACTACGCGAACGTCATGCCCACCCTGCATGCGGCGATCGCCGCCGGGTTCACGGACGCCGAGATCTACGCAGCAGCCACTGCCCCGCAGTAGCTGAGCCGGGGCGCCCCCACCCGCCTGCCAGCAACCAGGGGCGCCCCTTCCACCCCCGCCCGAACCAGACCGAACGAGGAGACCTTCATCATGCCCGTACAGATCAGCGGAATGACAGACCAGGAATGGGAGGCGCAGAACGGCACCCTCCAGCCCTCGGAAGCACAGGCGCAGGGCCTGTGCTGGTGCTGCACCGGAAACGGCGTCCTCTACAGCGCCTTCGGTGGCAACCAAATCAAGGTTAGCTGCCGTGAATGCAGCGGCGACGGCAAGGCCCGGTCATGACCGCCAAGACGCTCACGCCATCCGCCTCGGCCACCGCCGCGAAGCCGCTCGACTTCGACGAACGCCTGACCCTCGCTGCCCTCGCCGTCGACGCCCGTACCGACACCACGCCGCTCGACCTGGCCGACGTGATCCGGATTCCCGAGCGGGCACCCCGGTCGCTCACCCCCACCTCGGCGCCCTGCCCCTACAACACCCCCATCGCGGGCCTGCTGTACCGGGCCCGGCAGCGGCTCGAACAGGGAGGCTGGTGCACCGGAGCCCTCCGCGACGAGCAAGGCGCGGCCTGTTTGGTCGGCGCCATCCGAGCCGAAGCGGCCAGCCGCGGCCAGGCCGACGACGCGTGCGTGCTGCTCCTCGAAGCCATCCGCCGCGACTTCCGCGACGTCGAATCCATCCCGTCATGGAATGACGCACGTCGGGACCCGCGCCTGCCGCTGCTCTACCTCGACCGGGCCGCGACCCTCGCCCACGCCCGAACGCTCTAGCCCGCCGGAAAGGACTGATCAACGTGGACTTCACCCGCAAGGAACCCGATCGAGGCAGTCAGATCTGCGGCTACCAGATGCAGATCGGCAGCTGGCACAACGACGGCAACCGGTTCTGCACCGAGCGCAAGGTCAAGGGCCTCTACTTCTGCCAGAAACACCACGACTGGGTCCTCGACGAGTGCGGCGAGATCCGCATGGCCCCCGGCAACGCCATCGGACGGTGATTGTGTCCAAGACGCTGAGGGCAGACCCTGACCCCGCCGGGCAGATCTGCGGCTACCAGATCGCATACGGCATGCCGTGGTCCGAGTACTGCGCAGAACGCAAGGCCCGCGGCAAGTACTTCTGTGAGCAGCACGACCGTGAGGTGCTGGAAGAAGACGGCCACGTCCACATGCCGCCCGGCAACGCCATCGGAACCGGTTGATCGGCATGGCTTTCGAACGCATCAGCAAGATCCTCGAAGCGCCGGACGGGTCCTTCATCTACGCGCAAGCCGACCACGCCGCCAACCAGTTCCGCGTCGTCTGCTCCGGCTGCCCCGACCTACAGACCACGCCCTACAACAGCGGCACTGGAGCGATCCTCGCCGCCTCCTACCACGCCGAACACGACCCCAACCAGAAGCATGTCCCCACCCGGTAGCCGAAAGGACCCCACCTTGGGTATCAGCATCAGCCATGGCGCCGGTGGTAGCCGGTCCGGGCTCACCATCAGCAACCTCGGCCAGCATCTTGCCCACACGCTCACCGCCTCCGAATGGCGGGAGATCTCCGACCTGTTCGACGGCACCTTCGCCGACGTCGCCAGCATTCCGCCGCACGAAGCCGACCGTATCGGCGAGCTCCTCCACAAGGCCGCCGGCCATCGCCTCATGCCCACCAACTGGGGCGACCTCGCCACCCATATTGGCGACTCCGCCAACCGCGCCGCCCGCGCCGGCCAGAACTGGGAGTGGACCTGACCGTGCCCGGCAACGAGTGCATCCTGTGCGGCGCCCCCGGCGGCTACCCGTACTGCAACGACGATTGCCGCGAAGCCGACAACCCCGAAGAAGACGACGTTCCCACGATGAGCGCCGCCGACTTCGGGCCCCTCACCGACATCACCGACCCGTGGGCATCCGACGCCCGCAACCACCTGTGAAGGAGAACCCGCCAATGACCGACGAGACCATCCACGACAACGAGAACCCCGACGGCAGCTCCGCCGACGGCAAGAAAGTCGTAAGCCTTCCCCTCACCGAGGGCGCCATCAGGGCCCTTGACGTGCTCGCCGCCATGACCGCCGCCGACGGCACCTCATACCTCGACATCTTCAACGACACCCGCGACCTCGACTAGGAGAATCCGCATGCCCAGGATCTACGGGATGGAACTGGAGGACGGCCACGACCTCGGCCTCGACGCCACCCCCAGCTGCTGTAGCGACGAGATGGAGGGCAAGGACAGGGAGGACGGCGGACGCGAGTACACGTGCGGCGACTGCGGCACCGAACTCATCGTCAGCCCGAACGGCCTGGTCTTCGACATCTACGAGGGTGCTGCCTGATGGCCATAGGACAGGAGGTCTGCTTCGTCGCCGTCTGCGACCTGTGCGGAACCAGCGAGACCAGCGCGGGCTACACACCGCACGGGTCGACCGAGCAGGCCGTCATCGACATCGTCACCGAGAAGTGGGGCGACCCATCATGCGGCTGGACTCACACCCCGGACGGGAGGCTCGTCTGCGACACCGAAGACGACGAAGCTCACAGGACCGTCCATGAAGAAGCCGGGAAGACGATCAGCAGCTGTGCCATGACCGTCACGTTCACCTGATCAGCCCTGCACGTCCTGGCCCCGGCCCTCGGTCGGGGCCTTCGTCGTGTCCGGGACCGCCCGCGCCATCCACCTGTCGTCGGTGAGGAGCCGAGGCGTCATCGCAGGCACCAGACCGAGGCGCTCGCACAATGCGGCCAAGCCGCGGGCGCACTCCTGCTCGCTGTCCGCCTGTACCGCGAAACGTAACGCCATGGCCACAGTGTGGCTTCTAAGTGTCTACGGTGTGCGGGAGTTGCATCACTTGGTCATTCCTGACGGTTGGTTCACGGGTAGCATCCTGGCTTCAATCATCACAGGGGGGACAATGCGTTTCCGCATTCACGCCGCTATCGTCGCGGCTCTACTGGCCTGCACCGCCACCGCATGCGCCGGCACCGACGAGGAAGTCACCACCAAGCCGAAGGCCCCGGCTGCGGCCGACACGGGCGCGGAGAAGAAGGACGACGGGGCGAAAGCCGAAGCTGCGAAGAAGCAGCAGGATGCGAAGGTCGGCGACACCATAGCCCTCAAGGGTCTGGAGGCCGGCCACGAGCTCGACGTGACTGTCGTCAAGGTCGTCGACAACGCCAAGCCCGCTGACGAGTTCTTCGCACCGGAGGACGGCAACCGGTGGCTGGGCGTGCAGTTCCAGTTGGTCAACACCGGCAGCAAGGCCTACTCGGACGCGCCGATGAACGGGGCGAAGCTGGTCGACGACCAGGGCCAGCAGTTCCAGGTCGTCCTCGGCGACATCTCCGCCGGACCCTCGATGCAGGCCGACGTGAACCTGAAGCCGGGCTCCAAGGCGCTCGGGTGGATCACGTTCGAGCTGCCGAAGAAGTCGAAGGCGGCCACGGTGCAGTTCGGGATGGACTCCGGGTTCTCGGATCAGACCGGGGAGTGGAAGCTGTCCTAGCCCGCGAGGTTGGCCCGGCCGCTCCCGTGGGCGGCCGGGCCTTGCCGTGTCTGGCGGGGTGACTGCGTCACTGGCCCGGGTTGTCAACCCTCGCGTGCACAATTGGCTCAAGCGTCACCTGCGTTCCGTACCACCCGAGGAGCCGCCGTGCACGACCACCCCGCCCTGGACGACTACGAGTGGCCAACCTGCCCTTGCGGCCGGCAACTCCGGAACGAGGAACTCGGGCGGGTCGCCTGCCGACTCTGCCAGGAACGCGTCGACCAGGCGCTGCGTCAACTCCCCGGCCCTGATGGTCTGTACGCCCAACTCGCTACCCGGCTCGTTCCCGGCCGTGGAGGCGACGGGCCGATCGTCGCAGTCTCCCGCACAGCGCCCCTGCCGCTCCGCCTCGAACCCCTCAGCCTCATCGCCCGCGGCGGCGTGGTGACCATCCTCCAAACTTGGCTGATCGACTGGCACGAACACCTCGGCTGGCGCCACCCCCGCTGGGAAGGCGGCCTCCAACAGCAGCTCGACCAGGTCGTCCATGCGTTGCGGGTCAACCTCGAGTGGGCCGCCACCGAACACCCTGCGTTCGGCGATTTCGTTCAGGAAGTCACCAGCTTGGTCCGGCAGTGCGAACGGCAGATAACCGGCGAACGCCCCGAGCGGCCGATAGCCGTAGCCTGCCCCTGCGGAACCGTCCTCCGCGTCACCGTGTCCACCCCCGGCGCGCGATGCCGTGGCTGTGCCACCCAGTACGACCGAAGTGAAGTCCTCGACCTCCCGCTCGCGCAACGGGCCGCAGCTTGAACTACGGATGTAGTTGACATCTGGCCTGGACCGAAGCCATCCTGTGCTCACATGGAACTTCTGTCGCAAGGGCCACCCTGAACCTGGGTGGCCCTTCGTCGTTCACTAGGAGGTGCCCAATGCCTCCAACGCTCATCAGCGCGGCTGATGCCGCCTATTACACGGGCCGCCCCGTCGGCACTATCTGGCGGTGGGCATCCGAAGGCCGTATCAGCCGCTATGGGCACGGCAAAGGCGTCCGCTACGACCTGCACGAACTGCCGCCCAAGACAGTCGATGAATCCGGCGAAGCGCACCTCGGCGACACGCCGCCACTTCCCCAACGAGCCCCCAAGGCTGCCTGATCTCCTGCGCTCTGGGTGGTGCGCAGGCCGGGCCTTGAAGCGCCACGCGCTCGGCCCACCGTCCGCCCGGTCTTGGAGGAGACCGGGCGGACACAAAACCCGGGGCCACCACGGCGGCAGCCCCGAAGTCCCGCCGCCTGCACACCCCCCGTTGCGGGCGGCGGGACAGCCAACCATGTGAATCCAGGAGGGCAGTAATCATCGCCGACAACATGACGAACACGGCGGAGAACCGCGCCCTCGACTGGATCCTGGGGCTGTCGTCCACAGCCCCCACAACCCCGCTCAAGGTGGCACTGGTGACCGCGGCCGGAAGCGACACCGCCGCGGGCACGGAGGTCGCTGGCGGCTCCTACGCCCGGCAGAACCTCACAGTGGCCGCCGCGGTGAACGGCGCCACCAGCAACAGCGCAGACCTGGTCTTCACGAACATGCCTGCCGCAACGGTCGTCGGGGTGGAGATCTGGGACTCGGCCGGCGCGCCTGTACGGCTCTGGTACGGAGCACTCACCGCCAACCGCACCGTCGCCGCCGGGGACGAGCTGAGGATCAGTGCGGGGCAACTCGCAATCTCGCTCTCGTAGGGGAGGCGTCGGTGCCGTCCCTCTCGTCCCTCGCGGACAACTTCAACGACGGAGTGATCGGCCCCAACTGGGGCAACAGCTACGGCGGCGTCACCGAGACTGGTGGCAAGGCCCGCGTCCCCTGCGGCACTGGGTTCGCCGGCTACCAGACCGCGTACTCGTGGACCCTGGCCGGGGCCTCGTTCTTCGTGAAGGTCGTCACTGTGCCCACCGCCGGGGCAGCGACCGAGTGCTACTGCGGCGTCCTCGTCAACTCCGGTATCGACGGAACAAGGATCGGGTTCACTATCAACGCCGTCGCCAACCTGTTGCGCTGCAAAAACGACACGGGCTACTTCGATCCCGACGTTGTTGAGATCCCCTACGACCCGGTCGCGCACGCCTTCCTCCGCCTCCGCGAAGACGGCACGAACGTCTACTGGGACACCAGCCCCGACGGATCGACGTGGACCAACCGCCGCACCCTGGCAAGCCCCGCCTGGATCGCCACCACCATCGACGCGTGCGCCCTCGACATGTCCGCCCACCGAGACGCCGGCACCGTCGACAACGCCGAGTACGACTTCTTCAACACCTTGTCGGACGGCGCCGTCTACAACGCGTCCGCGACACTCACCGGCGAATCCGTACTCACCGCAGCTGTCTCCTACACCGCCGTCGCCGCCGCCGAACTCACCGCTGACGGCAGCCTCACCGCCGCCCCCACGCTCGTCGCGGAAGCCTCCGCCGCCCTCACCGGGCAGAGCGAGCTCGTCGCCGACGCTTCCGGCTCTGGCGAATTCCCCGAGGGGGTGGTCGGGTTGGCGGCCGGCGAGCACGACCTGCACCTGGAGCAGGGCGCCACGTTCTACCAGACGTACACGTGCGGTGTCGGCGACAGCCCCATGCTGTGGGATGGCTGGTCGGCCCGAGCTCAGATCCGCTCGCAGGCCGCAGAGAGCGCCGATCTGCTGCTCGACCTCACGCCGTACCTGACCATCGCAGGCAACAAGATCACCCTCCAGGTTCCGGCGTCCGTCACCGAGAACCTCACCCGCAACGGGCGGTGGGACCTGGAGATGGTCAAAGGCGCCTGGGTCGTCCGACTCCTCAACGGCGCGGCCATCGTCAGCCCGGAGGTGACGAGGTGAGAGTCCAGATCGACGGCGGACCGTCCGAGACCCTCGTCATCGACGCAGCGGTCGGCCCCGTCTCCTCCGTCAACGGGCGCACCGGCGACGTCACCATCGACGCAGCCGACATCAACGCCGACCCCGCCGGCTCCGCCGAAGCGGCCCAAGCCGCAGCCACGAGCGCGGCAGCCGCCTACACGGACACAGAGATCGCCGAGCATTCGGCGGCCACCGACCCCCACGGCGACCGCGCCTACGCCGACGGCACCTTCCTGCCCCTCGGCGGCGGCACCCTCACCGGACCCGTATCCGGGCCGGGCACATTCGCGGTGGCCGCCGACGGAGGCGTCACCGCGCCGAGCCTCACCCTCCCCGCCGCGGCAACCACGGTCAGCAAGAGCCTCGTCATCACCGCGCCGACCGGCGCCGTCTCCTACACCGTGTGGCGCGCCCCCAAAGCCTGCACGATCGTCGCCGTCCGCGGATACCGGGTCGGCGGCACCGGCACCACCATCAACGCCGTCAAGAACGCCGCCGACCTCCTCGCCACCGACCTGTCACTGTCCACAGCCGCCACGTGGATGTCCGGGCCCGGCGTGCAGAATGCATCGTTCGCCGCTGGCGACAGTCTCGCCGTCGCCATCCGCTCCGTCGCCGGGTCCCCGACGGCCGTCACGATCCAGGTGGATCTGCAGGGGGCGTGATGGCTGTCCTCACGGTCGACGAAGGGTTGATGCCCTACCAGCCTGTCCCCGCCGCGCTCACCACGCAGACCCTGACCAGTCCGGACCGCCTGCAGGTCTCCGACGCCTCCGGCGTTCTCGCCACGCTCACCGTCGGCGCGAAGACCGTGACCGTGCGCGGGCCGACCCGCACGTTCACCGAGAACAAGCGGCCGTTCACCGACACCTTCACGCGAACCGTCACGAGCACCTTCGGCACCAGCCCCGGCGGCGGCACGTGGTCCAACAGCGGCAGCGACAGCCTGTACACGGTGAACGGCAGCGTCGGTCAGATCAGCTGCGACGTCGCCAACACATCCCGGCACACCACCATCGTCGACAACCTCACCGACGTCGACGTCACCGCCAAAGTCACGATCACGACGGTCCCCGCTGGCGCCACCGCATCCATCGCCCTGTCGTTCGGGTACACCGACACCAGCAACAGCAACCGGGCGAGGCTCCTGGTCCTCACTACCGGCGTAGTCCAACTCGCTTTGGAGAAGGAAGTCGCCAGTACCGTCACAACGTTGGGCGCGGCCACCCAAGTCGGTACCGGGTTCACGGCCGGCCAGTGGTGGAGGATCCGCGCCCAGCGCACCGGCAGCACCATCCGCTGCCGCGCCTGGCTCGACGGCACCAGCGAACCCGGAACCTGGCTGCACTCCGTCACCGAACCAGCGAACCCTTCGGGCCGCGTCGGATTCCGGGCGCTCGCC
Source organism: Streptomyces acidicola (assembly GCF_009377235.1). Taxonomy (GTDB): domain Bacteria; phylum Actinomycetota; class Actinomycetes; order Streptomycetales; family Streptomycetaceae; genus Streptomyces; species Streptomyces acidicola. The sequence continues at coordinate 161,148 of NZ_VMNX01000001.1, forward strand.
TCCACCGGCTCGACCGGTCTCCCGCGGCTCGTCCAAGTCGACGACCTTCAGGTCATCTCCGGCAGCTGGCCGACCATCCCCACCGTCACCCACAACACGTGGGTGCGTGTCCTCGGCTCGCCGTTCAACGGCACCTGGACGCCGGCGCTCGCCAACCAGATCCGCGCCTGGGCCGTCGACACCACGCCCGACGTGCTCGCCTACGCGATGATGTACGTCACCGGGGCGCCCACCGTCACCAGCCCCGCCCTCTCCGGCGCCCAGATCGCAGGCCAAGCCAACTATGGGCCCCTCGCCGCCGACGGCTCACTGGTCGAAGGCGCCGACTTCCACGACTACATGAACCGCAACTGGACCTTCCCCAACGGCGAAACACAGACCGCAGGCGCCGGAGAAGCCGGATGCCTCGACTGCTCCGGATTCGTCCGCATGATCTACGGCTTCCACATGGGCATCCCCATGGTCCGGCTCGCGAACATCAACGGCACCAACCTGCCGCGCATGACCAAAGACATCGGGCCGTATGGACCCGGTGTGATCATCGCCCAGGCCACCGGCACCGCCCCGCCGCTCGACAGTATTCAGATCGGGGACGTGCCGCACTTCGACGCCGACACCAGCGACGCCGTCGCCGGGCAACTCGACCACAACGGCATCTACCTCGGCACGGACAGTCTCGGCGTCCCACGGTTCATCAACTCGCGCAAAACGCCGAACGGCCCCACGCTCGGCGACCTCGGCGGGGCATCCACGCTCACCGGCGGCGGCACCTACGCCACCAGCCTCCGCCTCATCAGACGGTTCTGACGAAGGAGAGCGCCATGCCCACCAGCGACGCCGAGGGCAAGGATTGGTCCCTCGAACGGTTCCGCTACCACCTGCCCAACACCGTGACCGACATCGGGCCCGGCGAAGGCACCTACGCCAAGCTGTTCCGGCCCGTACATGAAGGCGTGTGGTGGACGGCCGTCGAGATCCACAAGCCGTACATCACCAAGTACAAGCTCAAGTCCACGAAGACACGGCGTATGTACGACGAGATCCACGTCGAGGACGCCCGTGAGAGCGAGGACCATCTCTTCCACCGCGACCTCGTCATCGCCGGCGACGTACTGGAGCACATGCCGCGCGAGGACGCCGCGCAACTGCTGGAACGCATCGTGGCCGCCGGAGCCTGGAACATCCTCGTGTCCGTGCCGATCGTCGATTCAGTGCAGGGCGAGATCGACGGCAACCCGCACGAAGCCCACCTCCACCAGTGGGATGCCAACGACATGGACGCCGTCGTTGGCGGGCTTAGCGGGTGCGTTGATACGTTCCGCGGCGGCACGCTCGGCTGCTGGTGGTGGACACGGACGTGAGCGGAGCCTGCTAGATCTCGTCCAGCCAGGACGTGTCGAGCAGTTCGATCTGGTCCTGGAACGCCTTGATCGTGACCACGTAGGCGACCTGCTCCGGCGTCGGCTGGAGCGGCACGATGAACTCCGTCTTCCACGGATGCGGCTTGCCCAGGTCTCGCATGTTGACCGGTCCACAGTCCCCAACGAACCCACCCGGCCTGAAGTCCATGCCTCCACCTTATCCACAGGAGCCCGCGCCATGGCCCGCCTGCAGATCCTCGAACTCCCCGAAGGCGCGAACGACGACCGGCCGCCCTTCATCCTCGTCGTAGACGAGTCCGTCCCGCAGCGCGTCGTGCTCGGCGGCGGCAACCCGGTCCGCGACTACTGGCAGGACATCGCCGACAAGATCGGCGCGTGTGGCGTCATCGTCAGCCCCGAGACCATCGACATCCCCGCCAACGACGTACCGCTCGACACCAACGGCAACCCGCTGTTCATGCAGGACGTGCGGGCACTCGACGGACCGCGCCTCGCCGCCGAGCGGACCGACATCGCAAGCGACATGGACCGGCTCGCCAAGCGGAAGCGCGAACTCACCGATGCCCTCGGTATGGACCGCACCCGCGACTGGGACGACATCCGCAACGCCGCACGCGGACTCCGCAAGGAACGCGACGCGCAGGCCGAAGCCATCGAACGCGTCCGCAACCTGCACCGGCCCGTCGAACACCAAGGCATCACCATCTGCGCCGAATGCTCAGCCTGGGACGGCCACACCACCGACAACTCGCCCTGCGGCTACGAGCACTGCCCGACCCTCCGCGCGCTCAACGGCGACACCGAACACAGCCCCGAGGAGTAGACATGGCAGGAGGGTGGGAAGGCTCGGACCGCAAGCGCCGGCTGCCGTCCGGCTGGCCGAAGATCCGGGCCCGCATTCTCGCGCGTGATCCGATCTGCAAAATCTGCTCGGTACGGCCGAGCCGCTTCTGCGATCACATTGTGGCCAAGGCCGACCTCAACGGGGATGCGGATCTTCAGGGCGTGTGCGGCCCATGCCATGATCAAAAAAGCAGCCGTGAAGGCAACGACGCCCAGCGCGCAAACCCGCGGCCCGGACGGACGCGCCCCCCGGAGCAGCATCCCGGAATCCTCTGAGGAGGTGACCATGCCCGCCTACCTGATCGTCCACCCTCGCGACCAACGCCGCGACGACGTCCTCATCGAAGACCCCGCCCTCACTCTCCGCTTCGAAGCCGGCTGGGCCATCCTCGCCGACGCGCGCGGCGACTGCCTCGCCATACCCAGCGGGCAAGGAGCCCACATCCAGCGGGTAGACGAACAGCAGGACACCACCAACCAGGAGCCCGCGCCGCGCAAGGAGTGACCTGACGTGGCAGGGAAACGCGCCTCCAGCCTCAGCAAGAAGACCAACGCCCGCCGTAACACCAAAGCCGGCCGCAAAGCTATGAGCCCCTCCAGCTTCGCCCTGCCGCGGCAGAAGAAGTACAGGGTCGACGACGCCGCCCACGCCCGCAACGCGCTCGCCAGGGTGCAGCAGCACGGAACGAGCGGGGAGAAAGCGGCCGTGAAGAAGGCCGTCGCCCGCAAGTTCCCCAGTATCGGCAAGAGCCGGCGCGGCAAGAAGGGCGGCAAGTGATGGCCAACCGAGCCAAGAGCAACCGGCGCATCGTCCGCGAAGGACGCAGGTACTGGAGCGACCGCCCCACCAACGGCGGCAAAGCAGCCGGCATCGGCTACGCGCTTCGCTCCGGATCGTTCACCCGATGCGTGTCCCGCGTGCAGCGCTTCATGGGCCCGAGGGCGAAGGGGTACTGCGCCCTTCGGTTCCGGGAAGCGACTGGCGCATGGCCTGGTTCGAAGGCCAACAGGGGCGGAAAAGGCCGCAGGCGGTAGGCCAACAAACCCCCGCAGAGCGGCAGTTGGACTGCGATAATGGATCAAAGGACCCCGGCGAGTGCGCTAACACTCCCGGGGCGTGGCCGACCTGATGCGACAGGACCGACATGACCAAGGCTATACGCCCCGCCCTCATCAACTGCGCCCGCTGCGGAGTCGAGAAGAAGGTCGGGCGGAGTGGGCCGATACCGACCTATTGCTCAGGTGCATGCCGGGCAGCGGTCAAGTACGAACGCACCCTCGTGGATGGACGGTACGAAGCGGAGTTGGCGAGAGCTCGGAGGCGCACCGCCCAGCGGCAGCAAGAGAACGCGCGCCCCTGCCCATACTGCGGGGCGCCAATGACGAATCCCCGGCGTGTCCAATGCGGTCTTGAAGCGTGTAGGTTGCGCGCGGCCGCAGACCGTATGCGTCAACTGCAGCGCGACTACAAGGCGGAGCACGGCGTTTGGCCGCACCACCGCTATCCGGAATCTCAGCGGGCCGCCAGCCTCCGACGTCGACACAAGCACGGCCACTGGCGAAAGCAGTACCCAGAACGGGCCGCAGCCTACGACGCCCGTAGGCGTGCCCTAGTGACGCAAGCCCGAACCGACGAGACGTTCGCACCGATCGACATCCACACTCGGGACGGCTGGACCTGTCAGCTCTGCCATGAGCCCATCGACCAGAGCATCGCTTGGCCGCATCCCAAGAGCCCAAGCGTCGACCACATCATCCCTCTATCCAAAGGGGGAGCGCACGCACTGAGCAACGCTCAGAGCGCACACCTCGGATGCAACAGCAGCAAGTGCGACAGGGAGATGGTCGACGCCGTCGCGCGCATCGGTCAGGCCGGCTGACGGCAGGCCCCCATCGCTGGCACCCGTCTCGCCAGCGCCCCTACCCACGGGCGGGCAGCGGGGCAGGGCAGGCACGAGTGAGGCAGGTCGATGGTCATGGTCATCGCGTATCGCAGCTCGTCGACGTGATCACTGATGAGCGATCAAGCGATCAGGATTCGAAGAGTGATTCGAGAGGATCGAGAACGTTGCAGATCAAGTCCCGATCAAGATCGCGGCGGCTTGAAATCTGCATGATCCAAACCGGACTCCGGTTCAGCCGACTCGACCATGATCCACCCGGGGAGTGATCCCCGGTGGCTGATCTTTCCGGATCGGGGCCGTCTAGCTCCCCAGAATCTGCGTGCGCCTGAGCTGTGTTTTTTCGGCCCCTGGTGGGCTCTGTCCGAGGCCCCAGGAGGGTCGTCATGTCATACAAGATCGAACCCCCTGAGGGTCTCGGAGCTAAGGCCCTGGTGGTCTGGTCGGAGATCTCGGGGAACTATGAGCTGCGTATCGACGAGCTGCGCGTCCTTGAGGATGCCTGCCGGGAGATCGATCTGATCGAGCGGCTTGAGGCTGCGCTGGTGGACGCCGATCTGATGGTCACTGGCAGCATGGGGCAGCCCGTTGCCTCGCCGCTCGTGCAGGAGCTGCGGCAGCACCGCGGTGTCCTGGCTCGGCTGCTGGGCTGGTTGAAGCTGCCGGATGAGGAGGAGCCGGCCAAGGGGACTGCGTCGGCGTCGGCGCGGCAGGCGGCTATGGCGCGTTGGGGCCGTGGCGCGTAGGCGGTCGGTCGAGCGCCGGGACGACGGGCACGGCGAGGTCATTGCCTGGTACCGGGAGCGTCTGTCTGGGGTTGCTCCGCGTCCGGAGTTGGAGTGGGAGCCGAAGCTGATCGGCCCGACGTGGCAGCGGGACTCAGGCGGCTCGTGGCGGCTTCCGGAGGCCACGCTGGGCTGGGAAGTCCTCGGCTGGTGTGGTGTCTGGCTTCAGCACTCCCGCGGTGTCCCGTGGCGCTTCACCGACGAGCAGGCACGTTTCCTTCTCTGGTGGTTCGCCCTCGACGAGGCTGGCACGTTCGCATACCGCGATGGAGTCCTCCAAAGATTGAAGGGCTGGGGCAAAGATCCATTGGGCGCATGCTTGTGCGCCGTCGAAGCCCTGGGGCCTTCCCGTTTCGTCGACTGGGCTGCCGACGGAACACCGATCGCAACGGACAGCCCCGAGGCGTGGGTTCAGACCGCGGCCGTCAGTCTTGAGCAGACGAAGAACACGATGCGGCTCTTCCCATCGCTGTTCACAGCGGAGGCGAAGGAGCACTACCGCATCCAGGTCGGCAAGGAGACGGTCAACGCTCTGGGCGACTCGCGCCTGATCCAGGCGGTGACGTCGTCGCCGTCGACACTGGAGGGCGCGCGGGCGACCTTTGTGCTGCTGAACGAGACGCACCACTGGGATTCGTCGAACTCGGGCCACGACATGGCCGACGTGATCGAGCGCAACGCCACCAAGTCCGCGGACGGCGCGGCGCGGACGCTCCGCATCACGAACGCCTACGAGCCCGGACAAGACTCCGTTGCTGAGCGGGACCGGGACGCCTGGGAGGCTGTGGACGCCGGCCGGGTGATGGACTCGGGCCTGCTGTACGACTCGATCGAAGCTCCACCGAAGGCGCCGCTGACGGTCGAGGATGCCCCGGCCGTGATCCGGTCGATCCGCGGGGATGCGGCGTGGCTGAACGTGGACCGGATCGTGAAGTCGATCGCCGACGTCAGGAACCCTCCCAGCCGGTCGAGGCGCTTCTGGTACAACATGATCGTCGCAGCCGAGGACGCCTGGATGGCGCCCTACGAATGGGACGCCTGCAAGGCCGTCGGCCTCGAAGTCAGGGACGGCGAAGAGGTCGTCATGTTCTTCGACGGCTCGAAGTCCGATGATGCGACCGCTCTGGCTGGCTGTCGTATGTCGGACGGCCACGTCTTCACGCTCGGCGTGTGGCAGCGGCCGGCGAACTGGGATCCCGACCTTCCGTGGTCGGTCCCGCGGGACGAGGCGGATGGTGTCGTCGAGCGTGCCTTCAACACGTACAAGGTGCTGGCGTTCTTCTGTGACCCGGGCTCCGGCAAGGACGACGATGGCGAACGGTACTGGTACGCCTACCTCGACAAGTGGGGCCAGGAGCACGGTTCGAAGCTGATCCTGCATGCGGTGACGGCGGGGCCGAAGCAGCATGCCGTCCGCTGGGACATGGGCGCCCCGCGCCATCAGGAGGAGTTCACGGATGCCGTGAAGCGGACGGGCGAGGACATCCTGGAGCGGCGCCTGACGCATGACGGCCACAAGGTGATGCGGACGCACGTCGCGAACTCCCGCCGCCGCACGAATGCGTGGGGGATCACGATCGGCAAGGAGCACCGCGAGAGCGCCCGGAAGATCGACCTCGCGGTGTGCATGATCGGCGCCCGGATGCTGCGCAGGAAGCTCCTCAACAGCAAGCAGTACGGGAAGCGGCCGAAGTCGCGCGGCAAAGGCAGGGTGGTGGTGCTGCGGTGACTCTGTCCATCCCTGAACTCCCGCTGGTGTACCTGTCGGACGACGAGCTCGCCCTGATCAACATGCTGCGCGCGGATATGCAGCGTGACCGTTGGGCGCTGCTTCTTCGGGACGCGTACTTCAACGGCGAGCAGTTGATCCGGGATCTCGGCATCAGCATCCCGCCGCAGTTGAAGGGCCTGCATACGGTGATCGGCTGGCCGCGGGTCGGTGTCGAAAGCCTGGAAGAGCGTCTCGATCTGGAGGCGTTCCGCTGGGCGGACGGCTCGGACTCGTCGGACCTGGCGGAGATCGCCGACGCCAACGATCTGTTCGACGAATCGTCGCTGGCGCACCTGGACTCGCTGGTGTACGGCCGCGAGTATCTGGCGGTCGGCTCGGGCGACTGCGGTACGGATGACTGCCCGCCCCTGATCTCGGCTGAGTCGCCGCTGGACATGACCCTGATGTGGGATGCCCGGCTGCGCATGGGGACGGCGGCTCTGCGGGAGTGCGCGGCTGACACGTTCGTGGAGTCGGGCCCCGAGGAGCGGATGATCGTCCTGTATCTGCCGGATCAGACGGTGACTGCGTTGCCGTCGGAGTCTGGCGGCTGGGAGGTCATCGACCGGGACATCCACAACCTGGGTGCCGTGCCGGTGGTGCGGATGGCGAACCGGCAGCGGACCGCGGACCGGGTGGGGAAGTCGGAGATCACCCCGGAGGTCATGTCGATCACGGACGCGGCGTGCCGGCGCCTGATGGGCATGGAAGTGGCGGCCGAGTTCTTCGGCGCTCCGCAGCGCTACATCCTGGGTGCGTCGGAGTCGGCGTTCCAGGACGCGGAGGGTAACGCCAAGAGCGCGTGGGAGACGTACATCGGCCGGGTTCTCGCGTTGGAGCGGGACGAGGACGGGCAGGTGCCGACGGTCGGCCAGTTCGCCGCGCACGATCCGACGGCGATGACGCGGATCATCGACCTGTATGCGCGGATCATGTCCAGCCAGTTTGGTCTGCCGCCGCACATGCTCGGCTACACCACCGACAACCCGGCCTCAGCGGACGCGATCCGGTCGACCGAGGCGAAGCTGGTGAAGCGGTCGGAGCGCCGCATCCGCCGGTATGGGGCGGCTTGGCAGCAGGCGATGCGGCTGGCCTTGTGGGTGCGGGATGGCGTGCCGCCGGAGAAGACGCGCCGTATCGAGACGGTATGGCGGAACCCGGCGACCCCGACGGTGGCGGCGCAGGCGGACGCCACGGTGAAGCTGGTCCAGGCCGGCATCCTGCCCGCCGATTCCGACGTCACGCTGGAGATGGCTGGGCTGACGGAGGGGCAACGGCAGCGGGTCCGGGCGGACCGACGGCTCGCCGGTGCGGCGTCGACTGGTGGCCGACTCTTGGAGCGTCTGGACGCGCTGAACCGCTCGCCGTCTGCGGCGCTGCCGGATGTGGTGGAGGTCGACGGTGGCGACGACGGTCTCTGAGGGTGGCCGTGACGCCGACCGGTACCGGTCCGCGCAGTTCGGCCTGTCTCGGCTGCTGGTGCGGGATGTGCGCGGACTGCGGCGGTTGATCATTCCGTCGAGGTTGCGGACGTCGGTTCCGGACTGGATCGCCGCGGTGCACGCGGTGGTCGAGCAGTACGCGCAGACGTCGGCCGCTTTGAGCGCCGAGTTCTACGACGCCCAGCGGGACGCGGCCGGAGTGCCCGGCACGTTCACGGTGCCGGTCGCCGACCCGCCGCCCGAGGGCCGCACGGAGGCGAGCCTGCGATGGGCGACGAAGGACGTGTGGGAGCGAGACCCGGACGTCGCGACGGCTGCGCAGCTTGAGCCCCTCGATGTCCGCTTGGAGCAGGCAGAGAGGAAGGCCGAGCTGGTCGTGCAGAAGCTCGTCGCCGACACCGGCCGCGACACAGTCCTGGAGGCGGTACGCCAGGACCGGCAGGCGACCGCGTGGGCCCGATCGGCGGCCCTCGGCGCGTGCGCCTTCTGCAAGATGCTGTCCAGCCGCGGGGCTGTGTTTGCTCAGGACACCGTGGGCTTTCGAGCCCACGACGGCTGCCATTGCGCGGCGACTCCGGTCTTTGCGGGGCAGCGCTTTGAGTTGTCGCCGCACGCCCGCGAGTGGGCGCGCTTGTACCAGGAGTACGCCGCTGGCCACTCCGGGAGCCAGCTGGCCCGCTTCCGGCGGGCGTTGGCGGAGCACGACCAGTACCCGCTCCCTGGCTCTTTCTGATCAACGAGGTCGCCCTGGTGGTGGCCTTTCTCATTTCCACAGCCCCTGGAGGGCCGATTCGTCATGCCCGAAGAGACCGAGACCGTCGAGCAGCAGAACACCGGCCCCGAGGAGACCGTCGATGAGACGGCGACCGAGGAGAACGGCAGCACCGAAGTCACGGAGGACGCCCAGGAGGCGGAGACCGGCGGCGAGGAGAAGCCGTTCGATCGGAAGAAGTTCGAGGCCGAACTTCGCAAGAAAAACAGCGAGGCCGCGAACCTCCGCAAGCGCCTGAAGGAGCTCGAACCGCTGGCGAAGAAGGCCAAGGAGTTCGAGGACGCGCAGAAGTCGGAGACCGAGCGCCTGACCGAGCAGTTGCAGGCCGCGAACGAGCGGATCTCAGCGACCCGGAAGCGCCTTGTCGAGGCTCGCGTCCAGGCCCTGGCCGGCTCGACGGTCGGGGAGCGAGCGGCGTTCACGGATCCCGAGGACGCAGTGACGTCCCTGGATCTCGGCTCGTACATCGACGACGACTCGGGTGCCATCGACGAGACTGCCATTGAGGCGGATCTCCAGGCGCTGTTGGAGCGCAAGCCGCACTGGGCGAAGACCCAGCCCCCGGAGGGCCCGCGGCGACCCGCGCCGGATCGCACTCAGGCGTCCGGCGCCAACAAGAAGCAGGCCCCCAGCCCGCGCGATGAGTTCGCCGGGTGGCTGAGTTCGAAGCTCACGTAGCTTCGGGAGAAGAGAACACCATGGCGGTTACCGCCCCCCTGACTCTGTCCAACGTCGATGCGTCGCTTCTGCCGCGCACGATCACAGCCCCGATCTTCGAGAAGTCCACGGAACAGTCGGCAGTCATGGCGCTGGCGCGCCGGGCGCCGCTGGCTCTGGACGCCACCACGTCGGTGCCGATCCCGATGGACGTGCCGACCGCGGACTGGGTCGGGCAGGCGGCGAAGAAGCCCCTGTCCACTGGCGGCGTCGACGTGAAGCAGATGCAGGCCAAGAAGCTGGCCGTCCTCATCCCGGTCGCCATGGAGGTCGCGAAGACCAACGCGGGCGGCCTGTACGACCAGCTGCAGAAGGACCTGCCGACCGCGTTCGCCCGCGCCTACGACCACGCGACGATCCACGGCAAGACGATGAAGGGCGCCACCGGCCCGTTCACCGAGTACCTGGCAGCCACCAGCAACTCGGTTGCGCTGGGCACGAAGACTCAGGCGCAGGGCGGCATCTGGGCCGACCTGGTGACGGGCATGGAGGAGGTCATCGACGGTGACTGGGATTACACCGGCACCGTCGCCGACCACCGCCTGAAGCCGAAGCTGCTGCTCGCGACGGACACGACCGGCCGGCCGATCCTCGTCGACACGCAGACCCCGGGCACCGACATGGCCGCCGCGGGCACGCTGATCGGCGAGCCGCTCGCCTACTCGCGCAGCGTGTCGGGCAAGCAGCGCCGGCAGTCCGCGTCGACGGACACCGGCCTGCGTGCGATCGGCGGTGACTGGAGCCAGGCGGCATACGGCGTGGGTTTGGATATCACCGTGAGGGTGTCCGACCAGGCCACCTACGTGGACGAGGAGGGTGGCGTCCACTCGGCGTTCCAGGAGAACTTGATCCTGATCCTCGCCGAGGCCTACTACGGCTTCGTGATGGGCGACGCCGAGGCGTTCGTGAAGTTCACCGGCACTCCGTCGGGGTCCTGATGGCGACGGCTGTCCCGGCTTCCGCGCCGGGCGGGGCAGCCAAGCCCCTACAGATCGTCGCCCGCGTGCACGCGATGCCGCCCGAGCACAACGCGGGCGCCGAGCACATGCTCGTGTCGATGGTTCGGCCGCTGGTGGACCGCGGGCACGACGTGCAGGTGTGGCTGTCCCGCTACGGCAAGGCCCACGAAGAGTACGAGTACCGGGGAATTCGTGTGGTGCCGCTGGAGTCGCGCCTCGACTTCACCACCGCGGTCCGGCGGGCGGATGTGCTGCTCGCGCATCTGGAGACGGTGCCGTCGACGGCGTCGCTGGCCCGCGGCTACGGGAAGCGGCTGGTGGTGGTGTGCCACAACACGCACAGGCCGACGTTCCGGGATGTGGCGGCGGGCGGCACGTCGCTGGCGGTGTACAACTCGCAGTGGATGGAGCGGGAGGCGGAGCTGTTCTTCGCCGAGTACCCGAAGAGCACCCAGCCGGAGTCGTCGTTGATCGTGCGGCCTCCGGTGTTCGCGGAGGAGTACCGGACGAAGCCCGGCAAGGCGATCACACTGATCAACTGCAATGAGGCGAAGGGCGGCAAGGTCCTCGCCGCTCTGGCCCGCCGCATGCCGGATCAGCAATTCCTGGCCGTGAAGGGCGCCTACGGCGAGCAGATCCTCCCCGACCTACCCAACCTCGAAGTCGTCGACCACGTCCAGGGCGAGGACATGCGGGAGAGGGTGTATGCCCGCACGCGTGTGCTGCTGATGCCGTCCTCGTATGAGTCGTGGGGGCGTGCCGGTTGTGAGGCGCTCGCCAGCGGCATTCCCGTAGTTGCTCACCCCACGCCCGGTCTGTGCGAGTCGCTGGGTGAGGCGGGCATCTTCGTCGACCGCAATGACGTGGCGGGCTATGAGGCGGTGCTGCGGAAGCTGTTGACGGCCGCCGAGTACCGGCTGGCGTCCAAGCGGGCGAAGGCCCGGTCCGCCGAGCTGGATCCGGCCGCCGACCTTGCTGCCTGGTGCGATGTCGTGGAGGGCCTGGCCCGTTAGGAGGCGTTGTGGCTTTCACCCCTCCGACCGTCGAACAGCTCGGCCTCTACCTGGGGCTGGAGGAGATCGACGGCGACCGCGCGGAACTGCTGATCTCGACGGCGGTCTCGCTGTGCCAGACCATCGTGAAGCCGCTCCCCGAGGGGGCGGAGGCGGTGGTGCTGTCGGTGGCGGGCCGCGCCTACGTGAATCCGCAGCAGGTGTCCTACGAGACGATCGGCCCGATGTCGGTGCAGCGCCCGCAGGGTTCGGGCGGCCTGTACCTGACGAAGTCCGATAAATCAGCGCTGAAGTCGCTGGCTGGCCGGGGCGGGGCGTTCACGGTGGATCCGACGCCGGCGACTGCGGATCCGTCGCCGACGTGGCCGATCGATGATCTGACGGGGTGGGCGGAGGACTACGAGGCGGGTTGGGGGTATCCCTGATGCCTGCCCCGTACCCGTTCGGTGAGACGGTGCGGATCGTGCGCACCGGGGCGTCGCCGGGTCGGGATCCGCGCGGCCACCCGCTGCCGGGCCCGGACGAGTCGTTCGACTTGACCGGCTGCGTGGTCACGCCGCGATCCGAGTCGCCCCAGGTGGGCGGCTCGCAGCAGCAGGACCGCGACACGGTCATTGTCGGATGGACCGTGTACGCACCAGCGGGCACTCCGCTGCGAACCACCGACAAGGCTGTGGTCCGTGGCGTCACATGCGAGATCACTGGCGAACCCGGCGACTGGGGTCGCTCCCCGTTCACTGGCACCCGCGGGCCGATTCAGTTCGCTGCCGACCGTGTTACTGGCTGATTAAGGGGAGGGGCTGTGCCTGCACGCGTCAAGATCAAGCGCAAGGGTGTTGGCCAGATGCTGCGGATGCCGGGCATGCAGGCGGAGATGCTGCGTCGCGCCGAGGTCATCAAGGGCGTAGCCGTGGCGATCTCACCGGTCGACTCCAACAGCCCGCACCCCGGCCACTACAAGGGGTCCTGGGAGACCGACAGCACCTCCCGCGGTGGGCGCCGCAGAGACCGGGCGGTTGCCTACGTCCGCAACACCGCCTTCTACGCCCGCTGGGTGGAGTACGGCACGGAGCGGGTTCCCGCGCACCATGTGCTGCTGCGGGCCGCCCAGTTGGGTGGGCGGAACCAGTGACCGCGATCGTCGACATCGAGCTGGAGCTCATCACTCGCGGCCAGACGCGTTTCCCTGACGCGGTGGTGCGGGACGAGCTCGACAACAACCTGCTCAACGAGCTGCCGACGATCCAGATCAGCCAGATCCCCGGCGGCGGCGACGATGGGGTCCGCCTGGCCCGCATGCTCGTCGACGTCGACATCTATGCGGCCACCCGCGCGGACGCGATCACGCTGGCCCGCGAGGTGCATGACTGGGTGACCCGCGAGCTCCGCGGATCCTCAACGCCCGGTCTGGTCATAGGACGGACGGCCGCCATCACGCTCCCCGCGGTGAGGCCCTACGAGAACACAGCGCTCCGTCGCGTCGGGGCAACCTACGAGATCTTCTGTCACCCGGTCTCCTGACCGGCCGAGGGCCCGCGCCGGACCCACAGATCCCCGCCCGTGCGCGGGCTTCACGCATGTCTGGAGACAACGATGGTCAACATCACCCGCGCCGCGGATCTTCTGGAGGTCGGAGCGAACGGGGCCGGCTGGGTGGCGCCGCTTGGTACGACGTCGCCGGGTGACCCGGCGGTGCAGCCGCTGGGGCCGTGGGCGCCGCTCGGCGCCATCAGCGACGACGGTCTTGTCCAGGGGTTCGAGGAGGACTCCCAGAGCTTCACACCGTGGGGTTTCACGGCGCCGATCCGTACCACGATCACGTCGTCGCTGCGCACGTTCGGGCTGACGGTGTGGGAGACGGGCCGCACGACGGTGCAGGCGCTGCAGTACCGTCTCGATGTCGCCGATCTGACCCCGTCGAGCGGTCTGACGACGTTCGCTGAGACCGCGAGCCCGCAGCCGGACCGGCGCGCGTTCTGGTTCGTCGTCCTCGATGGCGATTCGTTCCAACGCGGCTTCTACGTGCCCGAGGGCGAGATCACCGAGCGCTCGGACGTCACTCACAAGCAAGACGAGGTGGCGGGCTTCGAGTGGACGGTCACCGCCTACCCGGACGAGGCCGGGAACACGGTCTACCACTTCGACCGGGTGCCGGCGACCGCCGCGTACACCGGGTCCTGAGACGGGTGGGTGGGCCGCCAACCGTCGGCGCGGGCCCGGCCCGCCCACCTCTACTCCCTGTCCCGCGCCGTTGATTGAAGGAGGCCCGCGCCGTGGCCAGCACACGCAGTACCACGAACAGCAGCAGGAAGCCGCGCACCGCGGCAGCAACCCGCCCAGCCGCGGCCCGCCGCGCTCCGGAACCCGAACCGGAGGAGCGGGAGGACGTCACGGAGGCGGAGGCGCAGGAGATCGAGGCCGAGGGGCACTACGTCACGGCGGAACTGTGTGGCGAGGAAGTACGGATCGTTCCGCCGTCAGGGTGGCGCCTGTCGTGGCAGCGAATGCTCACGCAGGGCCTCCTCGACGCGTTCGCCGAGAAGGTGCTGCACCCGGACGACTTCGACTTCTTCATCGAGATCGACCCGACCGCGCAGGAGTTCCAGGACTTCGTGCAGGAGGCGGGCGAGCGCGCGGGGGAGTCCCTGGGAAAGTCCGGGGCACCGTCGCGCTCTGGCAGGCCCACGCGGAGGCGGTAGAGGCTGATCTGATCGACCGGCACTACGACATCGCCGACGTCCTCTCGGGCGGGCGATCGTGGCGGTGGCTGCGGGTGTTCATCGAGCATCTGCCGCCGGAGTCGCACACGATGACCGCCCTGCGAAACGGCATGTCCGCGGAGGAGCTGGCCAGGCAGGCGGAGACGGGTGAGCCGGAGAGGTCCCGCTGGTCGCAACTGGAGCAGTTGATGGCGGTCGTTGCCGATCGGGTGGCCCGCGTCGAGTGGGCTCTGTGGGCGGTCAACATCGAGAAGAAGAGCCAGCGGCCGGATCCTCCGGAGCCGCTGCGCCGACCGGGTGCGGGGCCGAAGAGGAAGCGTGCCGAGCTGACAGAGAACAGTGCCGAGACTCTCTTCCAGCTGCTGAACGGGGGCGCCGCGTAGGGCGCTGGGAGGAGGCTCCCAGTGCCCGCGATCTCTGTCGGATCCGTCGAGGTTGATGTCCTCCCCAACGCCCAGGGGATTCAGGGACGGCTCCGTGCAGCGCTGGTCCCGCCTGCGTCGCAGATCGGCGACGAGGTCGGCCGCATCATCGGCCGGCAGATCGCCGCGCACATGACGCCAGCGATCCGGGACGGCATTCAGGACGGTGCACGTGCGGCCCGTCCGGCGGCGACGAGGCAGGGTGAGCAGACGGGTGGAGCGTTCGCCCGGTCGCTGCGTGCCCGCCTGGAGGCCGCGTTCCGCAGCATGCCGCGCCTGGATGTGCGCCTGTCGGACACGGGCGTCGATGCTGATCTGGCACGGCTGCGTGCCCGTCTGGAGACGCTGGCCGGGAAGACGATCGGCATCGACGTCGATGCGGCTACCGCACGGGCGGAGGCCGCGGACATTGAGGAGCGGCTGCGCCGTATCGGCGCCGCCCACCCGAACGTCGCGGTGCGCGCGGACACGGCGGCGGCGATCACTCAACTGCGCCTGCTGCAGCAGCAGATCGACGAGGTGTCCGGCGACCCGGCGCGGATTCGGGTGGAGACCGATGGCGGCTTGGGTGCTCGACTTCGGGCGGCGGTGCAGCAGGCTGAGGCATCCCTGCCGAACGTGAACATTGGCGCGGACACGACGCCTGCCCAAGCGGAGATCGCGAGCCTGCGCGCCCAGTTGACTGCGCTGCGGGATGCCCGGATCGGCATCGACGTTGACGCAGCAACCGCGCTATCCCGTATCCAGGACGTGCAGGCTCGGCTTGCCCGCCTGTCCACGCAGGATGCGGATGTCGCCGTGCGCGTGGACGCCGGCGCGGCGTCGGCGCAACTGGCCGCGTTCCAGGCACAGGTGAACCGGTTGGACGGGCAGACCGCCCGCGTGGACGTCGACACGAGCTCGGCCGTCTCCAGTTTCGGAGCCCTGGCGACGGCGGCTATCGCGTTCGGCCCGGCGATCATCCCGGCGCTGCCGGTGGTGGCTGCCGGCCTGGGGGCGATCGCGGCGGCGGCTACCGCGGCGGGCGCGGGCATTGGCTCGATCGCCCTGGTGGCAGCCCCCGCGTTCAAGGGGATCGCCTCTGCTCTGCAGGCGCAGAAGGCCGCCCAAGACGCGGCTACGAACGCGACCTACCAGGGCGGGCAGGCGTCGTCGCAGGGCGCGTCGAAGGCGCTGCAGATGGCGTCGGCGCAGCAGGCGCTGGCGACGGCGGAACGCAATGGTGCCCGGCAGATCGCCCAGGCTCAGGCCGCGGTCGGTCAGGCGAAAAGGGCCGCGGCGGATGCGGTGGCGCAGGCTGCGGTGCGGAATCAGCAGGCGGCTAGGCAGGTGCAGGACGCTGAGCGGTCCCTCGCGGACGCCCAGCGGGACGCGAAGCGCGCCCAGGAAGACCTGACTGCCGCGCGGAAGCAGGCTGAGCAGGAGCTGCTGGACCTGAACAACCAGCTGACGAACGCCCGTCTGTCACAGAGGGACGCGGAGATCGCGCTGAAGGAGGCGATGCTTCAGCGGGATGCCGTCCTGAAGAACGCGAACGCGACCGAGCTCGACAAGCAGAAGGCGCTGCTGCAGTACGACCAGGCGGTGCAGCGGCTCAAGGAGCAGCGCGAGGAAACGAAGCAGCTCACGACGGAGACCGCTAAGGCGAACAGGAAGGGCGTCGAGGGCTCCGACACTGTTCGAAACGCGCAGGACCGGGTGGCTCAGTCGCAGCGCGCGGTAGCCGACCAGGCACGCGCGCTCAAGGATGCGCAGGCTGAGGCCTCACGCACGCAGGTGGAGACCGCCCGGCAGGTTGCCGACGCGCAGGCCCGTGTCGGCGAGGCGACGGCGAACGTCGCGGTGGCCCAGCAGAGCGCGGCGGACGCGGTGGCGTCGGCTCAGCGGCAGATCCAGTCGGCGTCGATGTCGGCAGCTGGCGGCGTGGATCAGGCTGCGGTCGCCCAGGCCAAGTACCAGGCGGAGCTGGCGAAGTTGACGCCGTCGGCGCGGGAGACGTTTAACGCGTTCCTGAATCTGCGGTCGGCGTTCTCCGAGTGGTCGAAGTCGTTGCAGCCGCAGGTGATGCCGATCTTCACCCGTGCGCTGGACGGGATGCGGCGTGCCCTGCCTGGGTTGACGCCGTTCGTGAAGGAAGCGGCTGCCGCGATCGGCGACCTGCAGGACCGTGCGAGCCGTGGCTTCAAGTCACCCTGGTGGCAGACCTTCAAGGCCGACCTGTCGGGCTCGGTAGGCCCTGCGCTCGTCGGTCTCGGTGTGGCGTTCGGCAACGTCTTCAAGGGCATGGGCGGAGTCATCCAGGCATTCCTGCCGCACATGGACTCGATCTCTTCCCGCATGCAGACGATCACAGCCCGGTTTGCGACGTGGGGCGCCGGCCTGAAGGGGTCTCCGCAGTTTGAGCGGTTCCTGGCCTACTCGGCTGAGCAGGCCCCGATCCTCAGCGAGATGCTCGGCAACCTGTTCAGGGCGTTCTTCGATCTGGGTGTGGCTCTGGCACCGCTGGGTGGCACGGCGACTTCGTTCATTAACGCCCTGGCGACGGGCATCAGCGCGATTCCGACAGACCTGTTGACGACGGTAGGTGTGGCGTTCGCGTCGATCGCGATCGGAGCCAAGTTGGCGGCCGTCGCCATGGGGATTTGGCGGGCGGCGCAGACAGTGGCGACGGTCGCAACAGCGCTCCTGACGGGGCAGACGCTGGCGTTGAACGCGGCGATGAGGGCCAACTTGATCGGCATCATCATCACCGCCATCGCCGCGCTGGTGGTGGCCATCATCTACGCGTGGCAGCACTGGGACGGCTTCCGCAATGTGGTCCTCGCGGTGTGGAACGCCATCAAGATTGCGGCCTTGTTCGTCTGGAACTCCGTGCTCAAGCCGGTGTTCACCGCGATCTGGACGGGCTTGCAGACGATCGGCCGGTGGGCTTCGTGGCTGTGGACCAATGTGCTCTCGCCGGTGTTCGGGTTCATCGCGACAGCGGCGAAGATTCTGATGACGGCCGTGGTGACCATCGCGCTCGTGCCGATCATCGCCACGTTCAAGATCCTCGCAGCTACTGGCGAGTGGCTGTGGAACACGGTGCTGGGACCGGCGTTCCGGGGGATCGGCGCTGTCGCGTCCTGGTTGTACAGCAACGCGATCAAGCCCGCCTTCAATGCCATCGCAGTTCTGGCTGTGTGGCTGTGGAACAACGGGATCAAGCCGTACTTCCAGTACATTCGCGGTGGCGTGTCTGCGGTCGGTGCCATCATGGGCTGGCTGTACCAGAAGGCTGTTAAGCCTGCCTGGGAGGGCATCAAGAGCGCGATTGCCTTCGTGTGGGATAGGGGTATCCAGCCCATCTTCGGCGCGTTGAAGTCGGCCGTTGCCCGGGTGGCGGACTCCTTCGAGTTCGCCCGCAAGGCCATCAAGATCGCGTGGGACAAGCTGAAGAAGATCGCCCGCGAACCGGTCCAGTTCATCGTCGACACCGTCTACAACGGCGGTATCCGCGGCGTGTGGAACAAGGTCGCGAAGGCATTCGGCGCGCCCACGTTGCCTGCGTTCAAGTTCGCGTCCGGTGGCATCATGCCTGGCTACACGCCGGGTCGCGACGTGCACCGGTTCGTCTCGCCAACAGGCGGCAGGCTCGACCTGTCTGGCGGCGAGGCCATCATGCGGCCCGAGTTCACGCGCGCCGTGGGCGCCGGGTTCGTCGGCAGCATGAACGCCATCGCCAAGTCGCGCGGCGCGCAGGGCGTGAAGGCTGCGTTGGCGCCGGTGTTCGGCGGCAACCCCGTCACGTCGACCGACCGGTCGCTGAAGTACGCGTCCGGTGGTGTGCACCAGCAGTTCGCCGACGGCGGGATCTGGGGCTGGGTTAAGTCGGCCGCCGGCGGTGCGGGCTCGGCTGTGTGGAACGGCATCAAGGAGGGCGCGAAATGGCTGTCCGACACCGTTGAGGGATCGCTCAGAGCGGGCGTGAAGAGCGTCGTCGACCCGCTTCTGAAGAACTTCCCCGGGATGGACACCGCGCTCGGGCAGATGCTGCGCCGCATCCCGACGAAGATCCTGGACACCCTGTTCGGGTACGGCAAGGAAGCCGACAAGCGCGGGGCGGCAGGAATCGGCGGGCCGCGGATCCAGGCAGCGCTGAAGTGGGCGAAGTCCCAGAACGGCAAGCCCTACCAATGGGCGGGCAATGGCAACCCGAGCTGGGACTGTTCCGGGTTCATGTCGGCGATCGAGTCCGTCATCCGAGGCCAGAAGCCGCACCGCCGCTGGGCGACGATGGCCTTCCATGGGCAGACCGCGCCTCCAGGGTGGGTGAAGAACGGCAACAGTGCCTTCCGTGTCGGGATCACGAACGCTGGTGTCGGTCACACCGCCGGAACTCTCGGCAAGACCAACGTCGAGAGCCGCGGCGGTGACGGTGTCGTCGTGGGCAAGCGCGCCCGCGGCTACAACGACCGCCTGTTCACGTCGTGGTACGGGTTCATGCCCGGCAAGTACGACAGCGGTGGCTACCTCCAGCCGGGCTTGAATCTCGCCTACAACGGGACGGGCCGGCCCGAGCCGGTGTTCACCACGTCGCAGGCCAACGCGCTCACCACGATGGCGAGCCGCGGCGCCGGACCCGCTCGGTTCGAGGGCGACCTGTTCCTCGACTCCGGGGAGTTCCTGGGCAGGGTTCGCGGTGAGGCGACAGCGGTGATGCAAGAGGGCCAGCAGCAGCTCATCGGAGTACTCAACGCGAGCTGAGGAGGTGCCCCAGTGGCGATTCCCGGGAACTTTCTCAGCCCGACGACGGAGTCCATCGACCCGAACACCTCAGGGTGGACGCCCAAGCTGAACTGCACTATCAGCAAGGGAATCGGCGGCCGAAACGGCGACGGATGCTTGGCCGTTCGATCCTCGGCGGCGGGCGAGATGCAGGTCCGCACTGTCTCCTCGTATGTCGTGTCGGCGGGCACCACCTACCAGGTGTTCGCCGACTCGGCGGGCGTCGTGCCCGAGCGGATCGGAATCCGGTGGCTCAACGCCAGCGGTACGGAGATCAGCATCACGTGGTCGCTGACCACGCTCGGATCATCATCGGCATGGCATCGAGTCGGGGTAGCCGGCGCCGCGCCAGCAGGGGCGGCGAATGCGCAAGTGCTGTTGTCGTCGACGGAAACCGCCGTGGCCGTCTACCACTTCTGGGAGAACGTCTACCTTGGGCTGCCGATCAGGGTGCTTGGCAACCTGTTGCCGTTCGGCACCGAAAGCAGCGAGGTGGACGCCTCCGGGTGGACGGCCGTCGTCAACGCCACCGTGACTCGACAGGTGCCGGTGGTGGGCTGGGCCGTCGACAACTACACGGCAGGCGGGCACACCCTGGCGATGACAGCGGTCGCCGCAGGCAACGCGAGCGTCCTGGCCGTCGACCGCCCCGCAGTCACACCAGGGGTCGAGTATCTGGCATTGGCCTACCTGCAGCCGCCCGTGATCGCCTCGGCCGCATGGATTGAGCTCCGGTTCTACGATGCGGCTGACAACCAGGTCGGAGCCGCCCGGTCCACTCTGGCGGCGCCGGGCACCGGCATGTACCGGCAGCGGGCTTCTGCCGTCGCACCATCCAATGCGGCCACCTGCTCGGTCGCCGCAGGTCTGGACGGGGCGAGCGCGGGACAGATCCTGCGCCTGGAGACCGTCGTCATCACCGTGGCGCCCGAGCTGCAGGCCGGCACGCTGGTGCCGTATGCAGACGGCAGCTTCGAGCAGGGCATCGCCGGATGGACGACCGCTTCCGGGGCGGCCGTGCTGTCCCGCACCACACCGTGGGGTGCAGTTGCCTACTACGGCGCCTACGCCCTCACCATCGCCTCCGCGACGGCGACGGCTAGCACCATCAGATCCGCCCGGTTTCCCCTTGGGGACGGCGCAGGCCTGAACCATCGGGCCGCGCTCTACGCCCACGTCGGCGCGGGCTCCTGGTCTAGCCTGTTGCTGAGAGTGCGCTGGTACGACGCCGCCAACACGGATCTCGGAGCCTCGGTGGGCACGTCGTACCCAGTGCCGGCGGGCAGCTGGCTGTTGATGACGTCGGACGCGGTCGCGCCGACGACCGCCACGCAGGCCGCCGTCGAGTTCGTTGCCACGGTGTCGTCGACGAGCAGCGTCCTGCACGTGGATGCGGTCGCGTTGTGGCAGGTGCTGCCGTTGACAGCGGTTGAGGCGGTCGACGCAGGCGGCTACGTCGAGGTGACCCTGCGGGAGTTGACCGTCGGCTACGAGCTGTCCGTGTACAGGGAGCTGCCTGACGGATCCCGGCAGCTGGTGCGCGGCCCGTCGGGGCTCATAGGCCACCAGGCCATCGCATCCGACCTGATGCTCATCGAGGACCATGAGGCGCCACTGAACACGTCGATCCGCTACGTGATCGAGCAGTGGCCGCCGGGCTCGCTGTCGTCGGCGACCCGCACCAGCGACTACGTCACCCTCAGTCTCGCCGACATCAACGAGGCGTGGCTGAAGGACCCTGGCAACCCGCAACGGAATCTGAAGGTGCTGGTACAGACGGCTCCGGAGTGGTCACGGCCGATCGAGCAGGCCGTCCACCGGGTGCGCGGACGCCGCAATGCCGTGGTTCTGTCCGGGGTGCGTGGAGGCCTAGAGGGCGATCTGGCGATCTGGACCCGCACGGACGAGGAACGGCGGGCCCTGCACCTTCTACTTGACTCCGGCAACGTGTTGCTGTGGCAGGCCGCGCCGGGCATGGGTGTCGACGACATGTATGTCAACGTCGCTGCCGTCTCTGAGGCGCGGATCGGAACGCTCGCGCAGGACGTGTGGCGGGCGTGGACGCTGCCACTCATCGAAGCAGACATGCCTGTGACGACCGGCGTCAATGGGGCTGCGGGCCGCACCTGGCAGGACGTCCTCACCGAGTTCGACACCTGCGCCGACGTGCTGGCCACCTACGCGACGTGTGAGGATCTGCTGCTCGACCGGCGGGGGTGATCGGTGTATCCCGTCTCCGACCGGTTCTTGGCCCGGCTAGCCGAATCACATCAGGTCGCCACCAGGGTGCAGCTGTTCCTCACCGATGGCCGGGTGCTGGATGTCGACCACACGGGCGGGTCAGTGTCGGTGGACCGCAGCAACGCGATCCGCCGCTCCTGCACGGTCACCTGCCCCGACCCGGCACTCATCCCACGCACGCCCACCGACCAGCTCGCCACCTACGGCGCCCGGCTGCGCATCAGCCGCGGAGTCCAGTATGGCGACGGTGCCTCAGAGCTGGTGCCGCTGGGCGTGTTCCGGCTCGACTCCGTTGACGGAAGCATCAGCGAAGGACCCGTGAACCTGCAGGGCAAGGGCCTGGAAGCATGCGTCGCTGACGACAAATTCACCGAAGCGTACACGGCAACCGGCACCGTGGTCGGCGCTGTCGCGGCCCTCATCCAGCGCACCCTCCCGGACGCCGATGTGGTGTCCACGATCACCGACGCCCCTATCGGTTCCCGCACGTTCGACATCGAGGCGGATCCGTGGGCCGGCGCGCAGGAGATCGCCGCCGCGGCAGGCGCCGAGGTGTACGCGAACGCGGACGGCGTGTTCGTCATCGCCACCCTGCCTGACCTGCTGTCCGCAACGCCCGTGTGGGCTGTCGAAGCCACCGAGGGCGGCGTCTACATCAGCGGCAACCGGGCCATGAAAAGCGACGGCGTCTACAACGGCGTCCTCGCCCGCGGAGAGAACACGGCAGACAACGCACCGCCCGTCTCTGCGCTCATCGTCGACAGCGACACCGGCTCCCCGACCTACTGGGGCGGACCGTTCGGCAGGCGCCCGAAGTTCATCTCGTCGTCGACACTGACCACGGTCAACGCCTGCGCGCAGGCCGCATCACTGGAACTCGCCCAGGCGAAAGCTCCCAACTCATCCGGGGACTTCAGCAGCATGCCCAACCCGGCGCTGGAGCCCGGCGACGTCATCCGGGTCACGCACCCGGACGGCACCCGCGAACTTCACCAGGTCGCCTCGTTCAGCGTCCCGTTGGACGAGGGAGGCGAGTTCCCCATCACGACGATCTCCGCGAAGGAGGACGCGTGAAGACGAGCCACGCCAGCACCCGCGACCTCGCCGCAGCGCTCAAGCAGTCGGCGCAGAAGACGGGCGAGCAGTCGCCGTCCGTGCGGGGCGCGGACTGGAGGCTCGCCACCGTCACCGCCATCGGGGCAGGCACCGTCACCGCGGACAGCATCGTCTGCCGCCGCCTGGAGACCTACCGCAACCCAGTCGTAGGCGACGTCATCGTCATCACCCAGTCCAGCAGCGGCAACTGGCTCGCCGCTGGCCGCACTGCCGTCGACTCCGACGGGCTCGGCACCGTCCTGTACAGGCGGAAGGCCGCCGACACCGGGCCGCGGACCAGCGCGACACCGTCCGTTGACCCGCACCTCGCTGTCACTCTCGCCGCGAACGCTACATACACGCTCGAAGCGTTCGCGAAGTGGAGCTCGGACACCAACACGTCCGACATGAACTGGGGCTGGAACGTCCCCACCGACGCTGCCGGATCGTGGGTCTGCTACGCCGACGCCACCTCCATGACCGCCGTCCCTTCGACGGTCCGCAACATCGACACCGCGATCGGCTCGCCCCGCTCCTATGGCGCTATCGCGCCCGTCACAGGGCACGCCATGCGCGGCATCATCCGCACCACCACGGGCGGCGTCTTCTCCGCGAACTGGTCCTCCCAGACCGCAGGCGGCTCCGGCGTGACCGTCTATACCGACTCCTGGATCCGACTCGAAAGGGTGGAGTGAATGGCGCTCGGCTACCCCTACACATCCATCACCGGCGACTCGGAGGAAGGGCAGGTGGAGGTGCAGATCGCTGTCCTCGACGAGTACCACCTTGCCGACGAGCAGGCCATTCTCCGCGCCGTGCGTGAGTCCCTGGCCGCGCAGCCGAGCGTCACGGGCATTGAGGCGAGGCGGATCGAGATCACCACCACGAAGCTTCCGGAGGACTGATGCCCACGACCGACACCTACGGGCAGAACATCAGCCTCGCCGCCCTCACTGACGCCCCCGACGTACCGAGAGCCATTGCCGACTTGGCCGCCGGCGTGATTCCGCGCGGCACCTTGCGGTACGCGTCCGCCTCGGCGCGTGGCGCGACGCTTACGTCGCCCGTCGACGGCATGCTCACCTACCTGCAGGACGTGCAACGTCTCGACGCCCGTATCAACGGCGCCTGGGTCGCCTTGTCCGTCGGCACATCGTCGTGGACGACGATCGGCCTCAGCTCACCGTTCACGCAGAACGGCAACAGCAACGGCACGCTGCAGTACCGGCTATTGAACATCGCAGGCGAGGAGTCCCTGCAGTTCCGTGGGGCGATCGGCCGATCCTCGTGGCCGACGACACCGGCCGGCTCCTACGTCATCAACAACACGGCCCTGCCGTCCGGGGTCCGCCCGCAGACCCTGCGCACCGTCCTCATACCGTGCTCGGACGTCAGCAGCGACCGCATCGCACTGAAGCTCGACGTGCAGACCGACGGCTACCTGCAGGTCTTCGGCACCGGATCCACCGTGAAGCCGCCGTGGATCGGCTTCAACGGCGTGACCGTCAGCCTGTAGGAGGCGCTCGTGGCCACCGTGTGCAAGCTGTACCGCGGTGAGAAGCCGCAGATCATCCCGCCGAACACGTGGACGCTCGTCACCTACGAGAAGACCATCAGCAACGACCGCAAGATGATGCGCGGTCTAGCGCTGATCATGCCCCCGTTCGACGGCGACTTCCTCTGGGCCCGCAACCTCCGCTGGGCCTCCATCAGCCTCCCCGACGGCGACACCCGGCCGCGGCAGATCATGTCCCGCTTCATCCGCGACCCGCACGGCATCCGCGACTACACAGGCGCCGATGACCGTCTCGCCACCCCCGGCCGGTCGTGGCAAACCGTCATGTGGCCCTTCGCGGGCCAGGCCGGGCAGCCCGTCGGGGTTGAGGTGTGGCACGACCACCACGAGGGCTGGCCGCTTGAGCACGCCCAGTTCGTCGGCACGACCAGCGACTACTAGAAAGGGCCCGCGCCATGGCCACACCAGCATCCGCGTCCAAGTTCGCTCAGATCCTCAGAGACGAGGGCCTCACCGTTGTGGAGGTGGGGAAGTGGGAGGCTCACAACCGCAACAGCAAGGGCCCGTGGGGGCCCGTCAACGGGGTGATGATCCACCACACCGTCACCTCCGGCACCGACCGTTCGGTGCAGATCTGCCACGACGGCTACTCCGGACTCCCCGGCCCGCTCTGCCACGGCGTCATCGACAAGCAGGGCGTTGTCCACCTCGTCGGCTACGGCCGCGCCAACCACGCCGGACTGGGCGACCCCGACGTCCTGCAGGCCGTCATCGAGGAGAAGGTGCTGCCCGCCGACAACGAGGCCAGCGTCGACGGCAACCGTCACTTCTACGGCTTCGAGTGCATCAACCTCGGCGACGGCAAGGACCCCTGGCCCGAGGCCCAGTTGGAGTCGATCGAGCGCGTTTCCGCCGCGATCTGTCGCCACCACGGGTGGACTGCCCGCTCCGTCATCGGTCACCTGGAATGGCAGCCAGGCAAGGTCGACCCGCGCGGCTTCACGATGGCGTCCATGCGGGACCGTATCGACGCACGCCTGGGCAAGCCCACGACCATACCGACCCCCGCGCCCGCTCCGAAACCGGCTAAGCCGACCGTGGATCTGTCCAAGCTTGTGACCGCCGCCCGGTCCAACCCGGCTGCGTCCGGCACCCCGGTCACCTACTCCGGCGTGCGCACCGTCGAGGCCGCACTGGTGGACGCCGGGCTGCTCGCCAAGAAGTACAGCGACGGCCACTACGGCACCGCCACGGTCGACGCCTACGCCAAGTGGCAGCGCCGCCTCGGCTACACCGGCCGGGACGCCGACGGCATCCCCGGCAAGACCAGCCTCACCAAGCTCGGCGCGAAGCACGGCTTCAACGTCGTCGCCTGACTCATCCAGCAGAAACGAGACTGCACCATGAAGATCTTCGGCCGTGAACCGGCTCTCATCATCTCCGTCATCAGCGCCAGCCTCAGCCTGCTGGTGACGTTCCAGTTCGGCCTGTCCGCGGAGCAGGCAGGCGCGATCGTCGCCGTCACCTCTGCCGTGTTCGCCGCAGCCACCGCAACCATCACGCGCCCGATCGCGCCCAGCGCGTTCACGGGTCTCGTCGCCGCGGTCGTCGCACTGCTCGCCGCCTACGGATTCAACGTCACCCCCGAGACCGTCGGCGCCCTCAATGCCGTCGTCCTCGCCGTACTCGGACTGCTCACCCGCGGCCAGGTCTCCCCAACTGTCCCGACGACACCCGCCACCGCCGAACCCTCGCAGGGCGCCTGAGCGGAGCAACCGATGGCCGACGAGCAGCTGTCCAACGGCGAACTCGGCCGGCAGATCGGAGCACTACAGCAACTGATCTCCACACGCTTCGCGGAGCTGAACAGCCGCCTCGACAAGGTCGTCTCCCTGGACGTCTACACGATCCAATCGACCCATGTCGACCAGCGGCTCGCTCAACTCCAAGCCGACCTCCAGTCGTGCCGGGAGGCCACCGGGAAACTGGAGGATGACCTAGAGCAGTACCAGCTCTCCGAGCGAGACCGACGCGAAGCCGAACGGCAGCGCCGCCTCTACCAAGCCGTCATCCCCATCCTGATCGCCCTGCTCGCAGCAGTGATCTCAGTCTGGGCGGCGGTGGCAACATGAGGGCTCGGAAGAGGCGCAGGCGGATCCCGTTCTGCAAGCCGCGCGCCGAGTGGCTCGTCGCCGCCACAGGACTCCTCGTCGCCCTCTTCCTGTGCTGGCTGGCCATCCAAGTGATGACCCTGGCTGCGGACCTGAGGCACGCCAACCAGGCTCGCGACCTGCTGGCCAGCCAGGTACAACGACTTGGCGCAACCCCCGTTGCTGGGCCACCAGGAAGCCGGGGAGAACCCGGCAGGAGTGTGACAGGACCGCAAGGACCCAAGGGCGAACCAGGACCATCGGGCTCACCTGGGCCAACCGGCCCTCCGGGCAAGAACGGGACGGACGGAACGGACGGAGTCGGGACGGCGGGGCAGCCCGGCATAGTTGGCGCCACCGGACCTTCAGGCCCGCAGGGCGTCCAAGGTGAGACCGGGGCGACCGGCCCGCAGGGGGCCGCGGGCAAGGATGGGAAGGACGGCCGGGACGGGCAGACCTGCCCCGACGGTTACAGCCTCCAAGCCCCAACCTGGGATGCGGATGCGTTGGTCTGTCGCAAGGACAACGCGCCGCCACCCGACCCTGGGAACGGCAACGGGAACAACCCGCAGGCGCTGGGCCTCGATCCGCAACGCCGCCAGTACCCCTAGGAGCCCGCATGCCCGACGCCATCGAGCGCCCGCCGCGCCGCGACGACAATGCCGCCGACGTGGGCAGCCTCGTCCAACTCGGCGAAGCCGAACCCCAGCCTGTACCCGCCCCGGCCACCCAGCCGTTCCTCGAACCCGACTGGCCTCCACCGGACGAGACGGTCTGACCGAACGACACCGCCCCCGCCTTCCTGTCGCGTCAGCGGCAGGGGGCGGGGGCGCTTCGGTGTGCCCTGCCGCAGGGGCGCCCGCCACTCTTTGCTAAGTCGTTACCAAGGCTCGGGAGGACCTCTAGACCCCTGCACGCGCACGCGTCCCTATAGGGGGCACTTCCGCCATTTGTGGGGTATTGCGAGTGATGCGGGGGGGCCGGGCAGCATCAAGCCAGCCCCAACCCGCCCCTCACGCCGAGGAGTTCAGTCTTGGCTCGCACACCAGCCCGCCGCTCCCCACGCCCCCGAACCGAAGAGTCGCCGACGGGCCCTGGCTCACCGGTCGAGATCCGACTCGTCGGCCACGAGACGGACGTGCGCCGTCTGGTCGCAGCCATGCAGGAAGCCGCAGGCGGATCCGCCGGCCCAGTGTCGTACCGGCCGAGCCATTACACCGAGGGCGCCCTTCGCGCCTACCTCGCCATCGTCATCCCGCCCGCCGAGGAGCAGCCGTGACCGCCACCTACCAAGACCTGCCCGTCTACAGCACTGGCAGCGCACCTATCGGCCTCATGACCCGCGCCCAACTCCGTGGCGCAGGGCGTCGACTGCGCCCAGGGCAGAAGGACCGTCCACAGGCGTGGCTGTACTGCATGCCCCGCCACCATCACGCACCGCTGTACGCGCTCGACCAGACCGCCGCCCAGCCGAAGTCGACTCCTGCTCAGCTCGCCGCACTCTCCGCAGGGCGCGCACTCTGGTGGAAGCAGCGCGCGTGCCCACTCTGCGACGAGATCCACAAGGGGTGGTGCGAGCAGGAGTTCATGACGATGCTGCGCCAGGACCACGACGCCGCCGCAGGGTGGGCGCGCCAAGTTCTCGATGACCCGACCTGCGTCGTCCTGGACACGGAGACCACCGGCCTCCACGACGGCGCCCGCATCGTCGAGATCGCCGTTCTCAGCGTCGACGGCAGCGTCCTGCTCGACAGCCTCATCAACCCGGGCGTGCCCATCCCGGCCGAGGCCACTCGCATCCACGGAATCACCGACGACATGGTCAAGACTGCCCCCGGCTTCAGCGACCTGCTGGTACAGCTCACTGGCGCGCTCATCAACCGCAAGGTCGTCATCTACAACCGGGACTTCGACAAGCGTCGCCTGGCCGTCGAACTCCACCACCACTACCGCACCCGCTGGGTCAACCTGGAGAAGCCCCGCAACGGCCGGCGACGCATCCACCCAGCCGCGCGCGCCTGGCTGGCCGCACAAACGTGGGAAGACTGTGCCATGGGGGCCTACGCCGAATGGTGCGGCGACTGGACGTGGGACTACGACTTCCGCGACAACCAGCCGCTGTACACGCAGGGCGACTACCGGTGGCAGCCCCTGCCCGGCGCCGGGCATCGCGCAGCTGACGACTGCCGGGCCGTCATCGACACGCTCAAGAAGATGGCGACAGATGCGAGCTGACACACAGGCGCCCCCGCCTCCTCGCCGCTGATGCGGCGGGGGGAGCGGGGGCGCCTCGCTGGTACGGCTAGAGTTCGGGGAGGTCCCCGCCTGTTAACGGCAGGCGGGGACCGCTCACTGCTCGACGAATGCGCGTGAGGCGCGGGGCGTTTCGGTGCGCGCCGCGTACAGGGCTTCGCGATGGTGCTCCATGGCCTCGGCGCGAGTGCCGACTCGGGTGCTCGACTTGTCGATGACGTAGGGCCCAAACGTGCGGCCCTCGTACTCGTGCCCGTTCAGGACCATGCCGTTGTGACGCTTGTCGGCACTGTCGTCGAAGATGACGGTGTCGTAGTAGTTGCGAGCGATCTGCACGGTGGACACCGTCAGCGTCACTTCGGTGCCGTGCTTGACCGGCGTCTGACGCACGATCTTCGGGAATCCCATGCTTAACTCTCCTTGTTCGTGTGGTGCTTGCGGATGTGGTTGGTGACGGATGCAGGGGCGCCGACGTAGCCGCAGCCGCGCGGGCACTTCTCCCAGCCTCCCTCGTTGACGGCCGCGTCGGTCACCGACTTGTCGGGGCCGAACCCGTGCTCTGCCAGCAGGCGAGGGACCGACGCCTCGTACCGGACCGCCATCAGGGCGGCTTCGGCGACCTTGTCGTGGCCCTGGGCGAAGAACTTCCCGAGGGTGATCTCACGGCCGCAGCCGCACCAGCAGAAGCCATTCGGGATCAGGCGGTGGTTGCTCGTCATGTCTGGTTGCCTCAGAGGGTGTTGGGCTGGATGTCGAAGCTGAGCATCGCGGCGTCCGCGAGGTACGGGCTGGCCCCGACGACCTGGCGGCGGATCTCGTTCATGGCGTCGAAGCGGGTCATGCCTTGCGTCGGCGTCCAGTGCCCGCTGCGATCCTGCGCGGTCAGACCGATCTCGTTGCGTGCGAGGAACGACATGTGCCAGCAGTGCGTGCCCTGTTCGGTAGCTGTCGTCATGAACTCAAGGTAGCAACT
Source organism: Streptomyces acidicola (assembly GCF_009377235.1). Lineage (GTDB taxonomy): Bacteria > Actinomycetota > Actinomycetes > Streptomycetales > Streptomycetaceae > Streptomyces > Streptomyces acidicola. Next base: position 190,870 of record NZ_VMNX01000001.1, read on the forward strand.
CAAGATATGCAGTCAAGAGTGAATGCCAAGGATGGATGCAAGAGGTAGCGCATAACGTTCCCTTACGTGCTCGTCGCAGGAACGACCGAGCCCCGCCTCCCTGCCGTGTGGCGAGGGAGCGGGGCACTGAGCTGTCGTCAGAACGGAGCCTCGCCGCTACCCAGGATGCGCATCACCTGCGGGCCGGCGGGGCTGGCAGTCCAATCGGAGGTATCCGGCCGGACGAACTCTCCCGTCTTCCGGTCGATGAGGAGGTGGCCGTCGCTGATGTTCAGCAGAGCTCGGAACAGCGTCACGTCGCGGAAGGTGAGGGTTCCGCGCCAACTCCCGGACGAGTCCTTGGTGAGCTCTGCTTCGGTTTCGAACTCGCGGCCGTCCTCGGCAAGGAGGATGGCATCGCCCTTGTACGTGGTCATGGTCGGAGGCTAGCCACGGCGTCAAGTCAGGGGCGCCTAACCGATGCCAGGTAGCGCGCAACTGAGTTGGATCGCGGCTCGGAGCCGCTGCGGGCGTGCGGGGACTGAGCATCAAGGATCTGTGGACTCCCGATCAAAGACGATCTGATGCCAGCAGTGAGACCGTGGAGCCGCACGAGCAGTCGATCAACCGTCACCAGGTCTGTAGGGGGACAAGTGAAGAATCTGCGAGTGGTGACCGCTCTCGCATCGGCAGTACTCATCGGCGCCAGCGGTCTCGTCGCCGCTGGCCCGGCGCAAGCAGCCACGGCACAGCAGGCGGTCGCCGCGGGCTGTACGACTTACGCCGCGAAGACTGGCGTCACCGTGCGCAGCCAGCCTTCGACCTTCGGCAGTGTTGTCGGCTCCCTGTCCAAGGGGCAGACGGTCTGCGGGAACATCGTGACCAGCGAACTGAAGGGCGGCAACTACACGGCCTGCGGGGGAACCTCCAACAGGTGGGTCCATTTCAAGGGCACGTACATAGCCGCCCTGTGCATGACCGCGATCAAGGGAGGCTAGCCTTTCGCCGGCGTGAGGAGGTAGCCCTGGCGCCGATCCTCGACGTTGGACGCGACAGCGCCCCCGCCTCCCTGCCTCACACGCGCAGGGGGAGCGGGGGCGGTTAGCTGTGCGCGACGTGAGGGACCGGATGTCACGGTAGGGGACATCGCCAACCTGGTTCTGTGAGCTCGCATCTGTTATAGAGATGCTTAGACGCGGTCCGCTCCAAGTTCCTCGCGCATCGCCTTACGCAGTTTCGCAAGGGCGACTTCGTACTCACTACGCCCCTCCGCGTACCTCTCGTCTCCGGCGAGAGCACCAGAGCCCGCTACGTCGCGTATGTTGCGAAGCTTTCGGAACGTCTCCTCGGAAGCAGCAACTACCTTGGCAGAGGCGGTGATTGCGATCTGATACCGGCCGTCGTAGCAGGGCACAAAGCTAGTGCGGGCGGAGGCTCCTCGTTCCTTCGGATCGATGTCAAGGTCTCGGGCGAGGCTGCGGAAGTGGTTCCGGGCCTTCGAGAGAGCGGCAAGGTATTCGCCGTACAGGACGCGACGGGTGTCAGTGAGCTGCTGCGCCTGGTCCCGGCGCCAACGGTGATGGTCGAGGAAGGCGCTGGAGGCCGTGGCGATGACTGCGCCGGTGATGGCGCTTACCAGTGATAACCACATGCAGGGACACGGTACGAGGAGGGCACCGATGCCTCCAGGTGCGAGTCGTCACGTTCCCTGAAACAATCCCCCATTGTGGTCGAGCACTCTCGATAACATGCCATATCGCGGGCCCCGCTCCTCCTCGGCGCGGGGCCCTTCGTCATGCCCGGAGTCAGTGCGCGGGGCAGAAGCAGAACGAGCCGTGACACATGTAGCAGCGCGGGCGTCCTCGGTGTGGTGCTTGACCGCCTCGTCGTCCGTCTCGTCGTACTCCTGGCGGCAGGTGGTGCACGTCTTCATGGCGCGGAGTGTGTCACAGCGGGGAGCCTAGGCGGCACGTCGAGAAACGACCGTCTATCGACACCCCTACCCCCAACTGCGTTCCTGCAGTTCGAGAGTGACGCAAACTCGTGTCCTCAACTATGTCGCGTAAAGGGCTCAGAATCGCTACGCTCGGTTCATGAGAATCGGATACGGCCGCGTCTCCACACGCGACCAGAACCCAGACGCACAGGAGGACGCCCTCAAAGAAGCAGGATGCGATCCCGTCTTCGTCGACAAGGCCTCCGGCAAGCTAGCTTCCCGGCCCGAGCTCGACAAGGCGCTGATCGCCGCCCGCGAAGGAGACGAGTTCGTCATCACCAAGCTCGACCGGCTCGGACGCTCCCTGAAGAACCTCATCGAGCTCTCCGAGCAGCTGGAGAAGAAGGGCGTCAACCTCGTCGTCCTGAGCCAGGGCATCGACACCAGCACCCCGGCCGGGCGGATGTTCTTCCACATCCTCGGCGCCATCGCGGAGTTCGAGCGGTCCCTTATCGTCGAGCGCACTCGCGACGGCCTCGAAGCCGCCCGCGCCCGAGGCCGGGTCGGCGGCAGGAAGCAGGCCCTTAAGCCGCGCCAGGTCAAGCTCGCCCAGGAGATGTACGACGAGCTGGGCGAGGACGGGAAACGCAAGCACACCGTGCAGGCCATCGCCGACGAACTCGGCGTCGCCCGCACCACCATCTACCGGTACCTGGAGAGGAAGAACTCATGAGCATGAACGGACTAGGCAACGTCAAGATCGGTGACAACCTCGTCCTCGTCACGGGCAACCGCTTCCGAGGTGACGAGCCCGTCACCGTTTCGCGAGTCGGCCGTAAGTACCTGTACGTGTCCCTCCACGGGTACGAGCGCCGGGAGCGGTTCGACCGGAAGACGGGAGCCGAGGAGGGCAACGTCGGAGTCCGTGCCCGACTGATGACACAAAAGCAGTACGAGGAGATGAACCAGCGCAGGTCGCTGTTCATGGAGTTGCTGGCCGCCGGGATCGACGTCAAGCACGAGGTGCGCTCCGAGGTGACCACGGACCAGCTCCGTGCCCTGCTCGCCGTCATCAAGCCCGCCGCCTGACTGACAGCAGCAACGGCGCCCCGCCCAGGGTAAGTGGGCGGGGCGTCGTCGCGTCAGCCTACTGGCTCTCGATCGAGAACCCGTCGTGCCCCTCGCAGATGAGGTCGGGGCAGTACCAGAGGACGGACACGTCCGGGTTGACGCCGCCGCCCATGTCGGCCTGGACGCGCTTGTCGACACGGCTCAGCCGGCCGCAGTGGATACAGGGATGGTCGCGAAGCCCGCGGGCTTCGGACTGGCTGTAGATGGTCTTCGGAGTGCTCATGCTGGGACGGTAAGGCCATTTCGGCGGAGTGTTCCCCCGGCCCTCGACAGCCCCGTGCCACACTGGCTGTGGCGCCCGTCTCGTCCCCCGTCGAGTCGGGCGCCGCTGTCTTGTTAGGAGTAGGTCCACCGCCATGCGTTGGAGCTGTACACGCACTTGATCCTCGCGCCGCTGGCGGTGGTCGTGCTGGCCCCGTGGTCACTGTTCCGGCAGAACTGTCCTGCCGAGTAGCAGTTGCCCGAGCTGGAGACGATCGAGCACGTGCCCGTGGTGTCGCTGCCGCTGTCGCTTCCGCTACTGCTGTTGGTGTCGGCGACCTGGGCACGGGCGGTTTTGGTGACGGTGACCGTGGGCTGTGGCTTGGCCTTGGCTTTGATGGTCTCGGTGACGGTTGGGCCTGGCTCGGGTGTGGCCGTCACGGTGATGGTCGCGGCTGGCGCGGATTTGATCTCGGCGGCGGGTTGCTGCCCGCCGTTCCCGGTGGCGGCGATCAGCGCGCCGGCGATGAACAGGCCCGAGCCGCCAGCCCATACGCGGGGGCGCCTGTAGAGCGGGCGGGTGTCGGCCGGGCGTGGCGCTGGCGGCATGGGCGTGTACGGGTTGGTCATCGTCCCCCCTGCTTGTGGTGGAGCGACGACGGTAGTCATCTGGTGGGGCGCTGGTGGGTGTATGGGGGAGTAGTCACCTTTTCGTGACAGATGGTGGTGCGCGCCCCGCCGTCAGGGCGGGCGCCCGCGCACGGTCCTACACCTGGGGGAGTTGGCCGGGCTTGACCGGCACGATCTCCACGTTGGTGCTGCCTGCCGCTTCGAGTACGGACTTCTGCCGTCCGGCGCTGGTCTCGTCGTAGGCGACAGCGGATGCCCGCGGTGTGCCGTCGGTGTCGGTCCAGGTGAGCGCGTAGTTCTGCATGGTGGTCGTCATGCGCTCATCATCGCTGGCGGCACTGACAGCGCCTGGCTCGCGGGCTGGTGGGGCGGCTCATAGGCTGGTGCTGCTCGGGGCAGCCTGCGGAGGTCAGCCATACCTGCCATCTGGCTTCGTGTGGTGAGCGCCACCGAGACGCATTCGATCTCGTTCCACCAGTACCACCGGGAGGACATGGGCCGCGTCCGCTAGGCCGCCAGGAAGACGGTGAAGAAGACCGCGGGCCGGGCGAAGCGCAGCGCCTAGTCGAGCACGCCGAGCTCCGTGTCCGGCCTGCAGTGCGTGCACGCCGCCACGCCTTCCGTGAGCGCCCGGACGGCCTGGTCCCGCCCGATTCCGCGCACGTTCTTCCCCGCCATGTGGCAGCCGCCGACGTGCACTGCGACGGGATGTCGTCCACCCAGGGACTGCTGCAACAGCCAGTCCGGGGCGGGTGGCCGACGCTCTTCGCCGCGGCGCCGCTCGGCTTCCCGCTGCTCTTCTCGGGCGATCCATTGCCGGGTGCGTTGGAGGTCGGCGAGCTGGATGCGCTCAAGGAAGCGCAGCATGTCGAGACGGGACGGCGGGCTATCGTTCACGCGTTCGATTCTATGGCGTAGGATCCCCCGCGTCGCATCGGAGAGGAGCAAGCCTGGACGTCGACGAGCTGCTGGCCATGCACGCCGTGAACGTTTCCCGCCTGCCGCCTGCCGCCTGCCGCCTGCCGCCTGCCGCCTGCCCCTGCAGCGCCACACCACCGCGAGGTGCTCGAATACGACGACGAATGATCGCCGCTCGCGCCTGACCAACCCTCGTTGTCGGTGGCGGCTCGTACAGTTGGAGCCACGTATCCGCGCTGCATGGCTGCACGCGCTCGCCCCGCCCGGAGTGATGCCCGGTGCGGGGCGCTCGACTTAGGAGGGCCTGTGGCTCCGTTCTCGCCGACGATCAACCTCGTCTGTTCGGTGCTGCTCACCATGGGCGAGGCATGGGTGGAGCTCCCGGTAGCCCGCGAGATCTGGGAGGAAGACGGCCCAGTCCGCGACATGCTCACCGACAAGGTGAGGTCCGAGCTGGCGGCAGTCGTCCTCAAAGAGACAGGCCTCCAACTCGACGACGCCTTCCTGGCCACACTGCCGGTGACCGTTCAAGACCCAGACGTCGGGCCCGCTGGAGCCCCAAGCCGAGCTGCGGAGTGCGCGGTCGTCTGCGTGGGCGGCCCTCGCGACGGCACCCGCCTGAAGCTGGACCGCGCACACCCGGGCCTCGCCGTTCAGCTGCCTCTTGAGGAGCCGTTGTCGGCCCTGTTCGAGGCGGCTGCCGGGAAGGTGGCCCCGATCCGACGGGCCCTGTACGTGCCGATCGTCGAAGGCGGGCGCTGCAGCCGGGCTGATGACGGAGCGTGGCGATTCCGCTGGGACGGGGACTGCTAGCCCGCCATCTCCGAGTGCCGCACGATCCGCTTGAGCTCCATCTCGACCTCGTACCGGGAGGCGTCGACTTCGTCGCGGGCGATGAATGCGCCGACCCCAGCATGGACGGCGAGGGCGGTGTCGACGGTGAGCTGGCCGCGCTGAATCTCGCCCCACGCCGCACGTTCGTGCTCGATCAGGTCGTCAGGTAGTTCGATTGCCACGCGGTAAGGTTACGCCGCCTTCACGATCTCCCCGCACGCCCGCTCCGCCGCGACGGCCAGCGTCCACTCCTCGACGAGCAGCGCGTACCGGGCCCGCTGCTCAGCCGTCAGCCGCACCGCCGGATGCGGCCACAACGCACGGATCTCCGCGTTGACCTGCTCGGCAGGCCGCACGGAACCCGGCGACAGGGGATTAGACGGCATGCGGGCAAGTCTAGGAGCCGGGTCTGACAGTGGTCAGGACTCCGACGGCCGCGGCAGCTCGGTGACGAACGTCCCCACGCCGGGATACATGACGGCCAGCCCCGCCTTCCGCAGCTCTGTCAACACGCGCTTCGCGGTCACCTGGCTAATCCCGAACTCGTCGCAGATTGCCATCGCGGACGGAAGCCTGCCTCCGGGCGTGTAGGTGCCGTCGACGATCCGCTCCCGCATTACGTCACACACCTGCCGCCACCTGGGTACTTCCGGCTCCCACCTCATGATCCAAGACGCTAGGTGGGCTTAGCCGAACAGGCGAGATGAGACCGCCTATACGACCTATACCGCCTATTCCGCGAGAGTATGGTGACCCACAGCACAAAACGCCCCCCGGACGCGGGCCAGCATCCGGGAGGCAGCCGACGATCGGAGCGTCGACCATGGACGAGCGTAGAGACCCGCCGCCCACACCAGAACCCGGCGTGCCGCGCCAAATGAACGCCCCCAGCGGCGAGCTCAGCCCCGTCCAGCAGGCCCGGCGCCGCTACGTCCAACACGTCACCGACGAGTGCGCCAGGTGCAGGGACGTCGACCGCGACCGCTGCGACGAAGGTGAACGGCTGTACCGGGCCTGGATCGATGTCTGCGACGACGCCTACCGCCAGCTCTCCGACCACACCCAGTGAGCGCCACCCGCCGCCAAAGCCTTGCAGCGGGCGGGTAGTTGAGTTACCCGAGGGAACGTTTGGCCATGGCCTGACCTGCGGGTGAGGAATTCACACGGAGCGCTTTCGGTTCACGCGGATCTATGCAGACTGCGTACTTGCCTCAGGGGTGCCCGCGTATTGACGATGATTCAGTAACCGCGGAGGAGGTCGGTGACGTGCACACCCAAGACGCGCGCGATCTTTATGAGCGACGAGATCCGGGCGTCGCGCGTGCCAGCCTCAATGCCCTGCAGGGTGGCGCGGGAGAGGCCGGCCGAGAGGTGTAGGGCTTCCTGGGTCATGTTCTGGCGAAGCCGGGTAACGCGGATACGGTCGCCGATGGCGCGGCGGCGTTCGAGGAGCCAGGCGTCATCATCGGGCAGGTGTGGCACTCGACAAACGCTCTGGCCTGCATGATCATAAGTCAGCCTCGTAAACGAGGCATTATTTGATCTTGAAGTTAGTCGAGCCGCTTCATTGCTTGTTCCGCATGACCCACCCCCCTCGCTCGCAGCCCTGTCGCGTGCTGGCGTGCGCTACAGGGTGACAGGTAACGTCCAGATTCGAACGAATGTTCACGCCGTATGACGCAGACGGCCAACCGACGGGAGAAGAGATGGACCGCCAGCAGATCCTCGACCTCTATACCTGGCAGCCGGGGACCTGCTTTCGCCACCCAGGTGGCGGAACCGTCGACACTGCCCTCGTCAAGATGATCAAGCCCCGAGCCGGCCAGCCGGAAGAAGTGCGCGCCTGTCGCGATTGCGTCCTCGTCATGGAGGGCTGTCGCCGCAACACTGCCGAACAGGCTGGCGTCGAGTACGAGCCGGGGCACGTCGGGGAAGCGGTCGTGGCGAGGTGTCCCGGCAGTTCATAGGGCATCTACGGCGATGGATTCCGGGGAGGATCTGGGGAGCAGGGCCTTCCGGGGAGCGTTTGGGGGCGTGGAGAAATGCCACCCGTCACCACTCGGCACCACTCAAGGACACTAGATACCAGCAGGTCAGGACCTTCGAGAGTCAACCGCACTTCATCGCCGCAGACCGCACGGGCCTGGCCTGGCAGAACACGGCTTATAACCAGCCGCCGCACATGAGCTTCTTCATCGGCAACAAGATGCCGACGGCACCCCGCCCGACGGTCTACACACCGTGACCTGCTGAAACACCTGAAGCGGCTGCGTGCGGCGTGCACGCAGCCGCGACCTTCGTGATCGTGTTGCTGTCGCGCCTCTTGTTCCGGCAAATCCGACAGTTCGGTGATAACGTCCCCTGCCTCATCGACCTCTGAGGGGACCATGCACACCCGCATCCACACCACCGTCGTCGGGCTCACCGCCGCCGGCCTGCTCGCCCTCACCGCTTGCGGTACCGGCGAGGACACCGTCACCACCAAGCCGAAGGCCGACACCCGGACGGCCGCCGACGAGAAGGCCGGAGCCACGCGCACGGCGGACAGGACGGCCGGGGTCGGCGACACCCTCGCCCTGAAGGGGACCGACGGCCAGCAACTCGACGTCACGCTGAAGAAGTGGCTGCCCACCGCGAAGGGCGCGGACGAGATCAACGTCCCCCCGGACGGCAAACGCTGGGCCGCCGCTCAGTTCGAGCTGGTGAACACGGGCAGCAAGGTCTACGCGGACAGCCCCGGCAACGGGGCGAAGGCCGCCGACAGCGACGGGCAGCGGTTCGACGCGTGGTTCGGGGAGATCGCCGCGGGCCCGGCGATGGCGTCCGACCTGAGCTTGCCGAAGGGCGAGAAGGCCCTGGGCTGGATCGTGTTCCAGGTGCCGAAGGACTCGAAGATCGTGAGCCTGCAGTTCGCGATGAACTCCGGGTTCTCGGACCAGACGGGGCAGTGGTCGGTGAAGTAGGAGCCGAGGGCGCGTGCCGCGATCCGGCACGCGCCCACCGTGCTCAGTCCACCGTGCTCAGTCCACCGTGCTTAGTCCACCGTGCTCAGTTCACCGTGCAGGTCTGATCACCGAGCCTGAAGGCGGTCGGTTTCGTGTTCGAGCCCGACCAGCTGCCGGTGAAGCCGAAGCCGACGGACGAGCCCGCGGCCACGGCCGCGTTCCAGTTCACGTTCTTCACCGTGACCGACGCGCCCGACTGCGTGTGGTCGGCGTTCCACAGCTGTGAGATGGTCTGGCCGCCCGGGAAGGACCAGTTCAGCGACCATCCGGACCATGCGCTCGTGCCCGTGTTGGTGAGCTGGACGTCCGCCTGGAAACCGCCCGACCACTCGTTGGTGATCTTGTAGGTCACCGCGCAGGCGCCTGTCGGTTCCGGTCCCGGCTCCGGGTCCGGCCCGGGGTCCGTTTCGCCTCCGCCCGCGCCGGACGTGTCGCCGTAGACGACCCCACGCCCGTTCGTCGACACGTACACCCGCCCGTAGATCCGCGGGTCACCCGTGATCGCGGCACCCGTCCAGCCCCACTGGTGGGCGTCGTCGTTGATGCGTGTCCAGGTCGCGCCCTTGTCGGTGGAGCGGAAGATGCCGCGGACGCCGCCGATCTTCGCGCTGGTGTAGAGCGTCTGGTAGGAGGCACCGGGTGCCGCCTTGCCGAAGCCGATGGTGTCGGCCTGCTCGACGCCCGAGAGCTTGGCGAAGGTGGCGCCGCCGTCCGTCGAGTGCCACAGCCCGTACGCCCCGTCTGCCGCACCGCCTGCCAGCCAGATGTCGCCCTTCGTACCGGGCAGCGCCTTGAAGCGGACGCTGTCGCCGCTCGGCAGGCCCGTGGCGTTCGATGCGGCGAACGTCGCGCCGCCGTCGGTGCTGACGTAGAACTTGCCCGACTTGAAGCCGTAGAAGGTCTTCGGGTCGACCCGGTCGGACTCGACGATCGCGCCCGCGGGAATCCCGCTCGACGCCGACCACGAGTTCCCGAACCCCGTCGTGTACTGCACGCCCGTCCCCGTCGGGCTCCACACGAAGCGGCTGCCGTCCGCGGCAGCGGCGACCGTACCGCCCTCGCTCACGCCCGACGGGTCCGTGCCCGCGAACCAGTTGGCGCCGTTGTCCGTCGAGAACGCGATGTGCGGACCCGAGTCGAGGTTGCCCACCCGGACGACCGTGCCCGGGTTCGACTCGGCGTAGTCCAGGCTGGTCGTGGTCGTGAAGTTCGGGGACGTGTACATCAGCGAGGGGACCTTCGTCAGGTCCGTGTGGCGGAAGCCGCCGATGTCGCCGAGCGCGCTGAGCAGCGGGGCGCCCGACGGGGGAGAGGCCAGGTCGTTGACCGCCGTCTCCTCCAGGCCCTGCACCATCGGCTTGATGGTGAACTGGGTGCCGCCGTCCCACCGCGTCAGGTTCTCGGTGCCGTAGATCGTCGCGCCCGTCCCGTACATCATCCGGTCGGAGTTGAACGGGTCGATCTCCAGCGCCTCCGTCATCCAGCCCAGCTTCGGGGTCTGCTCGGGCGGTGACGGGTTCGCGCCCCAGGTCAGCCAGGGCGAGGACGAGACGTCCATCGTGAAGCGGTTCGACCGGTTGGGGTACGACGTGTAGTCCCACGCCTTCGTCCAGGTGCCGCCGCTGTCCGTGGAGCGGAAGATCTGCGTGTCCGGCCACCAGGAGCTGTAGGCCGTGGCCATCACGGTGCCCGGCTTCTGGCGGTCGACGGTCAGGCCGGCGAAGCCGTAGTACGTGTCGGCCTCCGCGACCGGGCTGATGTTCGTCCAGGTGCCGGTCGCCGTCGCGTACCGCCACAGCTGGCCCTTGCCTCCGTCGTACGGGCCGCCCTTGTCGCTGTAGGCCAGGTACAGGTAGCCGTTCGTCGCGTCGAGGACGCCCTTGTGGGCCAGATAGCCGGTCGGCTGGCCGGGCAGGCGGGACCAGGTGGCGCCCGCGTCCGTCGAGCGGTACACCGCGTTGTCCTTGTCGGCGACCCCGACGTAGACCGTCTTCGTGGCGTTGCCGGACGAGCCCGTCGACTCGTCGAAGGTGACCCAGACGATGCCCTGGTTGTCGGACGCGTAGCCGCTCGTGTCGGACGGGTCCTGCACGTAGTTGCCGGCGTTCGGGAAGTTCGTCACCTGGGACCAGGTCGCCCCCGAGTCCGTCGACCGCCACAGGCCCTTGCCGCTGGGCGCGCCCAGGTACAGCACGCTGTTCCTGTTCGGGTCGACCGCGAGACGCTCGCCCATGCCGCGGCCGGGCATGTTGCCGCCCAGCTTGAACGGCAGGTCGGCCTTCTGCCAGGTCGCGCCCCGGTCGGCGGACCTGAGCACGGCACCGTTCTTCGGGTCCCAGCTGTTGGTGTACGTGCCGACGGCCGCGTACACCTTGCTCGGGTCGACCGTGTCGGAGGCGAGGCTGACGACACCCGTGTGGCCCCAGTTGTCCCAGCCGATCGAGTCGAGCAGCGGGGTCCACGTCTTCGAGGACTCCGCCCAGCGGTAGGCGCCGCCGATGTCCGTGCGGGCGTACGCGAGGTTCTTCTCCTTGCGGTTGAAGACGATGCCGGGGACGAAGCCGCCGCCGTCGATGCGGGCGTTCTTCCAGGTGTAGGTGTCGGCGGCGACCGACACCTTCTCGGTGCCCGCGGCCAGGGCGGGCTGGCTGCCCGCGAGCAGGCCGGCCGACAGGGCGAGTACGGCCGTGAGGATGCGGGTTCTTCGCACGGTTGTCCTCTCCGTGAAGGTGGGGGGAATGGACGGGAGGAAAGGCACGCACGGCCGGGCGGACCCGATGGGGACGGGGCCGCCCGGCCTGGGGCCCTGACGACTCGTGGATGTCAGGGCCCGGGTACGCAGAGCCTTAGCGGGGACTTATTCGAGGAGCTCCGCGTACGAGCCCATGGCCAGGGCGATGTCGGCCTGGGCCCAGAACCGGTGGTACGTGAAGGAGGGCGCGGCTCCGCCCGCCAGGTACGCCTCGATCTTCGACCAGGCCGGGTCGTCCTCGTAGAACGACCGGATCGAGTCGAAGGTCGACGACGAGTTGATCGTGTCGCCGTTCGGCATGGTGCCGGTCCAGCCGCTCGGGATGTACAGACCGTCGTCGAAGCGGTTGTAGTCGGCGCGGGTCTCCGGGACGGCGATGCCGAGTGCGTCCTGGTGGTTGTTCCACATGCCGTCCAGCAGTGCCTTCGCCGTCGCCGCCGCCTCGGTGTCACCGGAGCGGTCAGCGTAGTACGTCAGCGTCTTGGCGTACGCGGCCGCCACGCCCACGTCGTCGGTGTAGTCGGCGACGGTGACGTGCAGTCCGGCGTTCGCACCCGGGTTCGTGGCGTTCCAGGTGTCGGGGGCGCCCGACCACTGGAGCGTCGAGGGGATGCGGTAGGTGCCGTCGGGGTTGACCGTGGTCTTGGACAGCGCCCAGTCGACCCACTTGTCGAGAATCGCCTTCGCGCTCGCGTTCCCCGTCTGCTGGTAGTACTCGGCGACCCGCTCCATGGACCACGCCTGGAAGCCGAACCACTGGTTGGACGGCGGGTCGTGGTACACGGGCTTCTCGTCGTAGTACATGCCGTAGAACGTCGGCTTTCCGGTCGGCGGGGTGGCGTACCGCCCGGCCCAGCTGTTGGTGGCACCGCCCGCGATGGCGCCCTCGTTGGACTGGAGCCAGCGGTAGAACTCGATCTGCCGGTCCAGGGACTTGGCCCAGTCCGCCTGACCGGTCGTCGACTTGGGCTTCAGAGGCGCGTAGTTGCTCAGCGCGTACGCGGCGAGCGGGTTCTGGTAGCCGCCGTGGGCGAAGCTGGAGCCGATGCGCCAGGCCCAGCCCGCCGAGGCGTCGGTGGCGCCGCCCCACGCGTAGTACCAGGACAGCAGGTAGTGCGAGGAGTCCTTGCCGGTGCCCGCCGGGCAGGACGAGGCCCCCACACAGTTGCCGATTTTCTTGAAGTACTTGTCGTACATGGCGTAGCGCAGGTAGTCGCCCATCTTCGCGGCCTTGCCCACGACTGAGGAGACGTCACCGCCCTTGCCCTGCTCCTTGGCCCACTTGTCGGCCCAGTACGCGGCCTGCACGGCCCGCGCGTCGGCGTCGGGGGCGTTGGTGAACTTCCACTGCTTGGCGTACGACGCGTCGCCGGTGAAGAGGTCCAGGTACCCGTTCTTCCCGCCGTACTTGAAGGCGTCGCAGGTGGGCTGCGGGACGGTCTCCCACACCGACTCCTGCGGGCCGCGCTGGAAGGTGTTGATGTACGACGGTCCGGTGTCCGCCGGGCCCGCCTCGCACTTGCCGGGCGAGTTGCCGTAGCCGTAGACGTTGTCGACGTCCTGGAGCCAGTGCATGCCGTACACGTCGTCCGTGCCGTACGCGCTCTTCAGCTCGCCGGCGATCGGGTCCTGGCCCACCGGGATCCCGGTGTCGAGCCGCGCCGGGTACTCGTTCGGGGTGTCGAACTCGGGCGCGTACGTCGCCGGCTTCGAGGCGTTGTAGAAGGAGTTGGTCGGTTGGTCGGCGTGGGTCGGGATCATGTACTTCTCCATGATCTCCCAGGCGCCGTTGAACTTGGACCAGTCGCCCGTCACCTTCCCGTACATGGCCTGGAGCCACAGCAGGTAGCTGTACGCCTCCGATGTGGTCTCATGGCCCTGGTCCGGCGCCTCGACGATCAGCGTCTCCACCGAGTGGTACGGGATGCCCTCGGGGGAGAAGTAGCCGTTCGCCGGGTTGGTGATCTTGCCGTACATCTCCAGGAAGCGGGAGTCGTACTCCTTCGACGCGGCCAGCTGCGTCACGGTCACCGCGGCCTTGGCATGGCCGGTGGCCGTCGACTCGAAGGTCGCCGAGCCGGTGCCGGAGGTGCCCGCGGTGACGGTCACCTTCTGCGCGGTGCTCCAGTTCTGCGGAGTGAAGGTGAGGGAAGCGCCACCGGTCACCGACAGGCCCGAGTTGCCGCTCGCACGGGCGGACGTGACCGTCACGTTCCCCGAGGGCTGTGTCGAAAGTTTCACCTCGTACGTGCCCGTCTTGCCCTGCTGCACGCCCAGTTGGGGAGGCGAGGCCACCACGGCGGGGCCCGAGGCGACCGTGATGCCGACCGGGGTGGAGTCCGCCGACGCGCCCATGCTGTCGTACGCCTTCGCGACCAGCGAATGACTGCCCACGGCCAAATCGGAGACGGACAGCGTGAAGGGGGAAGTCGTGTCCGTACCCAGCAGCTTGGTGTCGTCGTAGAACTCGACCTTGCTGACGGTCGCGCCGTCGGCCGCCGCGGCGGTCGCGGCGAGCGGCACCGCGTCGCCCTGCGAGTAGACGGCGCCCGCGGCGGGGCTGGTCAGCACGGTGACCGGCGGCTGGTGCGCGCCGGCACAGGTCGTGCCGTTGATCGCGAACCTGGTCGGCGCCGCGTTGCTGCCGCTGTAGGTGAACTGGGCGCCCGTGGTGACGGCGGCTCCGACGGCGATCGTCCCGTTGAAGGACGCGTTCTTCGCCGTCACCGTCGTGCCGGACTGCGACCAGGTGCCGCTCCAGCCGTTGCTGAGCTTCTGGTTGCCCGTGTAGTCGTAGGTCAGGGTCCAGCCGGAGATCGCCTCCGTGCCCCGGTTGGTGATCGTGAGCTCGGCGGTGAAACCGGAGCCCCAGTCATTGGTCGTGTAGTCGACACTGCACTGAACTGCTGCTGCTTGAGCGGGTGTTGAACCCGAGCCCAGCATCGTCAAGGGAAGTGCGAGGGCCGCCACGACGGCGGTCCACAGCCGCCGCGTGCGACGTCTCCGTCCGGTGCGCATGTGCTGGTTCCTCCTGCGGCTCTAGGAAGTGGGGGGAGGAGCAACAAGCCTTGAACCAGTGGGAGCGCTCCCATATTGGGGAGGGGGGTGGAAGCGGTCAAGGTGTTCGAAGAGTCGAAAAGATTCGACGAACGCAAGATGGCGTCACCTCTGGTCTTTACCGTCACTTGGCGCTACCTTCGCCCAACACCAGTGGGAGCGATTCCATCAGTCGACGCGTCAGTCACGGCGCGCCAGAGCTGCAAGGAGTCGCTCATGCGACACCCCCCGCGTTCAGGTCTTTTACTCGTCGCCGCCGCGGTCGCCCTTGTCGGCACAGCAGTGGCGCCGGTGGTCACGGCGTCCGGTGCCGCGCCCGCCTGCACGGTGGAGTACTCGGTCACCAGCCGGTGGGACGCCGGCTTCCAGGGTGCCGTGAACATCACCAACAACCAGGCGGCGCTGAGCGGTTGGAGCCTGACCTTCGACCTCACCGATGGTCAGAAGGTCACCCAGGGCTGGAGTGCCCGGTGGTCCCAGTCCGGTACGACGGTCACCGCGGCCAACGAGAGCTGGAACGGTTCGCTGGGCTCGGGAGCGAGCGTCAGTGCCGGGTTCATCGCCTCGGGGTCGGGGAGCGACGCCGTGCCCACGGCGTTCAAGCTCAACGGGACGACGTGCAACGTGGACGCGGAGCCCTCGCCGGACCCGACCGACCCGGGACCCACGGATCCGGGACCGACGGACCCGCCGCCGAGCAGTGACGGGCCTCCCGTGCTCAAGGTGTCCGGCAACAAGCTCGTCGATGACAGCGGTGCGACCCGGCGCCTGCTCGGCGTCAACCGCTCCGGCGGCGAGTTCGCCTGCGTCCAGGGCAACGGCATCTGGGACGGGCCCGTCGACGACGCCTCGGTCAAGGCGATCGCCGACTGGAACGCCAACACCGTCCGTATCCCGCTCAACGAGGAGTGCTGGCTCGGGCTGTCCAACATCAAGCCCGAGTACGCCGGCGCCACCTACATCGGCGCCGTCGAGGACCTGGTGACCAAGGTGAAGGCGCACGGCATGACGCCGATGGTCGAACTGCACTGGTCCTGGGGCCAGTACACCGGCAACTCGGCCGGCTGCTCCGACGTGCACGCGACCTGCCAGAAGCCGATGCCCAACATGCGGTACACCCCGTCCTTCTGGACCTCGGTCGCGAACACCTTCAAGGACGATCCGGCCGTCGTCTTCGACCTGTTCAACGAGCCCTACCCGGACCGCGCCACCTCCACGGCCGGCCAGGCGTGGACCTGCTGGCGCGATGGCGGCACCTGCCCCGGCATCAACTACGAGGTCGCCGGCATGCAGGACCTCGTCGACGCCGTCCGGGACACCGGCGCGAAGAACGTGATCCTCGCCGGCGGGCTCGCCTACTCGAACGACCTGAGCCAGTGGCTGACGTACAAGCCCGACGATCCCACGGGCAATCTCGCCGCCGCCTGGCACGTCTACAACTTCAACTCCTGCTCCAGCGAGAGCTGCTGGGACTCCACGCTCGCGCCCGTCGCCGCCCGGGTCCCGCTGGTCGCGGGCGAGATCGGCGAGAACACCTGCGCCCACTCCTTCATCGACCGCGTCATGGCGTGGTTCGACGCCCGCGAGCTCTCGTACCTCGGCTGGACCTGGAACACCTGGAACTGCAGCTCCGGGCCTTCCCTGATCTCCGACTACCAGGGGACCCCCACGTCCTTCGGTATCGGGTTGCGCGACCATCTGCGGTCCGTCAACGGATAGCCCTCGACGGACCACCCACACAGACACCCCCCACAGCCCCCCACACAGACAACCC
>NZ_VMNX01000200.1 GCF_009377235.1 Streptomyces acidicola
CACCGCCCCCGCCCCCTCCCACAACTCCACGGATACGACGGGTGCGACAGGTACCACAGGTTCGACAGGAGAAAAGTCCCCATGACGAGCAGCACCATCCGCGTACTGATCGCCGACGACCAGCAGATGGTCCGGCAGGGCTTCTCGGTGCTGCTCAACACCCAGCCCGACATCGACGTGGTGGGCCAGGCGGTGCACGGCCTGGACGCGGTGGCCAAGGTCGCCGAACTCGGCCCGGACATCGTCCTGATGGACATCCGCATGCCCGAACTCGGCGGCATCGAGGCCACCCGCCGCATCATCACCGAGTACCCGCACATCAAGGTCCTGGTGCTCACCACCTTCGACCTCGACGAGTACGTGTACGACGCCCTGCACGCCGGCGCGTCCGGTTTTCTGCTCAAGGACGCCTCCGCGGACCAACTCGCCGAAGCAGTACGGGTGGTGGCGGCGGGTGACGCCCTGCTGGCGCCGGGAGTCATGCGCCGCCTCATCACCGAGTTCTCCCGCCTGCGCGGATCGGCGCCCCGCTCCCCCCTGAAGGAACGCGTGGCCGACCTGACCGAGCGGGAGACCGAGGTTCTGGCGCTCATCGCCCAGGGCCTGTCCAATGCGGAGATCGCCGAGCGCCTCGTCGTCGCCGAACAGACCGTGAAGACCCACGTGGGCCGCATCCTGGTGAAGCTGGGCCTGCGCGACCGCACCCAGGCGGCGGTGTTCGCGTACGAGTCGGGACTGGTGCGGCCGTCGGGGTACTGACGGGCGGCGGCCGGGACCTGGGGACACCTGTGGACCTGGGGATGCCCGTGAACCCAGGGTTGCCCGTGGACCTTGGGATACGCGTAGTACCTGAGAGGGACCCCGAAGGACCCATCTCACTGGTGACGACCGCGACTCGGTACGGCGCCTACCGTTTGGAACGTGACCGAGACGACTCATACGCAGCCGATGCCCCCGAAGGGCACAGCCAAGTCGCGCAGCCCGGAGTTCCGGCTGGCGGAGGACGCCCTGCGCGGGCTGCGGCAGGACCTGTTCCACGACGCGTTCGCGTACCGCCCGCTGCCGCGCATGAGCATGGATGGCCGGTTCACCCGGCGTCTGAGTCCCCGCCTGAGGGAGTACGCGGTCTGGGTCCCGCATGCCGCTGTACTCATGGGTGCCCTGTGGGCGACGCTCATCTCCGCGTCCGTCAACGACAGCGGCGGGTTCGGCTCGCTGGTGATTTTCCTGCTCGCCGTGGGCCCGATCCTGCTGACGCTGTTCCGGCCCGTGGGTGCCTTCTGGTGCTCCATGGCGGCGACTCCGGTCACCGCCACGTTCGGCGACAGCTGGAGCGACTGGCCGTGGCAGACGGGCAGTTTCGCCAGCCACCTGGTGGTGCTGACGGTCGTGGCGCTGCGCACGCGACCGCGCACGGCAGCGTGGATGTGGGCGTTGACGGGGACGTACGGATTCGTGGTCGAATCGCTCTTCGGCGCGGGCCGCTACTCGTCGAACACGGGACCGCTGCTGACCATCTCCGCGTTCGTCCTGCTCGGCGTCACCCTCTTCCACATACGCCGTGCCGCCCAGCGGGAGGTGACCGCCCAGCAGACGGTGACCGCGCACGAGCGCTCCAAGCGCACCCTGCTGGAGGAGCGCACGACGATCGCCCGGGAGCTGCACGACGTGGTGGCGCACCACATGTCGGTGGTCGCGATCCAGGCGGAGGCGGCACCGTACCGCGTGGAGAACCCGCCACCGGAGCTGGAGCAGGCCTTCGCCACGATTCGGGAGAACGCGGTCGCGGCGCTCACCGAGCTCCGCCGCGTCCTCGGCGTCGTCCGCGCGGAGGACTACGAGGCACCGGACGCCCCGCAGCCCACCCTCGCCGACATCGACGCCCTGCTCACCAACGTGCGGGACACCGGCCTGACCGTGGAGAAGGTGGTCACGGGAGCCGTCCGTGAACTCCCGCAGGGCATAGAGCTGTCCGCGTACCGAATAGCCCAGGAGGCGCTCAGCAACACCCTGCGGCACGCACCGGGCGCCACCGCGCGCGTCGAGATCGGCTACGTGCTGGGCGGCCTCGGACTGCGCATCGTCAACGGCCCGCCGACCGGCCTCGTGAAACCGTCCCCGGGCGCGGGACACGGCATCACGGGTATGCGCGAGCGCGTCACGATGCTGAACGGCGAGATGACGACGGGCGAGACGGACGACGGAGGCTACGAGGTGACGGTGTTCCTGCCGGTCCCGCTGACGGACGGCCCCGAATGACGGCCGGCACGAGCGATACCGGGGGCGTGAGCGGTGCTGTTACCGGCTCGGGCTCTGGCTCTGGCTCCGGCTCCGATTCTGGTGACGGTCCCATCCGTGTGCTGATCGCCGACGACCAGATGATGGTCCGCGAGGGCTTCTCGGTGCTGCTGGGCGCGATGCCGGACATCGAGGTGGTCGGCGAGGCGGTCAACGGGCGGGAGGCGATCGACCGGGTCCGCGAACTCTCCCCGGACGTCGTCCTGATGGACATACGCATGCCCGAGCTGAACGGCATCGAGGCGACCCGGGAGATCGTGGCGGCGAACAGCACGGCGAAGGTGCTGGTGCTGACGACGTTCGATCTCGACGAGTACGTGTACCAGGCGCTGCGGGCGGGAGCCTCGGGCTTCCTCCTCAAGGACGCCTCGGCACGCCAACTCGCCGAGGGCGTAAGGGTGGTGGCGTCCGGTGAGGCCCTGCTGGCGCCGTCGGTGACGAAGCGGCTGATCACGGAGTTCTCCCGGCTTGTCCAGGCGCCCCGCCTCCCGCCCTCCGCCCAGGCGGCCTACGGGGACCTGACGGAGCGCGAGACGGAGGTTCTGGTCCTCATCGCCCAGGGCCTGTCCAACGCGGAGATCGCCGAGCGCCTGTTCGTCGCCGAGTCCACCATCAAGACCCACGTCAGCCGCATCCTCGTGAAGCTGGGCCTCCGGGACCGCACGCAGGCGGCGGTGTTCGCGTACGAGGCGAAGCTGGTGACGCCGGGCTGACGGACTAATGGGCCGGCAGGCAGGAGACAGGACAGGGCTACGCTGCGCAGGCAGGACATGTCAACGACAACGGGGGTCGCGCATGAGCGGTACGGGTACGGTCACGGCGGTCAGCAGCAACGGCGAGTACTCGTTCACGAAGATCAACCGGGCAGGCATCCGGCTGCTCGCCGGGCTCGGGGTGGAGGGGGACGTGCACGCCGGCGTCACGGTGAAGCACCGCTCGCGGGTCGCGCAGGATCCCACCCAGCCGAACCTGCGGCAGGTCCATCTCATACACGAGGAGCTCTTCGCCGAGGTCGGCGGCGCGGGGTTCGCGGTGAAGCCCGGTGACCTGGGCGAGAACATCACGACCAGCGGCATCGACCTGCTCGGCCTGCCGACCGGTGCGCTGCTGCTCATCGGGGAAGAGGCGGTCGTGGAGGTCACCGGCCTGCGCAACCCGTGTGTGCAGATCGACGGCTTCCAGGACGGACTGCTGAAGCAGGTCGTCTTCCGCGACGAGGCCGGGAGCCTCATACGCAAGGCGGGCATCATGAGCGTCGTCCGTGTGGGCGGTGTGGTGCGCCCCGGGGACACGATCACGGTGGAGCTCCCGGACGGCCCGCACCGTCCCCTGGACCGGGTGTGATCCGTCAGCCCGTCCGGCAGCGGTGAGGGGACACGGCCATCGACGGGGACACCCCTGTTCAGGTGAGACCCCCCTGTTCAGGCGAGGGCGCCGCAGGTTAGCGTCCCTGCATGACAGCCCGTTCCGACAGCGTTCTCGCCTTTGACCCGTGGGACCCCGGGTTCGTCGCCGACCCGTATCCCGCGTACGCGGAGCTGCGGGCGCTGGGCCGGGTCCACTTCTACGAGCCGACCAACCAGTGGCTGGTGCCGCACCACGCGGACGTGTCGGCGCTGCTCAGGGACCGGCGGCTGGGGCGGACGTACCAGCACCGGTTCACGCACGAGGACTTCGGGCGGACGGCGCCGCCGGCGGAGCACGAGCCGTTCCACACGCTGAACGACCACGGGATGCTCGACCTGGAGCCGCCGGACCACACGCGGATCAGGCGGCTGGTATCGAAGGCGTTCACGCCGCGGACCGTGGAGCAGCTGGGGTCCTATGTGCGGAGGCTGGCGGAGGAACTCGTGGACGGGCTGGTCGCGTCCGGCGGTGGGGATCTGCTGACCGATGTGGCCGAGCCGCTCCCGGTCGCTGTGATCGCCGAAATGCTGGGCATCCCGGAGTCGGACCGGGCGCAGCTGCGGCCGTGGTCGGCGGACATCTGTGGGATGTACGAGCTGAATCCGTCGCAGGAGACGGCACGGAAGGCGGTGCGGGCGTCGGTCGAGTTCTCGGAGTATCTGCGGGAGCTGATCGGGGCGCGGCGTGAGGAGCCGGGGGAGGACCTGATCTCCGGGCTGATCGCCGCGTACGACGAGGGTGACCGGCTGACCGAGCAGGAGATGATCTCCACCTGCGTGCTGCTGCTGAACGCGGGGCACGAGGCGACGGTCAACGCGACGGTGAACGGCTGGTGGGCGCTGTTCCAGCACCCGGAGCAGCTGGCGGCTCTGCGCGCGGACCGTTCGCTGGTGCCCACGGCGGTGGAGGAGCTGATGCGGTACGACACTCCGCTGCAGCTGTTCGAGCGGTGGGTGCTGGACGAGATCGAGATCGACGGGACGACCGTGCCGCGTGGTGCGGAGATCGCCATGCTCTTCGGTTCCGCCAACCACGACCCGGCCGTCTTCGCCGACCCCGGCAAGCTGGATCTGGGCCGCAAGGACAACCCGCACATCTCCTTCAGCGCGGGCATCCACTACTGTATCGGCGCGCCCCTGGCCCGGATCGAACTGGCCGCGTCCCTGACCGCGTTGCTCGACCGCGCCCCGGGCCTCCGCCTCGCGGAGGAACCGAAGCGGAAGCCGAACTTCGTGATCCGGGGTCTCGAAGGGCTCAGCGTCGAGATCTGACCCGGCGTACGAGGACGCGGTGGATGAGGGCCCAGAGACCCAGGGCCGTGGCTGTCCCACCGAGGACCATCAGCGGTAGCTCGGCGTAGAGGACGCTCCAGTCGGGGCTCTGTTCGAAGCGCCGGAGCCGCCCGTCGACGCCGACGGACCACACCGCGAGTCCGGCGCCCGCACCGACGGCCGCGGTCAGACATCCGCCGGCGGCCTGCATGCGTTCTCCCATACCGATCATGGACGCATGCGGGCCGCCGGAGGTTCCGGACGAGCCGCGCGGCGCCGACCCGCGCGGCGCCGATCCGCGGTCGGGGCGCCCGTTCGCCTCGCGACCGGGCCAAGCCAGGCCAGGCCAGGTCACGTCGGGCCTGGCCAGGCCAGGCCAGTTCAGGTCGTGAGGTCCCGGCGCCTCAGTGCCCCCAGGCCCCCCGCCACCAGAGCGGCGGCGATGGCCGTGAGGAGCAGTACCGGGCCCCACTCCATCTCCCCGCCCGGCAGCTTCGGCAGGTGTCCGAAGGGCGACACGTCCAGCACGGCCTGCGGAACGTTCAGCGCGGGCCCGATCCAGCCGATCAGCAGCACCGCCCCGGCCACCGCCCATGCGGCCACGGCCGCCCGCGGCAGCAGCCCGTGCAGCAGTACCGCCACTCCGCCGATGACCCACACCGCGGGCAGCTGCACCAGACAGGCCCCCAGGATCGGCCCGAACTCCTTGCCGTAGCCGATCGCGAAGCCCAGTCCGGCCAGCAGCATGATCAGCGCGGTTCCCCCGAAGGCGACGACCAGGTGACCCGCGGCCCAGCGCAGTCGTCCCACGGCGTTCGCCAGGACCGGTTCCGCCCGCCCCGACGTCTCCTCGCCGTTCAGGCGCAGCACGGAGGAGACGATGTACAGCGCGGCGATCAGCCCCAGCATGCCGATCATCGCGGCCAGGAACGCGTTCGTCAGCCCGGACTGGCCGCCCATCCGCTCGAAGATCTCGCGGGCATTGGCGTTGTCGCCGACCAGGTCGGCCGCGCCCTCGGTCAGTCCGCCGTAGACGACGCCGGTGAGGAAGAAGCCGATGCTCCAGCCCAGCACGCTGCCGCGCTGCAGCCGCCAGGCCAGGGCGCCCGCCGTGCTCAGGCGGCCGTTCGCCGGTCCCGGCCGTGTGGGCAGGAAACTCATGCCCACGTCCCGGCGACCGGCCAGTTCGTACGCCACCGCGCCCTGGAGCAGGATCGCCGCGGCGAACAGCAGCAGTACCCACCAGCGTTCGTCCGCGAAGGCGCGGAGGTTCTCCAGCCAGCCGAGTGGGGACAGCCAGGTGAGGACCGAGGAGCCGTCGTCCTTCGCCGAGTCGCCGGCCGCCCGCAGCACGAACGCCGCGCCCAGCACGGCCGCCGTCAGTCCGCGAGCCAGCCGTGCGCTCTCCGTCAGCTGGGCGATGATCGCCGCCATCGTGGCGAAGACCATGCCGACGCCCGCGATACCGAGGCCGAGGGCGAGGGCACCGGCCCCGCCCTGGCCCGCGAGCCCCCCGACGAGCAGCAGGGCGAGGACGCCGTTCGCCACGGCCGCCGCCAGCAGCGCCGCCGTCAGCGGGGCGCGCCGGCCCACCGCACCCGACGAGACCATCTCCTGGCGGCCGCTCTCCTCCTCGTCCCGGGTGTGCCGGACGACGACGATCAGGCTCATGACGGCCGCGAGCGCTCCGGCGTAGATGCCCGCGCGCCAGGCGGTGAGTGCGCCGAGGGAGTCGCCGAACACCGGGCCGATCAGCGCGCGCAGCGAGGCGTTGGTCTCCATCTGCCGGATCAGGTCGGCGCGTTCGGCAGCGGTGCCGTACAGGCCCTTGAGCGTGTTCGGCATGGACAGCACCATCAGTGCGTTCACGGCGATCCACACCGGCAGCATCACGCGGTCGCGGCGCAGCGCGAACCGCAGCAGGGTGCCCGAACCCGCGAGCTGGCGCGACCCCCCGGTCCGGGGCGCGTACGCGGACGTGGCTGACGCGGCGCTCATCGGACCATCGCCCCTTCAGCCCCCTCGGCCCCCGGAGCACCCGCTGCACCCTTGGCACCCTCGGACGCCGACTCCTCGTCCTGGTAGTGCCGAAGGAACAGTTCCTCCAGCGTCGGCGGGGTCGAGGTCAGCGACCGTACGCCGGACTCGCTGAGCGAGCGCAGCACCGCGTCCAGCTTGTCCGTGTCGACCTGGAGGCGCACCCGCAGTCCCTGTACGTCGAGATCGTGCACGCCCGGCAGATGGGACAACCCGTTGGGCGGGCCCGCGAGTTCGGCCGTGACGCTCGTCCGGGTCAGATGGCGCAGGTCGGCCAGCGAACCGCTTTCCACCGTCCGGCCCTTGCGGATGATGCTGACGCGGTCGCACAGCTCCTCGACCTCGCTGAGGATGTGCGAGGAGAGCAGGACGGTCCGCCCCCGGTCGCGTTCCTCCTCGACGCACGTCTGGAAGACCTCCTCCATCAGCGGGTCCAGGCCCGATGTCGGCTCGTCCAGGATCAGCAGGTCGACGTCCGAGGCGAAGGCGGCGACGAGGGCGACCTTCTGGCGGTTGCCCTTCGAGTACGTGCGCCCCTTCTTCGTCGGGTCCAGCTCGAACCGCTCGATCAGCTTCGCGCGCCGTTCCCGGTCGAGGCCGCCCGCCCGTCGCCCACCACCACCCTGCCTGACGCGCTTCGCGCGGCCCCCATCATGCAGCCGTCCGTAGAGGTCGATGACCTCGCCGCCGGAGAGGTTGCGCCACAGGGTCACGTCCCCGGGGACGTATGCGACCCGGCGGTGCAGGTCCACCGCGTCGGCCCAGGGGTCGCGGCCCAGTACCTGTGCGGCGCCCGAGTCGGCGCGGAGCAGGCCCAGCAGGACGCGGATGGTGGTGGACTTCCCGGCGCCGTTCGGGCCGAGGAAGCCGTGCACCTCACCGGTCTCGACGTCCAGGTCGAGGCCGTCCAGCGCGTGCGTCCGCCCGAACGACTTGTGCAGTCCGGAGACGGTGATTGCCTTCGTCATGATTCTGAAGGTACGGTACTTTCACAAAATTGTGAAGTTAAGGAAGCGTATAAATCGCGGATAGACTCGATGGTGGTAACAGAGGCCAACAGCGGCCAGAGGCCCACAGCGGCCAGGGGAGACGATCAGGCGATGACGGACGGGATGGATGTGACGGGGGCGCAGGCAGGGCGAGCCGAGAACGCGAGCGCGGACGTGCGGGCCGAGGCGGGCGCGTCCCCGAACGCGTCCCCGAACGCGGGCCCCGGTCCGGCCCGGAACACGACCGTCACCCCGGGCCAAGGCCCCGACGGCGACCCGGAGCCCAGCCGGGACCCCGAGGCGGTCTCACGGTTCGTCGAGCGGTTCGCCGCGCAGCTCACCGAGGCGGGGATGCCGCGGATGCCCTCGCGGGTGTTCGCGGCACTGCTCGCCTCGGACACCGGAGGGCTGTCCTCCGCCGAGCTCGGCGAGCAGCTCCAGATCAGCCCGGCCGCCGTCTCCGGCGCGGTCCGCTACCTCGCGCAGCAGCACATGGTCTCGCGCGAGCGTGAGCCCGGCTCGCGCCGCGACCTCTACCGCATGCACAGCGACCAGTGGTACGAGGTGCTCGCCAACCGCGACGGAGTCATCAAACGATGGGAGGACGCCCTGCGCGAGGGTGTCGAGAACCTCGGCCCCGCCACCCCGGCCGGCCGGCGCATCGCGGAGACGCTCGCCTTCTTCGTGTTCGTCGAAACGGAGTACGCCGGGATGATGGAGCGCTGGCGTGTCCACCGCGCCGAACTCTTCGGCGAGGGCTGAGACCCACTGGACCCACTGAGCCCCGGAACAGCCCGGAGCAGCCCTGGAACGGCTCACCGACGAGGAGCGCCACGAGGAGCGCCACGGAGAGCGGCACCCGTCCGGCCCGCCCTGTACACCCCGGCGAGGTGCTTCTGGAGACGGGCGTGCCGGAACTGGTACACGGCGCCCGCCTGACGCAGTACGTCCCGCTTGCAGGCGTCGTCCAGGAAGGCGACCAGCCGCCACGGCAGCCGTCCCGTCAAGGGGAGCCAGATCCGGGCCAGAGCCACCCACTGACCCCACGCGGTCAGACAGAACCCATAGCCGAACCCGGCACCGAACGCGGCCTCGAGGCCGAACGCGAGCCCGAGTTGGAGGCTGCGAAGGGGAGTCTCGGTGAAGGTGGCACCCAGCCCCGCGACGAGTCCGAACACGAGCGCCCAGATGAGGATCTGGGAGACCACGTTCGCCCGGTTCTGTCGCAACAGGTCGGCGCAGCTGACGGACTCCTTCACATCGATCGAGGTTTCCGCCCACGCCACGAGCGCCAGCGCGATTCCCGTCGAGAGCCCGACGGTGAGCGGGAACTGCGCCGCGGCCACGAGCCCGCCCCCGAGCCCGTCGTCGAGCCCGAGCGGGGGCAGGAGAAGCCTGTCGATGAGCAGGATGGCGAGCGCGATCCCCAACCCGAGCAGGGTTCCCAGCGCCGCCTTGTGGTAGACCCCCTCGCCCGGGTCCTTCTCACCGCCGAAGGGACGGACCTGTACAGGACGCGGCTTCAGTATCTCGGTGCCGTCGGCACGCCGGTAGATGTAGCCGAGCGCCACCCCGAACACGAGTCCGTGCAGCAGCCCCACGACCACGCCGCGCCGGATCGCGAACCCGAGTCCGTGTGAGGTGGCGATCAGGTTCACGGGAATGTTCCCGACCGCCGTGGTGAGCCCGAAGGACAGCCCCGCCAGGAACGAGACCACCGCGGTACGCGCCCGAAGACTCATCGACATGCCGAGCTTCCACCACTCCAGGTCGGGTCCGCCGCTGCGGTCCAGATGATCGGAGAGGTACCCGAGCCAGCGCTGGGCCCGCTGCGGGGTCCAGTTCCGGGGAGGCGCGGTGTCCGCGGCGCGGGGGTCCCGCCGGTAGGCCGACGGGACGAAGCTGCTCAGCAGGTGCTCCTCGATGTCCGTCCGGGTGCCGAACCGGTCGGTGTCCAGCAGATCCAGGGGCCGCCTCGGCCCGCCGCGCCCGCTTCCGTCCGCCGTGCTCGCCCGCTCGCCGTAGACGTCCCGGACAAGGGAGACCATGAGGGGCGTGCCCAGCACCTCGCGGAGGTTCTCGTTGGCCGGGACATGAGGCTGGTCGTACAACTCGGCCATCACGTGCTCCCATTCGGGCCGCGCGGCCGTGGCGCTGCCGAGGACCAGATACTCCTTCGACTCGTCCGGGTCGAGAGCGGTCAGTACGATCGCGGCGGCGCGCTTCAGGGCTCTGGTTCCCCGTGCCACGGAGGCGTACGTGGCGGTACGGCTCGTCAGGACCAACGGCATGGTCGTTTCGGAGAGTTGTTCCAGCGCCTTGGCCTGCAGACCTTCGGCGATCTCGTCGAAGCCGTCCAGGACGGGCAGGATCAGCTTTCTGTCGACCAGCGCGGCGGCGATCGTCCTCCCGTCGGCGGTGACCGCGTCCATGCCCGATGTGTCACGGCTCAGCCGGTTGCCCATCCAGGCCTCCAGCGTGTCGGCCTCGGGGTCCCACGAGCCCAGGCTGAAGATCTCCGGGACGGGCTCGCCGGGTGTGCGGGTGTCCAGCAGATCCAGTACGAGCCGCAGGCCCAGACTGGTCTTTCCCGAGCCGGCTTCGCCCGCCACCACGAGGCGGCGGGTGGGGATCGCCCGGTACACCTGGGCGATTTGTGCCAGCTCACCGTCCAGATCCAAGGGAGCGGTCCGTTCGAGTGGACGGCCGCGGATGAGCTCCCAGTGGTCCATCGGAATCTTGTCGCGGTGGTCCTCCGGGATCCTGTCCGCCGTCGTCCAGCGCACGGGCAGAAGCTTCGGGTCCTTGAGTCTTCGCCGTGTCTCCTCACGCTCCCAGCGTTTGTGGACCTCGTCGGCGAGCTTCTCGGCGGCCTCGGCGATGTCGTCCTGGTCGCCGGGCGGTGCCTGCTCGGCCCCGGACGGCTCAGCCGCTGGGTTGTTGATGATCAGCCTGTCGATCCGGTCAACCTGGAGCATCGCCCCGTGAACAGTGCCGCCGCTCATCTCGTTGTGCACCTGGGGCTCGGACGACTCGTCGTCCTCGCCGTCGGGCTCGGGAGCCTCGCCGTCACGGGACACGTCATCCATCCCGGTCCTCCGCGCGCCGGCGCCTGACCCACCAGACGCACCCCAGCGCGGCGGCACCCACACCCACGGCGGCGGCGACCGCCGCGACCGCACGCGGCGGGGCCGCGAAGCCCGTACCGCCGGTCTCGGAGGCGGCGGGGGAAGTGGCCGGGGAGTCGGTGCCGGGGGCGCCGGAGTAGGCCGGCGGCGTGCCGCTCGATGTGCCCGAGGGAGTCGCGCTCGCCCCGTCAGGCACGATCGTGACGGACGCCAGAAAGCCGTCCTGCCCGGAGTTCAGGTCACACGGCGCATCGATCTTGCCCGCCCGCGACTCGTCGCCGTCCGAGCCCCGTAGGACGAGATGCAGGTCGATCTTGCCGACGGTGACTTTCGCAGGTCCCGGCCGGCTGGGGACGAGCGACGGCAGGGTCCCGTTCGCCGGAACGGTCAGCGGGCCGGACTCCGGTAGATCGGTCCTGGGCACCTTGAGCGGCATGTCGACGGGGATGTCGCCCTGCGGCGCGGCGACAACGGCGCTCACGTTCGCCGTGCCCTCGACGGTGTCCGCACCGGCGAACCGCAGGGCTCTGGTGACGTTGGGGCCCACCGTCGCCGAGGTGCTGATGGGCGACCGGGACGTGGCCTGGCCGACCACGTACGAGTCGGGGGCGGTCCACGCGACCGATCCCGTCATCGGCTCGTTGCCGATCAGCGGGAACGAGCACGTGTACTTCAGCGTGCGCGGAACCGGGTCCGCCACCGCGGAGCCGGCTCCGAAGAGACCGCCGCTTCCTGTGAGTGTCACTGCCGTGACCACGCGGAGCACAGGGATCGCCGTGCGCCTGCGTAAGTCAGAGGTTGGAGATCCCATGACCATGCTTCACACCTTACGGAGACATGTCACAGATCACAGTCAAAACGTTCGGACCCTTACGGCTCCTACGCATCCTGTACCGCTCCTTCGTCTCCTCGAGGGCGCCTTCCGCTCACCCCGGCAACGTGAGCCCCCAGGCCCCCTCCCGCACGGTCCACGTCCGCGTCCGCACCGGCCCGGTCACCACCGAGTCGGCCCGGTAGCGGAAGGTCGGCCCGGACACCGTCACCCGGTGGCCGACAGCCCGCAGCGGCTCGGCCTCCGCGCCCGCCGGCACCGGCCGTACCTCCACCGTCGCTCCGCCCCCGTTCGGCGCCACCGACACCGCCTCCACCGGCTGGTCGAGGTCGACGAGCGTCACCCCGTCGACCTCCACTCGCAGCCGGGACGGTTCGGGTGCCGCCGGGGAGGCGAGCCGTGGCGGGCGCGTCGCCAGCGTCCGTACGAAGGACTGGCAGGTCCGCAGCCACGAGGAGGGGACCCCGGAACCCGCAGAGCCACCGGATGCCGTTGATGCCGCCGAGTCGCCGGGACTCGCGGAACCCTCGCCCTCGGTCACCGTGAGCGCGGCCGGTATCGACGGTATCGACGGTATGCCCACCGCCCCCAGCACCACCCCGTCGCTGTCGTCCACCAGCAGGTCGAGCCACCGCTCGGCCCCGTCCAGAGCGGCGCGGGCCGCGGCCACGGTGCC
This sequence comes from Streptomyces acidicola, assembly GCF_009377235.1. GTDB lineage: Bacteria > Actinomycetota > Actinomycetes > Streptomycetales > Streptomycetaceae > Streptomyces > Streptomyces acidicola. The sequence continues at coordinate 12,639 of NZ_VMNX01000200.1, forward strand.
CGTGGGCACCCCGAGCGACCGCGCCAGCACCCCGGCGCCCCCCACCGGCACCAGCGACAGCGCGCACGCGGCCAGCTCCCGCTGACGGTGCAGCAAGGACACGGCCCGCAGCAGGGCGCGGTCGTCGCCGACCACCACCGGCCGCCGCGAACCGCGCCGCTCCAGCGCCCGCGCGAACTCCTCCGGCCCCTGAGGGAGGCAGACCTTCGTACTCGCCGCACCCGCGCTGAGCACGTCTTTCGCGATCCGTACCGACTCACTGTCCGTGTGACGGGCCAGGGGGTCGATGACCACCAGGAGCTGGTCGGAAGTCGCCACCTCGGTCATGCCTCGCTTCCTCGGGTAGCATCTTTGTGCAAGAGCCCCTTGCGCCATATCGCCAGGGGCTTCGTCTATTCCGGGGCATCCGGGTCCGACAGGGAGCGGCCAGGGACGGCCGCGGGCGTACACGGCACACACGGTGTCCCGTACGCCCCTGACCTTGGGCATGCCCCGCCCGGAAGGGGTGTACGCGCGTGCCCGCACTTGTGCTGCTCGGTGCTCAGTGGGGTGACGAGGGCAAGGGAAAGGCCACCGACCTGCTCGGCGGCTCGGTGGACTACGTAGTGCGCTACCAGGGCGGCAACAACGCCGGCCACACGGTGGTCGTCGGTGACCAGAAGTATGCACTCCACCTTCTCCCTTCCGGAATCCTGTCGCCCGGCTGCACGCCGGTCATCGGCAATGGTGTCGTCGTCGACCCGTCGGTCCTGCTCTCCGAGCTGAGCGGTCTGAACGAGCGCGGCGTCGACACGTCCAAGCTCCTGATCAGCGGCAACGCACACATCATCACGCCCTACAACGTCACCGTCGACAAGGTGACGGAACGCTTCCTCGGCAAGCGCAAGATCGGTACGACCGGGCGCGGCATCGGCCCGACCTACGCCGACAAGATCAACCGCGTGGGCATCCGCGTCCAGGACCTGTACGACGAGTCGATCCTGACGCAGAAGGTCGAGGCGGCCCTCGACGTCAAGAACCAGGTCCTCACCAAGCTCTACAACCGCCGCGCGATCGCCGTCGGCCAGGTCGTCGAGGAACTGCTGGGCTACGCGGCGCAGATCGAGCGGTACGTCGCCGACACCGTCCTGGTCCTCAACCAGGCGCTCGACGACGACAAGGTGGTGCTCTTCGAGGGCGGCCAGGGCACCCTCCTGGACATCGACCACGGCACGTACCCCTTCGTCACCTCCTCGAACCCGACCGCGGGCGGTGCCTGCACGGGTGCGGGCGTAGGCCCGACCAAGATCAGCCGCGTCATCGGCATCCTCAAGGCGTACACGACCCGCGTCGGCGCCGGCCCGTTCCCCACCGAACTCTTCGACGAGGACGGCGAGGCGCTGCGCCGCATCGGCGGCGAGCGGGGTGTGACGACCGGCCGTGACCGCCGCTGCGGCTGGTTCGACGCGGTGATCGCGCGCTACGCGACCCGGGTCAACGGCCTGACGGACTTCTTCCTCACCAAGCTCGACGTCCTCACCGGCTGGGAGCAGATCCCGGTCTGCGTCGCGTACGAGATCGACGGCAAGCGCGTCGAGGAACTCCCGTACTCCCAGACGGACTTCCACCACGCCAAGCCCGTCTACGAGACCCTGCCGGGCTGGTCCGAGGACATCACGAAGGCGAAGTCCTTCTCCGACCTCCCGAAGAACGCCCAGAACTACGTCAAGGCCCTGGAGGAGATGTCCGGCGCCCCGATCTCCGCGATCGGCGTGGGCCCCGGGCGGGACGAGACGATCGAGATCAACTCGTTCCTGTAGGTTCGGCCGTTCCGCGTCAATCGGGCGTTTATGCCTCTTTGGTATCCCTGGTCTCATGGGCACTCAACCATCCAGGGGGAGACTGGTGGATGCCGCCGGAGCGACGGACACCGCGAATGAGACCACGCACGGGATCACGCACGAGAACGATGTGGTCCTGGGCCCGGAGGCATGGGCTGAGGCGCTGACCAAGCTGTACGGGCCGGTCAGCGCCTCAGCCGTACAGGAGAAGCCGTTCCGCGCGATGCTGCGGGCGAGGGAGCTGGGGGCGGTTCGGGTCTCCGCGGTGCACTGCCCCGCCGCGGAACTGCGGGACGCCGGTCCGTGCGACGGACGCGCTGCCCGGTATCACCTCGCGCTGGTGCTGGTCGGCGAGCTGGCCCTCGAACAGGCCGGTCGGACCGCGTGGGCCAGATCCGGCGGGCTCGTCCTGCTCGACACGGGTCGTCAGTTCCGGATGCGGCTGGTCGCGCCGTGGAACACGGTGGTCACCGCCCATCTCTCCCGCAGCTTGCCGGACTTGGCACCGGAGGTTCTCGGCCGGCTCACGGCCCGCGAGTTATCGGGCAGAGAGCAACTCGCCGCGATGGCCGCCGGGTTCCTCGCGCGCCTGGCGCGGGACACGACCCCTTACCGGCCCTGCGACGAGGTACGGCTGGGCGCCATGGTGACCGAGTTGGTGCGGATGCTGACCGACCACGGGCTCGGCGACGAGGCTCAGGCACCCGCAGAACACGCTCTGGTCATGCTGCGCCGCATCCAGAGGTATGTCCTGCACCATCTCGGGGACAGCCGGCTGACGCCGGACCGTGTCGCCGCGGCGCACCACATCTCCACCCGCTATCTGCACCGGCTCTTCCAGCGGCAGGGGCTCACCGTCGCCGCCTGGATCAAGGCCCAACGCCTGGAGCGGTGCCGACGTGACCTGACCGACCCGCGCCTGCGCCACCTGCCCGTGCACGTCATCGCCGCCCGCTGGGGCTTCGACCGGGCGGCCGACTTCAGCCGGGCGTTCCGCGTCGCGTACGGCGTCACGCCCACGGGCCTGCGCGCGGGCGCCTGCGAACCAACGGCGGGAGTGCGCTCACTGACAACGAACAGTGCGCGCAACGCTAACGACGAGCATGCGTCGCCTCAGCACACTCACCGGTAAGAAAAGGCGCGGCTCGTCGCGGGACGCGCCACGTAACTCGGGGGAAACCGGGGAAACAGCATGACTGAAAGCGAAGCGCAGTTGACTGCGGCGGCCGAACAGAGGCCGGTGGAGCCGCGCGGTGGTGCCGGGTTGTTCGACATCGACCCGGACCAGGGTGGGGTGAGCCAGGACCCGAACGCCGTCGTCAAGGGGGACCTCGACGTCTTCCCCGAGAACGGGGAGGTGTGACATGGGGTCCGTGGCAGGGATGCTGGCGCAGATGCGCAAGCTGCTGGGCACCGGTGAGAACCCGCCCGGCTCGAACCGCAACCACATCACCCGGTGGTACGGCATGACCGGCCCGTGGTGCGACATGACCGTCAGCTACGCCGCCGCCCACTCCGACAACCTGAGTGCGGTCTGCGGCAAGTTCGCGTACACGGTCGCGCACGCGCAGGCGTTCCAGAAGCGGGGGCGCTGGCACTACGGGCTCGGTGGCATCCGCCCGGGCGATGTCGTCTTCTTCGACTGGAGCGGAAGCCGGTCCATCGGGGCCATCGACCACGTCGGCGTGGTGGAGGCCGTGCACTCGGGCGGCACCATCACCACCATCGAGGGCAACACCAGCGACCAGTGCCTGCGACGACGCCGCAACTCCAGCACCATCGTGGGCTACGGCCGCCCCGGCTACGGGGATGCCAAGCCCATGCCGCCGTCGGACGGCATCCTGCGCAAGGGCTCCAAGGGCCCCGCGGTGAAGACGCTCCAGCAGAACCTCAACAAGGTCCTGGGGACGAAACTGGCGGTTGACGGGGACTTCGGTACCGCCACCGACAAGGCGGTGCGGGACTTCCAGAAGAAGTACGGGCTGACGGTCGACGGCCAGTACGGGCCGGCGTCGGCGGTGGTGATGAAGGCCGCGCTCAAGGGAGGCACCAAGCCGCAGCCGCCGGCACCGCGCCCGCCCGCGACCGGAAAGCTGGCCGTCGACGGCAAGTTCGGGCCCGCGACCTGTGCCGCGATGCAGCGCGCACTCAACAGGCACGGCGCGAAGCTGGCCGTGGACGGTTCCTTCGGGCCGCTGACGAAGAAGGCCCTGCAGAGCTATCTGAAGGTGACCGCGGACGGCGTCGTTGGCCCGAACACGGTCAAGGCCCTGCAGAAGAAGCTGGGCTCGGGCGTCGACGGCCAGTGGGGCTCCGACACCACCCGACACCTCCAGCAGGCCCTCAACGCGGGCACGTTCTGAGGAAACGTGCGGGACAGCCCGTGCCCCTGGCCGTCGACATCGGCCAGGGGCACGGGCCGTTCGGAGGCGTTCATCGTCACCGGCACGGCGATGGAGCCGCCCGGGACCGCCGGAGACCGCCGGAGCTATTACCGGACGTCCTCCGACCGGCAGTCCGGGCAGGTGGCCGGGAGGTCGAGGCAGAGGTGGAGGGACAGGCTCAGCCTGTCATCGATGGACGCGCGCTCGGAGTCGGGATCGGATCGATCCGGGGATTCCGGCGGCGGGGTGAGGGCGTAGGGCAGCGCGGTCGTGAGCACAGCGAGCGTGACCGCGTCCTGCGCGGCGCCCATGGGAAGGTGCGCGGTCACGTGCCGACAGAGCCAGGACCAGGCCGTTGCGTGCCAGACGGTCGTCGGGCGCAGTACGGCGCCATGGGTGAGCTCCGGATCTGTCACGGCCATGGTCCTGACGACGGGGTGCTCCCGCAGCAGTCGCGCCGCACGCACCACGACGCGGACCGCGAGACAGCGTGGCGGCAGCGGTGGGCCCGGTACGTCACGAGCGACGTCCAGCACGTGCTTCAGCTCTGCCAGGGTGGCGTCCCGGATCAGTGCCTGGGTGCTTCTCCAGTTGCGATACAGCTGCGAGCGGTTGCACTGGGCTTGCCGAGCAATGTGTGTCACTCCGACACGACGTGGGCCGCGCTCGGCCAGGGCGCCCAGGGCCGCGCGGTACACCGTGCCCGTTCCCGGCTGCCAGACAGAGGAGGTCGTTCCACTCATGCCGGTCAGGGTGGCAGGGGTGGGAG
>NZ_VMNX01000201.1 GCF_009377235.1 Streptomyces acidicola
GGTGGAGGGTGGTGGGGGTGGCGGCTATCTCCAGGCAGTTGGTGTCGGGGTCGCCTCCGGAGAACGACGACTTCTGCCAGCGGAGTGCTTCGGGCATGGGGTTCCTTCACAGTTGCTGGGCAATGCGGCGGATGAGGTCGAGGGAAGCATCCCGTGGGAGCGCGGCCTTGTCGATGGCATCGCTCCGGGTTCGGTAGCGGTTCAGCCGTGCTGTGGCGTCGATGAACTCGGCGCCGTGTGGCGTGTCGATCTGCACGGTGTCCAGTTGGGGCACCACCCCGCCGACGTACTGCATGGGAAAGCCCGCTCCCGCGAACCCCTCGGCCGCGAACGGGATGACACGAAGGGTGAGCGACTCCCTGTCGGACACCTGAAGGAGGTGTTCAAGCTGGGTGCGGGCGACCTTCGAGCCACCCACAAGCATCCGTAGTGCCGCCTCGTGGATGATCACGTCGTACGGCGTCCCCGACTCGATGACCCGCTGGCGGCGCACCCGGAACGAGACACGGGTCTCGCGCTCCTCCTCCGGAAGGCTTGGCGCCACAAACAGCGAGGCCGCGCGTACGTGGTCCTCGGTCTGGAGAACTCCCGGGATGTGCACCATCTCGAATACGCGGACGTACGAGGCGTGGTGCTCCAACTCGGCGAGGTCGAGCGCCTGAGGCGGCAGTACACCGCGGAACTCCTCCCACCAGCCCTTGACCCGCAATCCTGCCATCTCCGCCAATGCGTCCACGAGTTGGCTGCCGTCACATTCATAGAACCCGGCCAGCCTGCGCAGCCGCTGCTCGCTGATTCCGAACCGGCCGGATTCGATGTGGCTGATCTGGGTCTGGTTCACGCCGAGGAAGGTGGCGGCATCCCGGGACTCGATGCCCGCCGCCTCGCGCAGCTTGCGCAGTTCGGCGCCGAGTCGCCCTTGGCGTGCGGTGGGGTTGCCCCTCGGCGGCATGGAGTCCTCCTGTTTTGTCGTACTTTTCCAGACGAGTTGAGGTGTATCAGGCTGAGCCGTTACTGTCGTAACGTACCTCACGGAGGGTGCCCATCCGGTCACTCATCCGCAACTCCCGTGCGCCCAAAGTCCCGTTGCAGCAACGTGGTCGGGCCGCACACCCCCCTCACCCCCCCCGGAGTTGATGCCCCATGCCCTCGTACACCCTCATCTGTCCTCCCCTCGACACCTCCCCCCACATCGCCCGCGACTTCGTCGCCACCGTCCTGCACGCACTCAAACTCGACCGCACCCTCGTCGACGACGCGATCCTCTGCACCTCCGAACTCGTCACCAACGCCTGCGTGCACGCGAAGGGCGGTGACGGCACCGTGCTGTGGCTGGCGGTGGAGGAGGGGCGGCTGCGCGTGGTGGTGTACGACGGGGACGAGAACCCGCCGGTGATAAGGGAACTCACCTCGGAGACGTGGGAGTACGGCGGCGGCCGGGGCCTGTACATGGTGGACACCCTCACCGAGGGCCGCTGGGGACACGCTCCGGACATCCCGTACGCAGGGCTCGCGCACCCAGAGGGCAAGGCGGTGTGGTTCGACCTGCCCGTACGGCACCCGGCGGCACCGTGACCGACGAGTGCCCTCAGTCGCCCTCCCGCTCCCGCTCCGCCAGGTGGATCACGCACACCGTCACGGCGATCAGCAGGGCGGGGTCTGCGTCGTCACGGACGACGTCCACCCCGTACGTCTCCCTGATGTGCAGCCACCTGCGGGAGATCACCGCGAGGAGTTCCCCGTCGTACTCGACGGCGAACTCGCGGTCGAGGATCTTGCCGCTGACGTCGAGTTCGGTGCCGTCCACGAGAGACACCCGGTAGTGGTTGCGCAGCAGGGAGAGGCGTTTGCGGCGGACGGTCGCCAAGGGCTGCCCGTCCCGCTCGATCACCATCGTGTCCCGCAGCGCGAACATCTTCTGGCGGATGTCGATCAGGACGCGCCCCTGGGTGTCCTTCAGCTCGAAGGTGTCCCGCAGCCGCAGCGCCTTGCCATCGACGAGGAACGCCCTGCGGCCGTGGTCGTCCTCGATCCAGTAGTCCTCGCCGATGCCGAGGAGCCGGTCGCGTACCAGGAATCTCATGTACTCACCGGTTCCCCGGGTGCCGGTCCGAAACGCCGCCGGTAGGCCGACGGGCTGAGTCCCGTCTCCCGCCGCAGCCGCGCCCGCAGGTTTGCCGCCGTGCCGAGGCCGCAGCGCGCCGCCACCACGTCGAGGCGCTCCTCGCCCCGCTCGATCAGACGGCAGGCCAGCGCCACACGTTCTCCCGTGAGCCACGCGAGCGGGGTGGTCCCGAGCTGGGCGCGGAAGCGGCGGTGAAGTGTGGCCGGGCTGACCGCCGCGTGTGCGGCGAGATCGGTCACCGTCAGCGGGCCGCCGAGCCGTTCCTGCGCCCACGCCAGCAGCGGTGCCAGGGACTCGTCGGGCACCTCGGGCAGGGGGCGCTCCACGAACTGCCGCTGGCCGCCGTCGCGGTGGGCGGCGAACACCAGCCTCCGGGACACCGCGTTCGCGATCTCGGCGCCGTGGTCGCGGCGGATCAGGTGCAGCCCCAGGTCGAGCGCCGCCGCGCTGCCGGCCGAGCTCAGCACGTCGCCCTCGTCCACGAAGAGCACGTCCGGCTCCAGCAGGACCTTCGGGTGGAGCTTGCGGAAGGAGTCCGCCCAGCGCCAGTGTGTCGTGGCGCGGCGGTTGTCGAGCAGCCCGGCCTCGGCGAGCGCGAAGGAACCCGTGCAGAAGCTCACGATGCGGGCCCCGCGCGCGTGGGTGCGGCGGATGGCGTCCCGTACGGAGGCGGCGCGCGGCACGACGTTGTCCGGGCGGCCCGGTACGAGGAGGGTGTCCGCGGAGTCGACGGCGTCCAGCCCCGCCACACCGGAGAGCCTGAAGAACCCGTGGTTCATCCGGATGTCCGGCGCCGGTGCGCACAGCGTGAGCTCGTACAGCGGCCGCGCGAGCCCGAGTTCGGGCCGTGGCAGGCCGAACAGCTCGGTGGCGACGCCCACCTCGAACGGGTTCGTGCCCTCATCGACGATCACCGCGACACGGTGCGGGGTCGATGTGTGTGCGTGCGAGGATCCTTGCGCCATATGCGATTTCTAGCACTCGTACGGGCGGGCGGAAGCCCCGACGATGACCGTATGGAACCCACGGAACCGCTTTCTCTCGCCAAGGCCCTCGCGTCCTTCGACGCCCTGTGGAGCCCCCGGGTCGTCACGACCGTCAACGACTACGACGTACGCGTCGCCAAGGTGTCCGGCGAGCACGTGTGGCACGCGCACGACCACACCGACGAGTTCTTCCTGGTGCTGGACGGCGAACTGCACATCGCGCTGCGAGAGTCGGCCGGTGAACGGACCGTCGTACTGCCCAGGGGGTCGGTCTTCACCGTCCCGCGCGGGACCGAGCACAAGCCGATCGCGCCGGAGGGCGCCTCGATTCTGGTGTTCGAGCCGTCGGGGACACTCAGCGTGGGCGACCGCCACGACGAGGTCCCGGACCATGTGGACGCGACGACGGGACACGCACTGGGCTGAGGGGGAGCCTCGGAATGGGCGGGGCGCCCGGAGCACTCCGGGCGCCCCGCGCCGGTCCGGTCCGTCGGCTACCGGTAGCCCTCCCGTATGTCCGCGTCCCATCCGTCGTCGTAGGAGCGGCGCGGTTCCTCCTGGGTGCCGTGCAGCTCGGGCATGTCCATCGGCTCGCGCTCGTGATCCTCGTACGGGGCGTGCCTGCCGTCCTGGTGCGCGGTGCGGTCGCGGGTGCGGGGGCCGCTGGTCTCGTGTGCCATGGAACTGCTCCTCGGAGTCGCCCCCCTGCTTGCGTCGAATATCCCTCCAACGCCCCCCGTACGCATCCGGTGCGGTATCGGCTACGGAACGTGACAGGGAGGGGCGGTGTGATGCGCGGTCGGCGTACCAGCGGGAGGGCTGCCCGGCCGTGGACGGAACATCAAAGAACTGTCGACGGAGAGTCAACGACACGGCCCCGCCCGTCCTGACAGCCTCGAAGTACAGCAATCGGGGGCGGTTGAATGTCACATCCTGAGCGTGCAAACGCCGATAGCAGTGAACGTGCAAGAGGCCGCGGTCTCGATCTGCTCGGCAAGCGTGGCTCTTCGGTGGCCGTGGCCGCCCTCGCGACAGTCGTGATCGACGCGAGCGGCATCGCAGCAGTGGGCCCGGCAGCGGCAGCGCCTGTCAAAGCCGCTTCGTGCACCACATATGTGGCGGCTCAGACAGTGAACGTCCGCAGTCAGCCGTCGACGTTCGGCGACATCACCGGCAGCCCCTCCCGAGGTGACTCGGTATGCGGCAACCAAGTCGTCAGCACGCTCAAGGGCGGGACTTGCACAGCGTGCGGGAAGACCTCCTCCACCTGGGTCACGTTCGGAAAGGTCGCCCGCTACGTCGCCGCCACCTGTATGAGAGCGATCAAGGGATGAGCCTCCCGAACGGTCGCTGCATCCGACTCGGCCGGCCCCGACAACCCGGAAACCTCACCACGACGACCCATTACAGGAAGGCCATTATGAGAACTTTGAGCCCGCGGATCCTGCTGGCCGCCTTCGGCACTGCCACGGCGCTGGCCCTGGCAGCCGCAGCACCGGCATCGGCGGACGACTGGAGCACGGCCCAGCCCACGGACAACTGGAGCACGGCCCAGCCCACCGACAACTGGGGTGCCGTCCAGCCGCTCGACAGCTACGGCACTGTGCAGCCGCTCGACGGCCACGTCACCGTCCAACCACTCGACAACTACGGCACGGTCAGCCCTCTGGGTGCCATCTGGGGTGCCGCCTGAATCCTGCCCGGTAGTAGTGCCGCGAGTCCGCTGGTTCCCGGGTCGCCCGGGAATCAGCGTCCCGCTTACGGCGCTCCCCCGCGTGAGTGGGTGGTGTCACTGGACGCCGTTTCCCGCGTAGGCGTGGCGCAAGTCTCCCCAGCCAGGGATGGCACCCTTGACGCATGAACGCTGCCTCTCCCGCCCCGCGCCGTGCCCGTGTCCGCGCCCCCGAGCTGATCGGCAAGGGCGGCTGGCTGAACACGGGAGGCAAAGAGCTGACCCTCGCCGACCTGCGAGGTAAGTGCGTTGTTGTAGATTTTTGGACATTTTGTTGCGTGAACTGCCTCCACGTCCTGGACGAGCTCCGCGAACTGGAGGAGAAGCACCGGGACACGGTGGTGGTCATCGGCGTCCACTCGCCGAAGTTCGTGCACGAGGCCGACCACCGGGCGGTCGTGGACGCGGTCGAGCGGTACGGCGTCGAGCACCCCGTCCTCGACGACCCCGAGCTCGCCACCTGGAAGCAGTACGCGGTACGGGCCTGGCCGACGCTGGTGGTGATCGACCCCGAGGGGTACGTGGTCGCGCAGCACGCCGGCGAGGGGCACGCGCACGCGATCGCGCGGCTGGTCGAGGAGCTGGAGGCTGAGCACGCGGCGAAGGGCACGCTGCGCCGCGGCGACGGTCCGTACGTGGCTCCGGAGCCGGAGCCCACGGTGTTGCGCTTCCCCGGCAAGGCGCTGCTGCTGCCCTCCGGGACCTTCCTGATCAGTGACACCACCCGGCACCAGCTGGTGGAGCTCGCGGCGGACGGGGAGACCGTCGTCCGGCGCATCGGCTCGGGCGTCCGGGGCTTCGCGGACGGTGCGGGCGTGACGGCGAGCTTCAGCGAACCACAGGGCCTGGCGCTGCTGGACGACGGCTCCGTGGTCGTCGCCGACACCGTCAACCACGCCCTGCGGCGCCTGGACCCGGCCACCGGTGAGGTCACCACCCTCGCGGGCACGGGCCGCCAGTGGTGGCAAGGCTCGCCGACGTCCGGTCCGGCGAACGAGGTGGACCTGTCGTCCCCGTGGGACGTCGCGGTCTTCGAGGGGCGGGTGTGGATCGCCATGGCCGGCGTCCACCAGCTGTGGACGTACGACCCGGCCGAGGGCACGGTCGCGGTGGCGGCGGGCACGACCAACGAGGGGCTGGTCGACGGCCCCGGCCCCGAGGCATGGTTCGCCCAGCCCTCGGGTCTCGCGGTGTCGGCGGACGGGGACCGGCTGTGGCTGGCCGACTCCGAGACGAGCGCGCTGCGCTGGGTGGACCGGGACGGAGCGGTCCACACGGCCGTCGGCACCGGGCTGTTCGACTTCGGGCACCGTGACGGCGCCGCCGGACAGGCCCTGTTCCAGCACCCGCTGGGCGTGACGGCCCTGCCGGACGGCTCGGTCGCGGTCAGCGACACGTACAACCACGCCCTGCGCCGTTACGACCCGGCGACGGGCGAGGTGACCACGCTCGCCACGGACTTGCGGGAGCCGTCGGACGCGGTACTGGTCGGCGACGACATCGTGGTCGTCGAATCGGCCCGCCACCGGCTGACCCGGCTGCGGCTGCCCGAGGAGGCCGTGCAGGTCGACTCGGTGGCCCACCGCACCCAGCGCGCGGCCACCGACGTCGCGCCCGGCACGCTCCGGCTGGACATCGTCTTCCAGGCCCCGAAGGGCCAGAAGCTCGACACACGCTACGGCCCGTCGACCCGGCTCCTCGTCTCCTCCACCCCGCCCGAGCTGATCCTGAAGGGCGAGGGCGCGGACACGGATCTCTCCCGCACGATCGAGCTCGACCCCGCCGTGTCCGAGGGTGTGCTGCACGTCTCGGCGATGGCGGCGTCCTGCGACGACGACCCCGCGAACGAGTACCCGGCGTGCCACGTCCACCAGCAGGACTGGGGCGTACCGATCCGTGTCACGGAGGGCGGGGCGGACCGGCTTCCGCTGGTGCTGGCGGGGATGGACGAGGACGTCTGACCGGGCGTCGCGCGGGAGCGCGACAGGGCTCCGCACTCACACTCACACGCCTCCGTACCCGTCGCGGTGATGGTGGTGCCCCTGCTCGTCGATCACTGGCGTCGCGGGCGGCACCACCACGCGCCGCCGCTTGGCGATGCTGCTGAACGTCGTGACCCCGATCAGTCCGACGATCATGAAGATGACGCCGACCACGTCGAGGTTGACCCCTTGCATGTCCCAGTCGGTGGCGAAGGTGAGGATGGCCCCCACGGCGATCAGAATGATGCATCCGCCCAGGCCCATGAGTTACTGCCTCCCTGTCCGGTTCCGGTGTTCCGGTGTTCCGGTGTTCCGGGTTCCGGTCGGCACCGGGTACCCGGGAGGCCGGTGCCCATGCCGAGGCGTCCAATGCGAAGCGTGCCGAGTGAACGACTCCGCGTAATCGCAGGTCAGGTGCGCTGGGCTGTATTGGCAGGTCAGGTGCGCTGGGCTGTATTGGATGGCTGCGCTCCCTGTGAGCCGTCGGCCGCCAGCGGAAGGCTGCGCAGCGACAGCGCGCTCGGCGGGGGCAGCGCACCGTGGGCCGCCTCGGCACGGAACGACTGGAGCAGGTACGCCACCAGGCGTCGGGACGCCGCACGATCGTGGGGCAGCGCGGTGACCAGAGCGCAGTGGGACAACAGGGCCACGGCGATGTCGGAGGGGTGGAAGTCGGCCCGCAGCGCGCCCGCCGCCTGGGCCCTGCGGACCAGGGTCATGAGGTCCCGCTCGGCCCGTTGCCGGGCCCGTGCGTGATCCACCGTACTGTCCGGGAATGCCGCGACGAACGCGGCCGGGAACCCCCTTTCCTCCCGCTGGAGTTCGCAGGCCGTCTCGATCAGCCGCTGGAAGCCCCGCCACGGGTCGGGGTCGTCCAGCGCCTCGGTGAGCGCCCGGGCGCAGGTCTCCATCTGCTGCGCGAACGCGGCCCGCACCAGGGCGTCCCGGGTAGGGAAACGCCGGTACAGCGTCGCCACGCCGACGCCCGCCCGTCGGGCCACGGTCGCCATGGGCGCATCGATCCCGTGCTCGGCGAAGACCGCGCGGGCGGCGACGAGGATGCGCCCCCGGTTGCGCCGGGCGTCCGCCCGAAGCCCGTCCTGGCTCGCGATCCGAGAGGATTCCCCCACCACTGTCTCTCACCTCCGGTCAAACGGACGATGTCGTCCGGTTCGCAGCCTACGCTCGGCGCCCAGATCCCCCTGCACGGCCGCTGTTGGCGAAGGTGAGAACGATGCACGACCGCATGATGAAAGCAGTACTGTTCGACCGCTTCGGCGGCCCTGAGGTGCTGTATGTGGGCCGGGTACCACGCCCCGAACCGGCACCCGGCGAGGTCCTCGTACGGGTGCGCGCGTTCAGCGTCAACGGCAGCGAACTGGCGGCCCGTTCCGGCCGCCTCCGCCTCGTCACCGGCCAGAAGTTCCCGCAGCGCATCGGGTTGGACTTCACCGGCGAGGTCGCCGCACTCGGCACCGGCGCGACGGGCGTCGTGGTCGACGACCGGGTGTGGGGCGCCGTGGGCCGCACCTCCGGATTCGGCAGCGCCGCCGAGTACGTGACGGTGCCGGCCGAGCGGCTCGGCCGGGTCCCGGACGGACTGGACCTGGTGGCCGCCGCCACGCTGCCCGTGGCCACCACGGCCGTCACCGCGCTCCGCGACAAGGCAGCGCTGCGCCCCGGCGAACGACTGCTCGTACGGGGTGCGGCGGGCGGCGTCGGCAACGCCGCCGTGCAGCTCGGACAGGCGTACGGCGCCGAGGTCACGGCCCTGGCCCGCGCCGCCAACCTCGACTTCGTCCGCACGCTCGGCGCCCGCCACGCCTTCGACCACCGGACCGTTCTGCCGGCGGAACTGGACCTGTTCGACGTGGTCCTCGACACGGCGGGCACCGACCTGCCCGCCTTCCGGCGCCTGCTGAAGCCCGGCGGACGCATGGTCACCATCGCCTTCGACCTGACGCGGCCCGCGGCCTCGCTCGGCTACATCGCGGCCAGCGCCGTGTACGGACGCGGCCGGGTGCGCTTCTTCAGCGGCAACCCCAAGCGGGCTCTCCTCGACGACCTCGCCCGCCAGGTGGCGGAGGGGAAGCTGCGCCCGGCGGTGGACACGGTCTTCCCGCTGGAGGAGACAGCGGCGGCGCACCGGGCGCTGGAGGCGGGCGGGGTACGGGGCAAGTACGTGGTCAGGGTCGACTAGGGCCGTCCGAACCAATCCCTGGGGCCTGGTTGGAAAGTGCTGGTCACAGCCATTCGCTCGGAGACTCCGTCAGCCGGGAGCGGGTCGGATGGACCCGTCCCCTGAATTCAGAAGGACCCCTGGATTCGGCCGGAGGCCGCCGCCTCACCCTTCCAGGAACGCCACCAACGAGTTCGCCAGCAGATACGGGTCATCCGCGGCGCACAGCTCCCGCGCACTGTGCATCGACAGGATGGCCACGCCGATGTCGACGGTCTTGATGCCGTGGCGGGCCGCCGTGATGGGACCGATCGTCGTCCCGCAGGGCATCGAGTTGTTGGAGACGAAGGACTGGAAGGGGACGCCCGCCTTGTCGCAGGCGGCGGCGAACACAGCGCGGCCCGAACCGTCCGTGGCGTAGCGGTTGTTGACGTTCACCTTGAGGATGGGCCCGCCGCCCGCGCGCGGGTGGTGCGTCGGGTCGTGCCGCTCGGCGTAGTTGGGGTGGACGGCGTGGCCCGTGTCGGAGGACAGACAGACGCTGCCCGCGAAGGCCCTCGCCCGGTCCTCGTACGAGCCGCCGCGGGCGAACACCGAGCGCTCCAGCACCGAGCCGAGCAGCGGGCCGTCCGCGCCCGTGTCCGACTGCGAGCCGTTCTCCTCGTGGTCGAAGGCCGCGAGGACGGGGATGCAGGGCAGCGCCACATCACCGGCGGCATCGGCGGTGGCGATCGCGACGAGCGCCGCCGTGGCCGCGTGTACCGACAGCAGGTTGTCCATGCGCGGGCCCGCCACGAGTTCCTTGTCGCGGCCCAGGTAGGCCGGCGCCTCGACGGAGTGCGTCATCAGGTCCCAGCCCGTGACGGCGCCGGAGTCCAGGCCCGACTCCCGCTCCAGGAAGGCGATGAGGTCGCCGTCGCGGACGTCGTTCCCGAGGCCCCAGATCGGCTGCAGATGGCGCTGCTTGTCGAGCTTGAGACCCTCGGACGACACCGAGCGGTCCAGGTGGATGGCGAGCTGGGGGACCCGGAGCAGCGGGCGGTCGATGTTCACGAGGCGGGTCGAGCCGTCGCGGAGGGAGAGGCGGCCGGCGAGGCCCAGGTCGCGGTCCAGCCAGGAGTTGAGCAGCGGACCCCCGTAGATCTCGACGGCGACCTGACGCCAGCCGTGCGCGCCGCTGTCGGGCAGCGGCTTCACTCTCAGGTTGGGGGAGTCGGTGTGCGCGCCCACGATACGGAACGGGGTGTGCGGCTCGGCGCCCTCGGGGACGTACCAGGCGACGATGGCGCCGCCGCGCAGCACATACCGGCCGCCGGCCGTGCCGTCCCATGCGTCCGTCTCCGCGACCTGGCGGAAGCCGGCCTTCTCCAGCCGCTCGGCGGCGTTCGCCACGGCGTGGTACGGCGACGGACTGGCCGCCAGGAAGGTCATGAGGTCGTCGGTGTGGCCGCGGTCGAAGCGGGCGCCTGTGCTGCTCATGGGTTCACCTTAACGACGTACGAGGGCCCGCTCCCGGGGATGGGGAGCGGGCCCTCGTAAGGGGGCTGTGGAGAGTCGGAATCCTGACCGGACGGACAGGTTCCGCTTAGCCGCCCAACTCGGCTGGAAGGGGTATCAACCGCCCTGCGGGGCGGCCAAGGCGGGTCCTAGAACGCCGTCTCGTCCAGCTCCATCAGGTCCAGGTCCACGCCCTCGGAGACCTTGCGGGCCAGGGTCACCCCCGGCAGGACGTTGGCCGCGAAGAACTTCGCCGCCGCGATCTTGCCCGTGTAGAAGGCCACATCCTTGGAAGACACGGTCTTCGCGGAGGCTCCGGACCGGAGCTTCTCGGCGGCCACCGCCGCGCCCCTCAGGAGCAGGTAGCCGACGACCACGTCACCGGAGGCCATCAGCAGGCGGGTCGTGTTGAGCCCCACCTTGTAGATGTTCTTGACGTCCTGCTCGGTGGCCGCGAGGTCCGTCAGCATCAGGCCGACGATCGCCTCCAGCTCCACCGCGGCCTTGGCGAGGTGGTCGCGGGCACCGGCCAGTTCCTCGCCGCCCTCGCCGAGCGCCAGGAACTTCTTGATCTCCTCGGCGAGCGAGTTCAGCGCGGCACCCTGGTTGCGGACGATCTTCCGGAAGAAGAAGTCCTGGCCCTGGATGGCGGTCGTGCCCTCGTACAGGGTGTCGATCTTGGCGTCGCGGATGTACTGCTCGATCGGGTACTCCTGCAGGAAGCCCGAGCCGCCGAAGGTCTGCAGCGACTGGGCGAGCTGCTCGTAGCCCTTCTCGGAGCCGTAGCCCTTGACGATCGGCAGGAGCAGGTCGTTCAGCGCGTGCTCCGCCGAGGCGTCCTCGCCGTTCGCCTCCTTGACGGCGATGGCGTCCTGCACCGACGCCGTGTGGAGGACGAGGGCACGCATGCCCTCCGCGTACGCCTTCTGCGTGATCAGCGAGCGGCGCACGTCCGGGTGGTGCGTGATGGTGACCTTGGGGGCGCTCTTGTCCATGAAGTCCGCCAGGTCCGGGCCCTGGACGCGCTCCTTGGCGTACTCCAGCGCGTTCAGGTAGCCCGTCGACAGAGTGGAGATCGCCTTCGTGCCGACCATCATCCGCGCGAACTCGATGATGCGGAACATCTGGCGGATGCCGTCGTGCTTGTCGCCGATCAGCCAGCCCTTGGCGGGGTGACGGTCGCCGAAGGTCATCTCGCAGGTGTTGGAGGCCTTCAGGCCCATCTTGTGCTCGACGTTCGTGGCGTACACGCCGTTGCGTTCGCCCAGCTCGCCGGTCTCGACGTCGAAGAGGTACTTGGGCACGAGGAAGAGGGAGAGCCCCTTCGTGCCGGGCCCGGCACCCTCCGGGCGGGCCAGGACGTAGTGGAGGATGTTCTCCTCCATGTCGTGCTCACCGGACGTGATGAAGCGCTTCACGCCCTCGATGTGCCAGGAACCGTCCTCCTGCGGGACGGCCTTGGTGCGCCCGGCGCCCACATCCGAACCGGCGTCCGGCTCGGTGAGCACCATGGTGGAGCCCCAGGTCCGCTCGACCGCGATCCCGGCGATCTTCCGCTGCTCCTCGGTGCCCTCGTCGAAGAGGATGCGGGCGAAGGCCGGGCCGGAGGCGTACATCCAGATCGCCGGGTTGGCGCCGAGGATCAGCTCCGCGTACGCCCAGATCAGGGACGGCGGAGCGGTCGTGCCGCCGACCTCCTCGGGCAGGCCCAGACGCCAGTACTCCGAGTCCATGAAGGCCTTGTAGCTCTTCTTGAAGGACGCCGGGACCGGAGCGCTGCCGGTCTCCGGGTCGAAGACCGGCGGGTTGCGGTCGGCGTCCGTGAAGGACTCGGCCAGCTCGTTCTCCGCGAGGCGGGTGAGCTCTTCCAGGATGCTCCTGGCGGTGTCCGCGTCCATCTCCGCGAACGGGCCGGTGCCGTACAGCTTGTCGCGACCGAGTACTTCGAAGAGGTTGAACTCGATGTCGCGGAGATTCGACTTGTAGTGCCCCATGGCGACAGCTCCGTGGAGAGATCGGCGAGGCACTGACTCCTCGCGGCTAGTTCGTTTACTAACAAGTAGCTACGGCTACGATGATGCTACCCACCGGTAATAAGAAGCAAGCCCGATCGGGGCAACTGTGACTGGTTACTCTTTGCGGCATGTACGGATACGGGCAGCCGACAGGTGGTACAGACCCTCAGCAGCAGTACGCCCCACCGCCGCAGCAGCCGATGGGCGGCGGGTACGGGCAGCAGCAGCCGCTGTACCCCGAGCCGTCCCCGCCGTCGCTCGCGGACGCGGTGCGCGCCTTCACCACGGGGCAGACGTCCGCCGAGGACTTCCAGCAGGTCTTCGCGACGTCCAAGGTCTACTGCCCGCGCGGTGACAACCCCGGCTTCCTCGCGCTGCACAACACCCAGCAGCCCGTGATCCCGATGTTCACCTCGCTCAAGGAGCTGCGCCGGTACGCCGGCAAGGAGTCCAAGTACTTCGTGATCACCGGCGCCGAGGTCATCGACCTGCTGCCCACCGGCTACGGCTTCGTGCTCGACATGGAGGGTGAGCACCGCATGGTGTTCGACGCGAAGGCGGTCGAGCAGATGGTCGATTTCGCGATGCGGCGCATGTACGGCTAGGCCATGGTTCGGTGAAACGCGGGCGGCTGGACGCCGTCACTTCGCGGGTGGCTGACGCTCAGCACCGCCGTCACGACCGGGACGCCCGGAGGGAATGCCCTCCGGGCGTTCTGTGTTGGGGCTGGCAGAAAGTTCAACAATCAACTAACCTGAGCGCACAAGGAGGTACCGACATGCCTGCAGTAACCGTCGAGAACCCGCTGACGCTGCCCCGCGTGACCGCACCCGCCGACGCCGTGGCCCGCCCCGTGCTCACCGTCACCACCGCGCCGAGCGGATTCGAGGGCGAGGGCTTCCCGGTGCGCAGGGCGTTCGCCGGGATCAACTACCGCCACCTCGACCCGTTCATCATGATGGACCAGATGGGAGAGGTGGAGTACGCGCCCGGAGAGCCGAAGGGGACCCCCTGGCACCCGCACCGCGGCTTCGAGACCGTCACGTACATCATCGACGGGGTCTTCGACCACCAGGACTCCAACGGCGGTGGCGGCACCATCACCAACGGCGACACCCAGTGGATGACGGCCGGCTCCGGCCTCCTCCACATCGAGGCGCCGCCGGAGCAGCTCGTCATGTCGGGCGGCCTCTTCCACGGACTCCAGCTGTGGGTGAACCTCCCGGCCAAGGACAAGATGATGGCGCCGCGCTACCAGGACATCCGTGGTGGCCAGGTGCAGCTCCTGACCTCGCCGGACGGCGGCGCGCTGCTGCGCGTCATCGCCGGTGAGCTGGACGGCCACGACGGCCCCGGCATCACGCACACACCGATCACGATGATCCACGCGACGCTGGCACCCGGCGCGGAGATCACGCTGCCGTGGCGCGAGGACTTCAACGGCCTCGCGTACGTGCTGGCGGGCAAGGGCTCGGTCGGTGCCGAGCGCCGTCCGATCCACCTCGGCCAGACCGCCGTCTTCGGTGCCGGTGCCTCGCTGACCGTCCGCGCGGACGAGAAGCAGGACTCGCACACGCCGGACATGGAGGTCGTGCTGCTGGGCGGCCAGCCGATCCGTGAGCCGATGGCCCACTACGGCCCGTTCGTCATGAACACCAAGGCAGAACTTCAGCAGGCGTTCGATGACTTCCAGAAGGGGCGGCTGGGGACCATTCCGGCTGTGCACGGGATGTCCGAGGGCGGACTCTAGGCCTCGCTGGGACCGCACCTGGCGAGTCCGGTCCGGAAGGAACGGGCCAAGCACCGCTCGCCGCACCGCTCGCCGCCCTGCACCGGCAGGTCGGTGGCCTCCCACTGACCGCGGACCCGCCGACCGCGCCGTGAGACCCGGGCGTGGTCGGCGGGTGGGGTCAGCCGATGCGGTCGGCGGGGGCGTTGGTCAGGTAGGTGTAGCGGGCCTGGAGGGCGCCGGTCCCGGGGGCGGTCTCCGTCTCCTCCAGAAGGTCTCCGGTCTTGGGGTTCACGATCAGGCGGATGGTGACGGACCTGGCCTCCCATTCCAGAGCCGTGCCCGTACGGCCGGTGACGTCCTTGGCGGGGCCGGTGACCTTGGCCCCGGGGAGGTCGGCCAGGACGCGGTAGAGCGCCGCGCGCAGGTCGGGGCCGGCCGGGGACTCGCCCAGGAGGGCGGTGGCGTTGTCGAAGGTGCTCTTGGCCTTGCCGTCGGTGGAGTTGGAGAAGGGGAGCAGCGCGGCGAGAGCCTTGGGGTCGGTGGGGAGCTCGTCGAGTTGGTTCCAGTCGAGGGCCCGGTCGCCGACGGCGTACGCGGCGCCCGTGGAGACGACCTTGGTGGACCCGTCCGGGTTCACCTCGGTGGACTTCCCCTTCCGGTCCAGATACCGGGTGTGCGTGCTCTCCTTCTCGCCGTCCGCCGGGACGGTGAGGTTGAGGGTGGTCTTCCAGTACGGGGCCTCGGTGGCGGGGGCGGAGGCCGCGACCTGTGCCATGTCGTTGAGGAACGCCTTGGCCGAGGCGGCCCGTGGGGGTTGCGACGATGCGCTGTCGGTCGCGGTGAGACCCGGGTACGCGACGGCACCGGCGGCGACGGCCGCGGCCAGCGCCGTGACCACGACGCGGGGGCGGAAGGACAACCCGGCGAGGCCCGCGCGGCGACGGGGGCGCACGGCCGACGGGGTGTCGGCGGCGGGGGTGTGAGCGGCGGCCTCGGTGTCCCGCTCGATCGCCGCGCGGAGGACGGCCTGCGCCGCCGCCACCGTCTCGGCGTTCGGCGGCTCCACCCGGCCGACAGCCATCAGGGCCTCCGCTCCGGGGAAGTCGAGGTGGTCCTTCGCGTGGTCGGTGTTGACGGTGTGGCTGGTGTGACTGGTGTGGCTGCGGGCGGTCATGCGGACTCTCCTGTCTTGGACGTCTGAGTGGAGGAGACGAGGGCGCCGAGCCGCTCGCGCAGTCGGGTACGGGCGCGGTGCAGCCGGGAGCGGGCAGTGCCCGGGCGGATGCCGACGACCGAGGCGGCCTCGGTGGGGGTGAGCTGCTCCCACGCGATGAGCAGCATCAACTCCCGTTCGACGGCGGGCAGCTTGGCCAGGGCGTGGCGCAGCACCGGCGAGACCGCGGCGGCGTCCAGCCGCTGGTCGACGGCGTGCCACGGGTCGCTGACGATGCCCTCCGTGAACCGCGCTGAGCCTGGCGGCGCCTCGGTCTCCAGCCGGCGCCAGTGCGCCGCCAGGACATGGCGGGCCACCCCGAACAGCCAGGCTCTGGCTGTCCCGCGTGCCGCGTCGAAGCCGTGCCGGCCCGCGTACGCGCGCAGCCACAGCTCCGAGAGCAGGTCGTCGGCCGCGTCAGGGGCGCGCCGTACGAGATAGCCGTGCAGCGCTGCCGAGTGGCGGGCCACGAGCGGTTCGAACGCCGTCGGGTCCTGCTTCGAGCGCAGCAGCAGTTCGTCGTCCCTGCCCGTATGTCGGTCGGCTGCCGCGTCCGTACGTACTTCCCTGGTCACAGGGCCTCCATCTCCGACCGCCGAAGCAGGCGGTCTCACCCTCTTACTTGTCGGGCGGAGCAGAAAGCGTTCGCGCCGGGACACCGGCCTCACGAAGAGTGGTCCGCCGTCGCCGCCGGGTGTGTCACCCGGGCGGGCCGTTCGCGCACGACAGGGCCGGTCCGGCGTGGTCGGCTGGAGGTGTGCAGGACACCAAGCCGCTCGGCCCGGACCCCGGGCCCCTGCTCCCCGACTCCGTCCGCCGCCTCGCCGCCTGGTGTGCCGTCGTCCTGCTCGTCGCCGGGGTCGTCTACGTCGCGATCCGGCTCTGCGTCGGGTTCCGGACGGCCGTGGTGCCGGTGCTGCTCGCGCTGCTCGGGACCGCGTTGCTGCGGCCGATGCACCGGCGCCTCGTCGCGGCGGGGGTCCACCGGTCGATCGCGGCGGCGCTCACCTGTGTCGCCGTCGTGGCCGTGGTCGGCGGGGCCGTCTACGTCGTCGTCGCCGCGATCGTCGACGCCGGTGACCAGATCGTCCACTCGCTCAGGGAAGCGGCACGCTCCATCGCCACGCGCTTCGGGCCGGCCGGTACCTCGCTGGAGGACCTGGCCACCAACGCCCCGAAGCTGCTGGGCAAATTCGGGGGGACGGCCGCCTCCGGTGTGCTCAGCGGAGTCAGCGTCGTCGGCGAGGCGATCGCCATGGCGGTGCTGGCGCTGCTGCTCGTCTTCTTCTTCCTCCGTGATTTCCACCGGGCCGGGGACGCCCTGCGCGCCGTGGCCCCCGGCGGCACGGCCGGCACCGTGGAGGCCATGGCCCGGCGGGCCTTCCACGCCGTCGAGGGGTTCATGCGGGGGACCACCTTCATCGCCCTGATCGACTCCGTCTGCGTCACCGTGGGGCTGCTGATCCTCAAGGTCCCGGGGGCCGTCGGGCTGGGCGCGCTGGTCTTCGTGGGCGCGTACATCCCGTATCTCGGCGCCTTCCTCTCCGGTGCCGTGGCCGTGCTCGTCGCGCTCGCCGACCGCGGGTTCGTCATCGCGCTGTGGGCGCTCGGGATCATCGTCGCCGTGCAGCTCCTGGAGGGGCACGTCCTCCAGCCGATGGTCCAGAGCCGTACGGTCCAGATGCACCCGGCCGTCGTCATGGTCACCCTCACGGCGGGTGCGTCCGTCGCCGGGATCCTCGGCCTGCTGCTCGCCGTACCGCTGACCGCGGCCGCCTTCGGGGTCGTCCATGAGCTGAGGGGGAGGCACGAGGCGGGCGAGGCCGGTGAGGCGGGGGCTGTCTCTTATA